>CAYPIE010000001.1:0-249568 GCA_964410665.1 uncultured Alcaligenaceae bacterium
GGGGCGGTGCCAAGCGGTTCGGGGAACTTTGTGCTGGACAGCACGGTGTCGAGCTTTGAGGTGGTAAGCCTGGTAGGAGATGACTCGATTAGCCTCGCTCTACCTGGTCTGAGTGTGACCTTTGAAGTCGATGCGGGCATCGGGAGTGACACCCTCACTTTGCAAGGCAGCAACTTGGAGGATGACTTCTTCCTGAGCCAGACCAATCTAACGCTTGCTGGGAGCGGTTCAGGGACCTTCAGTGGCATCGAGTTGATCACGGTTGATGGGGGTGATGGTTCCGATACCTTCACCGTTGTTCCAACCCCAACCGTACCCTTTGTGATCGACGGCGGAAATCCGACCATGGCACCCGGAGATGTCCTTGTCGTCCAAGCCCCAGTAGGCGAAACGAGTACGGATAACCCTTCAACGCCGGGTAGTGGTACGGTCACAACGACTGGGGGACTCCAGGATGTGGACTATTCCAATATCGAAGAAGTCATCGTAGGAATGGTCAACCCCGAGTTTGTCAATGGCACCCCGGGAGATGATACACTCCTCGTCACCGCCGTAAGTCCTACCATGGCATCCTATGTCCTCATCACCGATGGCGTGATGGGGCCGTCAGTGCCCCTAACGACCTTCAACTCACTTACTTTCAACGGCTTTGAAGGGGATGATCGGCTAGAGATAATCAATACGTTTATGGGTGTGTTTGGCCCTCCGGGTGGCATCTTCTTTAATGGCGGTACCTCAACGTCCGACCCCATGTTCAATCCTCCAGGGGATGCCCTCGTATTGATGAGTGGGATGGCTGCTGCCGTCGAGTACACTACCGTTTCTCCAGGGGATGGCACGGTCCGCTTCAATGGGGCAAGCTCCGACAATATCACGTTCACCAATGTTGAAGATATCGAAGATTCCCTGATCACTTCCGACCGCACCTTCAACTTTGGTGGTGGGTCTGAGAGCATGACGCTTGCGGACAGCGCCATGGCGGGGCTGAGCACGCTGGTGGTTGCTGGTAGCACTCCAGAGTGGACGTTCCTCAATCCGGTGACATCCCTAGCGATCAATGCTGGCGATGGGGATGATTCGGTGAATGTCAGTGGTGTGGGTATTAACGCTCCGGTGACCATCGACGGGCAAGGGGGGACCAACCAGGTAATCCTCACGGGCTCAGATCTGTCAGAAACGATCGACGTGACGGGCAGCCAAACCACACTGGGTACGCGAATCTTCAATACCAGCACCCAGTTGCTCATTCTCAATGCGCAAGACGGGGATGACACAATTACGGTCACTCCATCTGCCAGTACCGAGATTGTTCTGAATGGGGGACCTCCGATTATCTCCCCAGGTGACCGTCTGGTATTTGTCGCCGGGGGATCGGCGGTCACCTTTACTCCTTCGGGGGTGGGAGCGGGAAGTCTGGCGACTCCGGGGAATCAACCCGTTCGCTTCGCCCAGATCGAGGATTTGACACTGGACAAGGCAAGGCTGATCATCGATGGCACCGCCGACGACGATACTCTGACCATCGATGCCAACAGCAGTGACGATGCTACCCTGGAACTCACGACTGATGGTGTCGTTACCACGACCGTGGATGTGGTGAATTTGGTCGAACTTACCTTCATTGCCGGGGATGGGGATGATCGACTGGTAATTAACCATCCCACCACGGGGTTATTCAATCCGATGGATGGGATTACCTACTCGGGTGGGGATGAAGACCTTGATGGTGACTTCAATCCACCTGGGGATGCGTTGGTGTTGAATGGTGGTACCGCAAGCGCCGTCGAGCACCGCTATGCATCGGAGTCGGATGGTAGTGTTCGCTATGAGAGCTCGACGACCGATGCAATCACGTATACAGGCCTCGAACCCATCGATGACAGCATTGTGGCAAGCGATCGACGGTTCACCTTTATGGGAGGTGATGAGACGATCACCTTAGATGCCGCCACAATGGCCACGCAGTCGGTAGTCGACTCCACTTCTGGGGAGATGACCACCTTTACCAACCCTACAGGCAGCTTAACCCTCGATGCCGGGGACGGTGATGATCAACTCAATCTGGCAGGGATCGGGAGTGTCTTCTCTGCGGATCTGAACATCCTCGGAGGGCCGGGGACCGATGGTGCGGTAATCGCTGGATCGCTCGATCTTGGCGGCGGCAATGCAACGATCACTCTTGAGAATTTGGCCTTTGCCCCCGCGGGCAGTCTGACCACCACGGGGGATGTGCTGCTGGATACAGGCTCGATTATTCAGGCCAATTCGGGGACAGTCGACGTGACTGCGGATACCTTGTTTGCGCAAGCAAGCTCAGGGAGCCTGGACCTCGATATTGCTGTGGCAACCCTTCAAGCCGCGGCCCAGAGCACGGTGATGGTGCGGACCGAACAAGATGTCACATTGAGCCAAAGCTTCCTTCCTGGTCGAGCCGCTCTGGACAGCGCCAGCAATGGCCCGATTATCCTGGATGCTCTGACGCCTGGGGTAGCATTCATCGTCCCGGCGTCCTTGAGTGATGCCTTTACCGATCTAAGTCCATTGCAGGTTGATGGAGAAGTGCGCTTACCAAACAGTTTCGCCGAGACCATCGGCTCGCTTCGTGGAGATGGGTTGGTCGTCCTGGGGACTGGGTTTATGGCTGGGGCCACGCTCAGCCTGGGCCTGGACAATAGTGACAGCAGTTTCACCGGCTCGCTGACCGGTAGCGGCAATCTGGTAAAGCTGGGTACTGGCGAACAAGACCTCGCGGGCAGTAACGATTATCGTGGTCTTACGACTCTGACCGGTGGCACGCTTCGCATCACGGGTACACTGACGGGGGGGAGTGGCGTGTTGCTCAATGGTATCAACACCGTGCTCACCGGTTACAACGCTGCAATGACCCCCCAGGGGACGATTACCGAACAAGGGGTAACGGTTGCCGCAACCGGAACCACCGTATCGGGATTTGCGACGATCATTCACCCCAATTCGAATGGCATCTTTGTCCAGAGCGGTGCATCAGCTCGAGTTCTCGACAACACCGTTCCGGTGGGGCTTGGTGAGAATCGTGCAGGCGTGGTGGTCTCCGGTGGCACCGCGCTGCTCGAAGGGAACACCATGAACTTCTCCGGTCCGGACATGAATATCTTTGCCACGGGATTATTAGTTGAAAACGGAGCAATTGTCGATGCGGGTCAGACGGCTGCCGGCCAAACGATCTACGGCAACATCACGTCGCTTGGCATTAGTGCCGGGAACAATCGCTTTACCGGCTATACCGCCTTTGTGCCACCGGGTGACGTAGGTGGACGCTCCATCCTCACCCCCGCGGTCGCACAAGCGATTCGCAATCTGAATAGCGGAGGCTCATTTACGGCTTCCGGACCGTTGTTGGGCACCCTGGATGTCCCGGCCCAGAATAACGATTTTGGCTCTAGCGACGTGATCCTCATCGAACAGTTCATCTTCCACGATCTCGATAATCCCAATTTCGGTTTCGTCAATACGGCGAGCGATACGCTGACTCCGGCGAGCCTGGTCGATGGCGAGATCGCGTATTTTGCCAGTAACCCAGAGGTTTTGTCGGACCCGGTTCAGGCCGGGCAGGCGTTCTTGACCGGTCCGAACGCCACCATCCCCGATGGACCTACCGGCCAAGCCTCTGCAGCCCGCTTCTTTGAGCTTAACTTTGCTGGCTATGTCTACCTGGATCCGAGTCAGAACCTCGGGGTCGATTTGGACTTGGTCAGCGGTCCGAGCGGGGCGATCGATAACCTGAGCGTGACTTTACAATCAGCACGCTACAACCATGCCTCAGGGAACTTCACCGCGCTGATTGGCCTGAACAGTCAGCCGGGCGTTGAGGAGAGTTCACTGGTGGATGGGAATTATCAACTCACCCTCGACGGCGCAGGCCTCCAATCGGGGGGACCTGGTGGACTGCCGGTCACCGGGCTACCAAGCACCACGAGCTTCTGGCGATTCTTTGGGGATGCCCGCGACGATTCTCCGACCATCCCTCAGGGCAATCGAACGGTCAACCTCTTCGACCTGGAAGGCTTTTTGGCGGCCGATCAGAGTCGATTCACCGACCCGTCCTATGAGGCTGCTTTTGACTTTGATAATGATGGCGATGTGGATACCAACGATTACCTGCGTTTCCTTGACCGCAATAATCAAACGTTAAATCCGGATGGTAACCTCAGTTAAGCAAGCCGACTCGGGATGGCCGGTCGTTTTCCTGGCCATCCCATCTTTCCAACTCTCGATCGCATATGGATCCTTCCAGCCATCCCACACACGATCTTCATTTGACTGATTCGTTGCCGGTCGATAGCAATACGATGACGTAATGTCGTATAGGCCTTGGGAATTGGCACAATGTGGATTGCTGTACTAGTCAGTTTTTTGATGGTGGTCGTTGATCCGCCACGCGCCGAAGAAGCCAGCACCCCCGGATTCTCGCGGGTACAGTTTCAGCGTGGTGTGGCGGGCTATGATGCCATGATTGACACCGAATTATGGGCACTTGCTCCTAACAAGATTCTTGAGAAAAATCGGACCTTGACCAGTGATGGCAACAATAACGGAGGCGAGAGTCACGTATTGATTCGCTTTGATGCTATTATTGGGGGCAAACCTGGACAGATTCCTCGTCATGCCACGATCCGCTCAGCGAAGCTCGTGGTGATGGCTTTCGACCAAGGGAATACGGTCCACTTACACCGCATGCTGGTGCCTTGGGATCGCTCGGCCACCTGGAACCGACTCATCGGTGGTGTTTCGGCCAACGGTCAGGAAGCCCTCCGCGATCAAGAGGGTTTTACGTTTGGCAAGCTCTCCGCCAATCAGCAAGCGATTACCTTTGATGTTCGCGATTCGGTTCAGGCTTGGGTCAATGGCACCGCCAACTATGGCTGGGTGTTTCTCAACACGGGCGGCAATGGTTGGGACTTTTATGGGTCCGAGCACCCCGAAGTGGCAAACCGACCGCAATTGATCGTGGAATTCACGCAACGCTAGACCAGCTTTACGATGTGTGATCGCCACCGTTGGCGATTTCCCTAACCCCGGAGAGTGATTGATGTCCGCTCGGCAAGGAACTTGGGAGGCCGATCCGGCCCATTTCCGGCGGGCCAACCGCCGCGAGTTTGTCTTCGCTGGCCTGTTCGGTGGTCTTGGCCTGCAACTTGGCGATTTGCTGCGTCTGGAAGCCCATGCTGCAACCCCTGCCAATCCGCAACCTATCGAGGCGAAGGCCAAGGCGGTCATCCACATCTTTTTGCAAGGTGGTTTTGCTCACCAGGATTCCTTTGATCCCAAGCCCGATGCACCGATCGAGTACCGCGGGGAACTCAAGCCGATCCCGACCAAGCTGCCTGGGGTGTTCTTTAGCGAACATCTGGCGGATACGGCCAAAGTCGCCGAGGATCTGACGGTCGTGCGTAGTGTATCGCACACGGAAGTCGACCATGGTCGCGGCGAACACAACATGTTTACCGGCTATAAGCCGAGTCCCGCGCTGGTTTACCCGAGCATGGGCAGTGTGACCTCGATGGAGCTGGGGCCGCGCGGGGAGTTACCGCCCTATGTTTGTGTCCCCACCCAGACCAGCCCATTCGCTGGTACCGGGTTCCTGTCCTCGGCGTATGGCCCGTTTGCCCTCGGCTCGGACCCGGCGCGGGGCAACTTTAAAGTCCGCGATCTCAACCTCCCCGAAGGCGTCGATGCTGAGCGTCTGCAGCGCCGGCGGAAATGGCTTTCGGTGGTGGACGAACACTTCGCCAACCTTGAGAAGGCAGACGTCCTTGACGCGATGGATGCCTTCCATCAACGGGCCTACGGGATGATTGCCTCGCCGAAGGCACGGGCTGCGTTTGATCTTTCCAAGGAGCCAACCGCTCTTCGGAAGGAATATGGCCGCTATGCCGGGCCCCGGTTTATGCTGGCCCGACGGCTGGTCGAGGCCGGCGTCCGCTTTGTGTCGGTGACCTTCGGTCAGTGGGATACACATGCCTTCCATTTCCGTGGCATCGAACGACAGATGCCCGCCTTCGATCAAGGGTTTGCGGCACTGATCCGGGATCTCAAGCGTCGCGGCATGCTGGAATCTACCTTGGTGATGGTCTCCACGGAATTTGGTCGTACTCCCAAGGTGAACATGGCGGCTGGCCGCGACCACTGGCCCAAAGTTTTCAGCATCGTGCTGGCTGGTGGCGGTATCAAGGCCGGGCAAGTCTATGGCGCAAGCGATGCCGTCGCTTCGGAGCCCGCCAAGGATCGCCTTCGGGTCGAGGACCTGTCGGCCACCTTGTACAACCTTCTGGGCATCGACCACACCAAGGACCTGATGGCTCCCGGGAATCGACCGATCCCGTTGGTCTACGACGGCCAGGTTGTCAAGGGACTACTTTCCTGAGGCGACCGCTCGGACGGAGGAGATCCTGTGAGAAGCATCGACTGCCGTGGCTGGTGGAGCATTCTCGTGCTCACACTGACCACATCGCCGATGAATGCGGGCCCCACTCTGGAAGAACTTATGCCTCCAGTGGGGCAGCGCGCAAAGACCTTTACGGTGTTGCTTTCGGGGTATCAACTCGAGGGACCCGAACAGGTCATCCTCTACCGACCAGGTCTCAAAGCCGAACGGATCGAGCGTCTCAATGGCACCGAAGTCCGGGTTACCTTGCGGGCTGCTGAAGACTGTCCCTTGGGTGAACACCCCCTACGTCTGCGGACACGTACGGGGATCTCTGAGCTCAAAACCGTTCGCATCACCCCCTTTACGGTGGTCAAAGAACAGGCGGAGAATGACACCCTTGAACAGGCTCAGCCGCTCGCCTGGAACCGTACGGTGTACGGCTCCATTCCCTCGGGTGATGTCGATGTTTATCGCCTGACCGCGAACAAGGGCCAACGGATCAGTGCAGAAGTGGAGGCGATCCGCCTAGGGCGTACGCTGTTTGACGCCATTCTGACCTTGCGAGATGCCTCGGGGAAGGTGCTCGTCCAAGTCGATGACACGGCCTTGGGCCGGCAAGATCCTGTGTTGACAACGCTCGCACCACAGTCAGGTGATTACTTCCTCGAGATTCGCGAGACCAATCGTGAGGGAAGCGATCAATCGTTATACTGTTTGCATGTCGGCGACTATCCTCGGCCCATGGTTGCGTTTCCGAATGGGGGACCCGCAAGTAAGGCGACGGAGATTCGCTTCCTTGGCGATGCTCGCGGGGAGTTTTCCCAGACCTTGACGCTCCCCAGTGCGGCGAAGGCGGATCACGTTCGACTTTACCCAAGCCAAGATGACCAATTTGCTCCCACCGGCCTTCCCTTTCGGGTCGTACCGTTCGGGAATGAGTTCGAAGTCGAGCCCAATGATCAGGCGGAGTCTGCGACACGGGTGGAAATGACCATCCCGGTGGCGGTCAATGGGATTATCTCCACTGGTAGGGATGTGGATTGGTTTCGCCATCCTGCCCGGAAGGGTCAGCTGCTGCGTTATCGGCTGTTTGCGGAAGACCTCGGTTCGCCGCTCGATTCGAGTATCGTTGTCTACACTGCGGAGGGGAAACTGCTCGGTCGCAATGATGATGGTCTCAGTCACGACAGCTATTTGGAGGTACAGATCCCGGCCGATGGCGATTATCTACTGGGGGTCCGCGACCAACGTAATCAGGGGAGTCCTCAATCGGTTTATCGGGTGGAGATTACCGAGGCGATCTCGGAGATTGCCTTGTTCAAACCTCGGGTGCAGAAGCGGCTCAACGAGAGCCAGGTAGTCAGTGTGCCACGGGGCAACCGCGTTCTAAATTTCGTCGGTGTTCGTCGCCATCGGTGTGCGGGGCCGGTACGGTTGCAAGTCGGAGACCTTCCTGCGGGTGTGATCGCTCATCATGACTCCATCCCAGCCGATGCACACGCAACCCCCATCGTGTTTTCCGCTGCGGACAATGCTCCGCGCGCTAGTCAGTTGGCGACGATCGAGGGATCCCTGACCCAGGGAAGTATGCCATTGACTGCCCGTTTACGACATTCGATCGATCTAGTGCACGGCACTGCGGATACGCTCTATCACCGCATTCTGCTCGACCGCTTGGCCGTTGCTGTGGTCGATCCGGTCCCATTCCGGCTCAGCCTCACGCCGCCTACCGTCCCATTGGGGATTGATGGTTCGATGGACCTTGAGATCCGGGTGGAGCGAGCGGCCGACTTTAACGAATCAATCCAGGTGACCCTGCCGGTACTAGCACCCTGGGTAGAGGGTCCCAATCGCGTCACGATCCCCGCCGACCAGGATACGATCGTGTACCCCATCCAAACCCTTCCAGAAGCACAGCCAGGCAGGTGGCCATTGGTTGCCCAGGCCGAGGCTCCGGTCGGGGATGGCTATGTCCGCGTTGCCTCCGAGCTCACCTGGCTGGAGATCGGCGCACCCTGGATCACTGGACAAATCAACCCAGGGGTCATCGAAAAGGGCAAGACGGGGACGCTCCAGGTGACCCTCGACAAATTACCCGCTTTCCCCGGCGAAGCAACGGCCACCCTCGATCGCTTACCCCCCTCGTTCAAGGTATCCCCGGTACGCTTCACGAGTGACCAGCGCCAGCTCACTTTCACCGTAGCTGTACCCGAAGCCTCGCTGCCGGATGACTACAACGAGGTGTTCTGTGTGGTCACTTTTCCGGTCAATCAAGCTACCCTCAGGCAAAATGTCGGCCGGCCCGGATTGCTTCGTGTCACTGCGCCGGGCGAAAAGCTACTCGACGCCCAAGGCCGACCCCTCAGTCGACTCGAACTGCTGCGGCGACAACGGTCGTCGGAGTTCCCCCGTAAGCCGCCAAGGAAATGATCTCCATGATGACTGACCGACAACTGGTACTGCCGCTTTTGCTTTGCCTTGTGCCGGTCGCCGCGATCCGGGCTCAGGCTCCTGTCACACTGCAAGTTTACCCCGAGCGACTGACCCTGGAATCCCCGCGTGATCGGCAGGGGCTGATCGTGCAACAACAAGCGCGCGATGGCACCGTCGTCGATGTCACGGACCGAGCAGAGATCAAGGTCCAGCGAACCGACCTCGTCAAAGTGAATGCCGGGATACTGGTTCCGGTAAGCGATGGCACCTCAGTGCTCGAAGTTCGCTTGGGTGAGCAAGTGGTTTCTGTGCCGCTGAAGGTTCAGAATGCTCAGACCAAGCACCCACTCAGCTTTCGTTTGGATGTAATGCCGGTGTTGACCAAGGCCAGCTGTAACAGTGGCAAGTGTCATGGCGCGGCGTCCGGTAAGGACGGCTTTCGCCTGTCACTCTTTGGCTTTGACCCTGCTGGGGATCATTACCGACTGACCCGTGAACTTCCGAATCGACGGCTAAACTTGGCCCGTCCAGATGAATGTCTGCTGATCCAAAAGTCCTTAGGGACGGTGCCACACACCGGAGGGAAGCTCTTCGATCGCGATAGTGAGATGCACGCGGTGCTGCGGGACTGGATTCGTGCCGGTGCCCCCAACGATCCGGTGGATGTCGCCCAACCGACCGGAATTCGTGTGGTGCCGGGTGAGATCATTCTTGGCGATGCCGCACCACGGCATCGCCTCCTGGTACAGGCCAACTACTCCGACGGCACGGACCGGGACGTGACTCGGTTCTGTCAGTTTATGTCCAACAATGACAACCTTGTGGTGGTCAATGACCTAGGCGAAGTGACGGCCAAGGGGGTGGGGGAAACCTCGGTGATCGCGCGTTTTGCCACCTTCACCGAGAACTGTCGGGTGATGGTGCGACCCAGCCGTGGCGACTTTGCGTTCCCCGAGGTGCCCGAGGCCAATTACATCGATCGTTTGGTCCACCTCAAGTTACGCAAGTTACGCCTCATCCCATCGGGGGGGTGCGATGATGCCACCTTTTTGCGTCGAGTTTTCCTCGATCTGCTCGGCGTGCTGCCCACTCCCGAGGAAACCCGCATCTTTCTCGCGGATCAAGACCCTGAGAAGCGAAATAAATGTATCGATCGGCTGCTGGAACGTCCGGAGTTCGAGGATCTCTGGGTCATGAAGTTGGCGGAGATGCTGCAGATTCGCTCGATCAACGGCGCCAGCGACAAGGCCATTCGTTTGTACGCGGAGTGGCTGCGGGATCAGGTGCGTCAAGGAACTCCGATCAACCAAATTGTCCACAACGTCATTGCCGCCAGCGGGGGCACCTTCCATCAGCCCACCACCAACTACTACCAGACCGAGACGTCGCCCACGGTGCTGGCCGAGAATGTCGCCCAGGTCTTCCTCGGGATGCGGATTCAGTGTGCCCAGTGTCACAACCACCCATTCGACCGCTGGACCATGGATGACTACTACGGCTTTGCTGCCTTCTTCGCCCAGGTCGGTTACAAGCAAGCCAGCGACCCTCGAGAGTTGACCATCTACAACAAGGCCGAAGGGGAGATTACGCACCCAGTCCACCAAGAGTCGGTCACCCCCAAGTTCCTCGGTGGCGATGTGCCGCGGATTGGCCAGCGAGACCGCCGTGTGGTTTTGGCTGACTGGCTCACTGCCAAAGACAATCCCTTCTTTGCACGAAATCTCGCGAATCGGATCTGGGCCCATTTCCTGGGACGTGGCATTGTCGATCCCGTCGATGATGTGCGCGTGTCCAATCCGCCGACGAATCCCGAACTCCTCGATGCCCTCGCAGAGCATCTAGTGGAGTATCAGTTCGATCTCAAGCAACTGGCCCGAGACATCTGTCGGTCGCATACCTACCAGCGTTCGGTTAAAACAAACCCGACGAATCTCCTCGATGACCGTAACTTTTCGCACGCTCAGATTCGCCGGGTCCAGGCCGAGGTGCTGTTGGACTGTCTGTCGCAGGCCACCAATGCACCCACGCGTTTCCCGGGGCAACCGGAGAACACACGGGCGGTCCATCTATACGACGCTCGAGTGTCCAACTACTTCTTGACCACCTTTGGCCGCGGCACGCGTCAAACCCCCTGTGCCTGCGAGGTCAAAGTCGAGCCCAACTTGTCTCAAGCGCTGCACCTGATCAACGGCAAGACGATCCAGGCCAAAATTCGCGACGGGGCGTTCGTAGAGCAGCAATTAAAGGACGGGAAAACACCTCTCCAGGTCGCAGAGGAGTTGTACCTACGCTGTTTTTCCCGGTCGCCCACCGACAAGGAACGGACGCAGATCTCCAGTCTGTTGCAGGGGACAGAAGCGCCTGCGGAGGAGCTTGAAGATCTGTTCTGGGCCATGCTGAACTCGAAAGAGTTTTTATTTAACCATTGATCCGGTGGTTTCTGTAGCGATGACTCGCTCCCTACCTCAAGGTGGTCTACGGATGAAGGCTTGCACCGTTGGCGTGTTGGTAGTGCTTGGATTGGTGGCCGGCCCCGGTCTCACCTGGGCAGAGTCCGATCGCGTGGTTGCCTTTGAGAATCAGGTGAAGCCGGTGTTTCGCCGGCATTGTAACACCTGCCATAACCCCGATCGCCTTAGCGGTGGACTCGATCTGACCTCTTTGACAGCGATCCTCGAAGGATCGGACTCCGGGGAAGTGGTGATTAAGGGCAAGCCCGACGAAAGCTTGTTGTATACGTTGACAGCGCACATCGAACGGCCATCGATGCCCCCGAATAGCCCGAAGATTCCTGCTCGGGCCATCGACACCCTCAAACGCTGGATTGAAGGAGGGCTGGTCGAGAAGATTGACCCCGCTGCCATGGCAAAGGCTGCTTCTCCTTCCGCCCCAGCCAGCGAAAGCAAACCTACCACCGAGCAACAAGCCGGTCCCACGCAGAAAGTGGCCATCACCGCCATAGCCGCTCACCCCGAACAACCGCTGGTGGCTGTTTCTGGCGAACGGCAGGTGCATCTGCTTCGCCTTCCGGATCTTGAGTCCATCGCAACGCTGCCCTTCCCAGAGGGGGATGTCTTCGACGTTGGTTTCTCCGCGGATGGCTCGTTGGTGTTTGCCGCGGGCGGGATTGGCGCTCAGTCTGGGAAAGTCATCGTTTGGGAAGTGGCTTCCGGTGAACGGAAATGGGAGCTGGGTGATGAATACGACATTATCCTCACCGCCGATTTGTCCCCGGATAACCGGTCGCTGGCCATTGGTGGACCAAGCAAAACCGTGAAGGTACTGGATACAGTCAGTGGTAAAGAACGCTACAGCATTCGGAAGCATGCCGACTGGGTTCGGAGTGTGGCGTTTAGCCCCGATGGGCTGCTCCTGGCTTCTGGCGATCGGGTCGGCAGCTTGTTTGTCTGGGAGGCTGCCAGTGGAGCCGAGTTTGGGAATCTGGCCGGGCATACGGCGGGGGTGACGGCCCTTGCGTGGCGAACGGATGGCGACCAACTCGCCTCAGCGAGTGAAGATGGCTCGGTTCGCCTATGGGACCTGCATTCTCTGAAGCAAACGAGAGAATGGCAAGCGCATGCGAAGGGGGTGCTCACCCTCGCGTTCCCAACACCGTCGACCCTAGCGACCACCGGACGCGATGGGACCGTGTGTCTTTGGGATGCCCATGGCAAGCCACGCCAGCGTTTTGATGATCTCGCTGACCAGGTTACCGCGCTTGCTGTCAGCCGTTCGACCAAACTAATGATTGGGGGCAATTATCGCGGCCAGTGGCGCGCTTGGCCAATCAAGTTTGCCCCAATGCCGCAAGTTGTCCAGGCGCTACCTGGGCAGACGAAGCCTCTGGCCAGCACTCGCAAGTTAGACATCCTCCAACGCAAACTCGAAGCCGCGCGGCTTACTGCCCAGAGCCAGCAATCGTTGGTCGCCGCGCGGGAATCGGAACTCGCTCAGACGTCACAGGCCATCGAGCATATCCAGGCTTCACTGACCGCGTTGGAGCAGCTCCAGCTTGCCCAACAACAAGCGCTTCGCCTTGTCCAAGAACAGTCGCGCACCACCAACCTGCAGGTGAAGCAGCTTGAACAGGAGTACGCAGTCATGGAGATCATCCTAAACTCCACGCCTGCCGAATTGGCGAAGCAAATGACCGCACGGGAGGCGGCACTCAATCAAGCACGCCAAACATTACAACGTCGTGAGATGCTCCTCGCCACCACCAAGGCCACCCTGAAACAGCTTGAACAATCCGGGTCGGCAAGTCGTAGCGAAGCCGAAGCGTTAGTCACAAGTCTCCAACGCGAAATCGATTTGGCCCGAGCGGCCGTTGCAGACAAGGAAGTCGAGCTCACTGGCTTTCGCGAAAAGTGGTCACAAGTCCGCTCCCAGCGGGCAGCCAAAGATTGATCATTGGGGAGGATTCGAGGCCAGCCTCAAGCTGAGGCGAAGACACAGCGCGATCCTGCTATGCATTGGAAGCAGGATCGCGACCATGGTTTGGAGGGTGTTTAGCGGAGGAAGTCACCTCGTCCTTGGAGGACTTGCCAAGAATCCTCGCGCCAGACCAGAAGGACTTCGGTGTGGTCTTTCCAAGCTACGCAATAATTGCCTTTACAAGTTCCAATTCGCCAGCCTTGATTCCGCAAGAGTTCAAGATTCGGCTCTTGACTGGGCGTTCCCAACGGTAGGATTAGCGGATTCATCACAGTCTCCCCTGGTTTCGCACCCCAAGTCAGGGTGAACAGAGTGCGAATATTGTTCTTACTTCGACAATTCTAGAACACTTTCTCCAGGAATTCCCCTGGATTACTTTCGCTCCCTCCTTAGATTTGATGTGAATATACAATATATTGCGGCTCTAGGGAATTCGGAAAAAAGGAAAATTTGTCTCGTTGCACAACTGAGGGGGTCTATATCGTTCTTGTCCATGGTGCTGGTTCGTTGGAATCGCGAACCTCTCTACCAAGTTGATGAAGATTCCCTCGTGATCTAGGACATTGCCATCGCAGCTTTCCGACCGCCAAGGTGATCTGGGCAGGCGGACCGGGTAGTGTACCGGACCTCGTGGCCGTGAACGACTCGCTAGCCCCCTTGTAGGGCATCCTCTATCCATATCTTTGCGACGGGATCAAGGTCATTTTAGGAGTCTGCATCGATGACACGTTTCTACCTGAGTTTGGGAATGGCGTTGGCGATGGTAACGATCGGACGCGCAGAGGTGAAGACCAAGACGATTCACTACCAACACGACGGGGTGCCCTTGAAGGGCTACCTGGCCTGGGAGGACTCGGTCCAAGGCAAGCGTCCAGGCGTCCTCGTGGTGCACGAGTGGTGGGGGCTCAATGACCATGCCCGAAAGCGGGCCGAGATGTTGGCCAAACTTGGCTATGTGGCCTTTTGCCCAGACATGTATGGTCGCGGTCAGGTCGTTGAACATCCGAAGGAGGCGGCCAGCCTGGCGGGCCAGGTGCGGAATAATCAGGAGACCTGGCGTCAGCGCGCCCTCAAGGGACTGGAAGTGCTGAAAAGTCAGCCGATGTGTGATGCCCAGCAACTTGCGGCGATCGGCTTCTGCTTTGGTGGCTCGACCACACTGCAACTGGCCTTTGCGGGTGCCGATCTCGATGCGGTGGTCAGCTTTCATGGTGGGCTGATGGTACCGAACCTGGAGGAAGCGAAGGCGGTCAAGCCCCGTCTCCTGATCTGCCATGGGTCCATCGATCCGTTCATTCAGGAAGAAACCATTCAAGGCTTGCTCGATATACTTGAGAAAGGTGGCGTCGATTACCAGTTCATCGCTTATGCCGGGGCCAAGCATAGCTTTACCGTGCCCAATGCAGAAAAGTCTGGCTTGAACGGGGTCGCCTATAACCGCAAGGCCGATCAACGTTCTTGGCAGCACATGCAAATGCTTTTTAACGAGGTCTTCAAGACGCAAAGCAAGTAGGGGAGATCACACGGGGCTGATGTGCATTGTTCATCGCCAGCTCGCCCCCATCGAGCCCCAGGCTAAAGTGCCGCAGTACACAACTCCGGGGAGGTGATTCTTCTTGCCTTGCTTGATGCAAAAGCAGCGGATCGACGCTTCCTACTCCTCGGGGACAATTGCCATCAAAACCCAAAAAGGCTGACCGAGAAGGCTTGGTCGGTCCTGCCAACCAAGAGATGGATTAATTTAGACTTGTTAATAAATTTTTAACCTTGTCCGCAATTAAATCCCGGACGACACGATATTGGTCCGGAGGTAGCTCCTTCGGATCAGGAATATCCCAGTCTTCTCGTCGCTGAGCCTTTACCATTGGACAGGCGTCGCCACAGCCCATGGTGACTGCCACTGTGACCTCAGTCCCGTTAAATTCATCTATAGATTTAGATGTGTGCTTGTTAAGGTCATAGCCAAGCTCCGCCATGAACTCGACCGCCCGAGGGTTGACCTGTCCCGATGGGCGGCTGCCCGCCGAGGCGATCTCGATGCCGGGGCCGGCGTTCATCCGGGCGAAGGCCTCAGCCATCTGGCTGCGGTTGCTGTTCTCCACGCAGACGAACAAAATGCGTTTGGGTTCTTGGGTCATGGGATCTCCTTGTTTTCAGGTGGTCCAGTTGGAACGATGATGGCGCCCAGCAGTACCCCGGCCTGGGCTCCCAGGACAGGCGCAGATAAATAAATCCACAAATGCTCAAAGTGTCCACTCACCAAAGCCGGTCCCAGCGAGCGGGCTGGATTCATCGAAGCGCCGGTCACCGGTCCTGCGAACAGCGCCGCTGCAGCAATCACGGAGCCGACCACGATCCCCGCGGTAATTCCCTTTTCCTTGGCCCCCGTGGAGACCCGCAGGATGACAAACATCAGGTTCAAAGTCAGTAGGAACTCGAAAGCGAATGCCTGCCAGTGGCCCACCGCTGGCAGGGTTGCGCCGAGTAGCATGTGACTCGGGAAAAACCATCGTAGCACGCTGCTGGCCAAGCAAGCACCAATCAGTTGGCTACTCACGTATGGCAATACCATTCCCAGCCGCAGCCGTCCAGCCCCAGCAAAGCCCAGCGTGACCGCTGGGTTGATGTGCGCTCCGGACACCTCACCGATGGCGTAAATCATCGCCAGGACCACCAAGCCAAAGGTCAGAGCGATGCCGACATGGCTGACGACGCCACCAAATTGATCGTTGACCACCATGGCCCCGGTCCCGGCGAATACCAGGGTGAATGTGCCAAACACTTCGGCCAGCAGCTTGCGGTGCATTACGCCCCCTTAAGCGCGTACACCTGCACGCTCGCGGCATAGGCATTGACATCGTACTTGGCCAATAACGCGGCTAACCCCTCGTGCACGTCTTCTGGAGGGGCTGGGGCGCAACAACTTCCCGAGTCAATTACCGCAAGGGGGTTGTCCGAAGACACAGCGGGGCCGCAGCAACTTGAGGATCCCTCGATCGCGGAATAGGCATTGAGGTCTTTTTGAGTGTCCACGACTTGGACCGCCTCGAAACCTGCCTGGCCCAGTTGGTCGATATACTCGGGAATCAAGACGGCCCCGGCGATGCAACCCACATAAGCAAGCAGGTCGTTGCCAAGCTCAGGTGGGAGTTCCTGCTTCAAGGCAATATCGGAGATGGCCACTCGGCCGCCGGGCTTGAGCACCCGAAAGATCTCGCGTAGCACCGCCGGCTTGTCCGGGGCCAGGTTGATGACACAGTTGGAGATGACACAATCGACGCTGGCATCGGGCAGAGGCAGCTGGTCGATGGTGGCCAGGTGAAATTCGACATTGGTAAACCCTTGTTGTTCGGCATTCGTCCGGGCCCGCTCGATCATCTCAGCAGTCATATCAATGCCGATCGCCTTGCCGGTGGGACCCACCTTGCGCGCCGCGAGAAACACGTCCAGCCCGCCGCCACTACCCAGGTCGACGACCACCTCGCCAGGCCGCAAGTTGGCCGTGGCCGTGGGGTTGCCACACGATAGACCCATGTTGGCCTCGGCCGGGATCGACGCCAGTTCTTCCGCGGAGTAGCCGAACGCCGCGGCGACCGCCTGGACCCCTTGACTGGTATTCGATAGCGAGCTGGCTGCCACGGCGGCATACTTCTCACGCACGACTTCTTCGATGGATTTACTCATGGCGACCTCCGGAGGGATAAGTGACACAGTCATCGGATTGCATCAGGCACAAGGCTAGGTCGAGCAAGGGAGCAACACAGCCGTTCTCGACCCGGTAATACACGTGGTTCCCCTCACGGCGTGAGGCGACCATGCCAGTGTCGGAGAGCCTTACCAGCTGGTTCGAAACAGCCTGGGGCTTCATACCCAGAGTATCCGCCAGGTCAGTGACGCTCGCTTCCCCGTGGCGAAGCAAGTGGTGTAACATGCGGATACGCGTGTCATTGGCAAGCACTTTAAACAGGGCCATTACCTTGACGGCGTCGACGAACGACAACAGCGGACGCTTGGCCAGGGGCGTCTGTGACGGCCCGGGCGGGCAAATGTCAGTGACAGGCAGGCTCATCGCTTTCTGGGGCATGGTGCTGTTCTCCTTGAATTCACTATTACACGAGGTTGTGTAATCGTGTCAAGTCATGCCTGGTCTGGTGCTCTCGATTGACGAGTTCGTGACCGCGCATGGCTTCGAGTCCCCGCTCGAGTGAAGAACATTACGTGGCCACACTCAGGCCTCCCGGGTGGCTACTCATCACGATCGTTAATCCATTATATCATTGGCCGCATGACTGTCGAAGACTCCGGGCGGTCGACTGGCACGCATGTGCGTACCGTGTCCGTCATCGGGTAGTGCCTCGGACCATTGAATCTGAGCCCACCGTGTGCGTACCCGACGAGACCAGGGGAGTGTCCGGAACCCAATTCGTCGTTGAGGGTTCAAACCCTCATCAACCGATCCCCGTGGAACAAGCTTTCTGTGGAGCAATCCCGATGACTCTTCGCCAATGTCACGCGACTTTGCTGATCAGCCTGATGGTGGTGGTCAGCGTTCAAGCCCAGGAGACGAGCCCCCCGTTCAAGCGCCTGGACCGCAACCAGGACGGCAAGCTTACCAAGGATGAGCTTCCCGGCCCGCTTTTCGACCGGATTGACACCAACAACGACGGTGTCATCACCGCTGCGGAGGACCAAGCGTTTTCCCGTCATCGGGCCAATCAACTGCGTGAGGAGGCAATGCAGGTGCCCGAAACCGTCCATGCCGAACTCAATCTCCCTTATGCCGCAACCGACAACCCACGCCAGACGCTTGACCTCTATTTGCCGAAGTCACCCATAGACGACACGCCATTGCCAATCATAATCTTCATCCATGGCGGAGGTTGGCGACAAGGGGACAAGCGTCGCGGGTACCAACTCCTGTTCCCGCTGCTGGAAACTGGGGCGTATGCTGTTGCTTCGGTAGGCTACCGGCTGAGTCGTGAGGCGGTCTGGCCGGCGCAGATTCATGACTGCAAGGCAGCGGTACGCTGGCTAAGAGCCAACGCGAAGAAGTACCATCTTGCCCCCGACAAGATCGGGGCCGTAGGACCTTCGGCTGGCGGACACTTGGTCGCCATGTTGGGAACCGCTGGGGAGGTGGCGGAGCTGGAAGGCTCGGTTGGTCGCCATCGGAACCAGAGCAGCAAGGTCCGTTGCGTCGTCGACCTGTTCGGCCCGACCGAGTTGCTGTCCATGGGGGGCTGGCACAACAACGCTGACTCTCCGGAGTCCAGGCTGATTGGCGGGCCGATCCAACAGAACCAGGAAACTGCCCGGAAGGCGTCCCCGACGTCTCACGTCTCCAAGGAGGACCCTCCGTTTCTGATTATCCACGGTACCAAGGACCCGCTCGTGCCATTCGACCAGTCGCAACGCCTACACCGTACTCTGAAGGAAGCGGGGGTGGAGTCAACCTTGGTTCCCGTTCAAGGTGGCGGTCATGGCGGATTCCCCCGCGCGGAGGTTGCCGCACGGCTACAAGCGTTTTTCGACAAGCACCTTCGGGGCAAGGACGTGTCGGTTTCACGGGAAGCCATCGAATTCGGTAGCAAGCAACCGTGAACGGCAACGGAGTAAACTTGCAACTCGGGCAGTCGCACTTTACAACGAAGTTACACACCTCCATCAAGGGATGGAGTCCTGTTCCCGTCACTTCACTGGAGAAGGCCTATGCGTTGTTGGATCATTTGCACGCTACTCCTGGCTTTCGTTGGTCAACAACCCCTCAGGGCCCAAGAAACTCCGAAGGAGATGGGTCTGGTTCCTGCCGACGGGTTCGCCCTGGTGCATGTTCGCCTTGCAGAGCTCTGGCAAAATGAGGCAATGCGAGAACTGCGCGACATCGTGCTGGAGGCCGGTCCTGAAGTACTGTCCGGGTTTGATCAGCGGTTTTCACCGCGTATTTCATCGGTAGAACGGATGACCGTGTTGTTGCCCGAAGGGAGCTTCGACTTAAGGCGCGGGCCGCTGCCAATCGTGATCTTGGTACTGCGTAAACCGATCGACCCACGGGCGTTTGCCGAATCCATCGTCAAGGGCCCACGAGTCGCGACACCCCGCGGAGAGTTGATTCTCGATCGCCGCGGGGGAAGTGGATACTTCTTGGCCGATGCGAACACCCTAGTGTTTGGTCCCGCGGAGACGATGCAAAAGTACCTAGCCGCGGAGCCGAGCCATACGGGGCGATTGCGCCGGGCCATGGAGCTTACCAAGACCCGTTCGGTGGTGTTGGGCATCAACGGTGCCCTCTTTTCGGAGAAGATGCTCGAGAAGATCCCTTTTGCGTTCCAGCCTCTGGCCCGGGCCGAGCTGCTTACCCTGGGCATGCAAATTGGGAAGGACGTCCGGATTAAGGTACAGTTCGACTTCGCGAATCGCCGGCGGGCCCGGGAGGGCGAGGCTTCTGCCCGGCTCGGGCTCGTCTACCTCGAACAGTTACTCAAGCAAAGCAGGCAACAGCTCAAGCAAATCGTCCTGGGCAACTCCCGGCGGACACACTCGAACCCGGTGGAGCAGATGCCTCAGGCTGCGGCTGCCCTGGTCGTCCTGGGCTTACTCGAGACCTACAAGGCCAAACTCTTGGACCTCCCTCTGCAGCTTCAGGGGAACGCTCTGGTCCTTCAAGTCGACGTCCCAAGGGGCCCGCTGACGACCGCCATGACCACACTTGGCCTGAGTGCCGGCATGCTCCTGCCTCTGGCCGAGCAGGTGCGCAGGGCCACCGCCCGCCTCCAGAGCCAGAACAACCTCAAGCGGATCGGCTTGGCATTCCATAACTACCACGATGTGCACCAGTTTTTCCCGCCTGCGGCGGTTTGCGATACCAATGGCAAGCCGTTGTTGAGCTGGCGGGTGGCCATTCTGCCTTACATCGAGGCAGGCGAACTCTACCGGCAATTTGACCTAAGCAAGCCGTGGGATCACCCGGTCAACAAGCGGCTGATCCCGAGGATGCCAAAGATCTATGCCCACTCGCGCGCCCCGATCGAGGAAACCAAGAGCGGTAAGACCCGCTATCGCGTCTTTGTCGGAGATCGCCCGCAAACCTTGTTCGGGCTGCAACGAGGTACCCGCTTCGCCAGTGTCCAGGATGGCCTGTCGAACACCGTGATGGCGGTCGAAGCTGCGGAGCCAGTTACCTGGACCAAGCCCGAGCCATTCCCGTTTGCTCCTGATCGGCCGCTGCCCAGGATGAGCACTCTATTCGAGGATGGTTTCCACACCTTGTTCGGCGATGTCTCGGTGCGGCTCATCCCGAATGACATCAATGAGGCAGTATTTCGGGGAATGATCACCACCAACGGTGGGGAGGTCGTTACGAATGACTTCCGCTAGGATTGTAGATAGTCCGGACTGCAGAGTGCCTCCCAACCCCAACACCAGGCTCTTGGTGCTGGGCTGGGAAATGGCCGGCGCACTACCCAGTTCCCGAGACCACTGGGAGTCACTCTCCGGAGTCTGGCCTGGCTGCAAGCCACCTTGGGGCTGACCACCCAGGATAGACTGCTGCTTCCCTCCGGTTACGCACTCGAGAGTGGGATTTCGGGCTGGCAATGCGGATCCTGGCCGTTCTAACCCGACTCGCTGAGATGGAGGTTGGCGTTAACGACTCCAACCTTAAACGCCTCACTCTGCTTTCCCGGGCTGTGGACGACGACCGACACCCCCGCATTGCTCAACGACACCCGCTTGGCTTCGCCGATCTGCAGCCCGAGCCAAGTGGCCAGCAAGGTACGTAGCACCACATGATGCGACACCACCAGGATCTTCTGGCCTGGTGCTTGCGAAAGGATCAACTCCACTGCGGCGTGGCCGCGGTCGCGGGTGTGCGCGAATGATTCACCGTCCGGATAGGGTCGGGTCGGGTCCGATTCGAAGCGGGCAAAGCCTTCGGGGTCGTCGGCGCGGATCATGTCCCAGGTCATGTTCTCCCAGCGTCCCACATCACACTCGGTAAGGTCATCCAGGGTGGTCGGGATAAGCGAATGGGGTTCGCAGAGAATACGAGCGGACTCCATTGCCCGGTGCATGGGGGAAGTGTAGCAGGCCGCGAAAGGAATCCTGGCGAGTAGGGCGCGGCTTGCCTCGACCTGGCGCACTCCCACGGGGGCCAAGGGCAGATCACGAGACCGGCCTTGCAGACGATACGGGTGCGCCAGATTGGCCTGGGTGGCTCCGTGACGGATCAGATAGAAGGTGGTTTCCATCCAGCTTATGCTCCTGTCCATACCCCTTCACCAACCTCGTGGCAACCTCGACGGCACCAATCATGCTTGCCGGATCGGCCTGGCCGGTGCCGACAATGTCATAGGCCGTACCATGGGCCACACTCGTACGAATGATGGGTAAGCCCGCGGTGATGTTGACGGCATGCCAGCCGCTTCGCAATTTCATGGCGATGTGGCCTTGATCATGATAGATGGCCACGACGCCATCGAATTCCCCAGCATCGGCACGGACAAACAGGGTATCACATGGCCACGGCCCCGAAACATCGATGCCAGCTCGTTGTGCCGCCAGTACCGCCGGTGCAATGATGGTCTCCTCCTCATCCCCAAACAGGCCGCCGTCACTGGCATGTGGGTTGAGGGCGGCCACTGCGATACGGGGCGGATGAGACTGCAGGCGGGGAAGCACTCCGTTGAGTAGTTCGATCTTGGCCTGGACCGCTTCGCTGCTCAGGTGGCGAAATACATCACGCAGGGCCATATGCAAGGTCACATGCGCTACCGTCAACCAGCCAGGATGGTCGGTATGGCGGGTTAGGACCCGGGGACCATGTAATAGCATGGCGAATGACTGAGTGCCGGTCCGCTCGGCTAGAATTTCTGTGTGGCCGGGGTAGTGGAGGCCCGCGGCATGCAACCCCTCCTTGTGCAACGGGGCAGTGACGATGGCATCCGCTTCCCCTGCGAGGGTCAGATCAATTGCGACGCACAGAAAGTCATAAGCGGCCTTTCCCGCTGAAGCCGAGACATGGCCAAGCCGCACATCGGTTAGGTTCTGGTCGGTGGACTGCAAGCAGGGGATCTGCTCGGGGGTCGGCTGCCCGAACCTAGGGTGTTCGATCGGTTGGACTCGGGTCCGGTGATGTAAGGAGTCGATGGTACGTTGAAGCCAGGCCCGATCTCCAACGACGACCGGTGTCGCGTGGCGCAGTAGGTGCGGCCAAGCGCGGACGATCACCTCCGGACCAATCCCGGCGATATCGCCCATCGTTAGCAAAATACGTGGTTGGGTCATTCCGATGTCGTCGTTTCCAGGGTGATCCAGGTCACCTGCGGGCGGCAAAAATACCGTAATACCGATTTGCCGCTGAGCCCCCGGTTTACGTGCATAACCGTCGATCCAGCGACGAAGGTCCCTTGGTCATAGCGGCGGCCATACCGGCTTGGAACAAAAATGGAGCCAAAGCCAGGAATACGTAATTGACCGCCATGATTATGCCCGGCTAACAACAGGCGAATCTGATGTTGTCGAGCCCAGTTCAGATTGTCCGGCGTATGACTGAGCCCGATCCGGTAGCTGGGTGGGCAATCGCTCAGATCGGGAGCTGGGCGGAACCAGGGTCCTTCATTCCCGACCATGACCAACGTTTCGCCACGAACTTCTCGGGCATGCCAGCCATTGCCCAGCACATGGATCTCCAGCCCAGCCAGCTCACGACGCACCCGCTCGGCATCGACCCACCAGTCATGGTTCCCTAACACTGCGTAAGCGGCCTCCTTCCATTGTAGTGGGCCGAGCAAGGTTGTGATCCAGGAATAACAGTGCTCCGCGTTCACGTAATCCCCAGTCAAGAGTAGCAGATCGGGCGTCCCCAGACCGCGGCAATGGTCAAAGACCCGCTCGAAGAATTCCGGGGTTGGCGTACCGTGAAAATGCAAGTCGCTCAGATGTAAGATGCGAAGGCCTCGCCAAGCCGTGGGTAACTCGTGCAAGCAAAGCTCCAGGTGAGTAAACTCGACTTGGAAAAGCTGATTCCAGGGTGCCTGGGCGATGAGACCCTTGCGTCCAGGTCCGGTCGGCTTGCTCCCGTATTCCTTCGCAACATCGAAAACCGAGCTGCTCTGTTGCCGGATGGCCTCGGGCGTGGGGCGGAACTGCAAGCGGAGGGTTTGCCAAGGTAGGACCACCGCTCCCCAAAAGAGGCAAAGACCTTCATAGATCAAGATGGGATTCCATGCCGAGGACCCGGCCAGCTGCTTGCTCATGGACCAATTCCCGGTCAACAGCAGGAATAAGGGTACCGCCAGGATCCACACCCCGGTCAGAATCCTCCAGGCGAACAACACCGTCCGGTGCCAGGGGCGGCCATACACATAGCTCATCAACGCCACCCAAAAGGCGGTATGGCCAAAGCAGATCAGAACAAACAGCACCATGTCCAGCAAACGCATCAGGCTCCATTGCTAAGGAAGCGAATCGAATGGTCATGGTCTAGCACGCAGCTGCAGAAGCTGCAAGCAGACTTGCCTGGAAGGGGGTCAATGCCTAAATCAAATTATGAGGATAAACCCCATTCCCCCGCTGAGATTGTGCCATGGAATTCGAGCGAACTCGCCGTCCCCACTGGACGGTGCTGCTGGTCGTCTGTCTTTGGGCCAGCCACGCGCACGCGACCGATTGGCCGACCTACCGCCATGACAACTTCCGCAGCGGCAAGACGCCCGAGAGTGTCGAAGCAGACCGTTTGCAACCACAGTGGACCTATCACGCCCCTGGCGTGCCGCAACGCGCCTGGGCCGGCCCTGCTAAGTGGGACGCCTACGCTGGCATCCGCGGCTTACGCTCAATGCGTAACTACGACCCGGTGTTTCACATGATCGCGGTGGGCGGGCGGATCTACTTCGGCTCGACCGTGGACGATGCGGTTCATTGCCTGAACGCTGAGACCGGCGCAGAAGAGTGGGTCTATATTACCGACGGGCCGGTGCGGATTGCTCCAGCATTTCATGACGGCAAGCTCTATTTTGGTTCGGATGATGGCGCAGCCTACTGTGTCGAGGCGACGACCGGGCAACTGGTCTGGAAGTTTCGCCCGATCGAGGCTGGCCGACTGATCTTACACCAGGGCAAGTTCATTCCGATGGCTCCGATCCGCACCGGGATCCTGGTGGATGCCGGGACTGCGTACTTTGCCGCTGGCCTGTTCCCGTGGGACGCCAGCTACCTCTGTGCGGTGGATGCTGACAGCGGCAAGGTGGAGGGGGAGGGACGATTCGTCAGACAACTTGAACAGGTGACCTTCGAAGGACCACTGCTCTGTTCGCTGACTTCCCTGATCGCCCCGCAAGGCCGCGTGCCGCCGATCCTGTTCGAGCGCAAGACCGGGGCGAAGTGGAAGCAACTCTCCGGCGGTGGCGGCAGCTTTGTGTTGGTCACCGATGATGACCGCGTCTTACACGGCCCGGGCAACAAAACGGGCTGGATCACCGATAGCAACGTCAAGGGCGCGGCCAAACTAGCCGCCTTTCAAGGCGCCAACGCGATCGTGGTGCACGGTGACGTGAGCTATGTCCTTGGTGACACCCAGCTGTCAGCAATTGACCGTAAGAGCAAAAAGCCGATTTGGACGACCCCATGTGAGCACCCATACGACCTGATCTTAGCCGGGGATACCTTGTTCGCGGGCGGGCTCGATGAGGTGGCTGCGTTTCGGGCCGGCACCGGCGAGTTGATCGCCCGCTACCCAGTGCTGGGTAAAGCCCAGGGACTGGTGGTGGCCGACGGCGGTTTGTTCATCGCCACCGACGAGGGCAAGGTCGCCTGCCTCCGTCCGGGCGAGAAGCGGGCCCCGAAAGCCGCGCAGAAAACGGCCCCGGTGGAGGGCGAAGCGCCGCTGGCCCCGATCGAGGAAGTCAAGGAACAAGGTCTGTTGGGTCGCTGGGTGTTCCAACGCAACGCTTTGGTCCGCGGGCACTTCGTTGACCAGGCGGGCACCCAGAACGGCATGCTCAAGGGGCATGCCGACTTTATCCGCCTGGGTGACCGCGAAGCCCTACGCAGCGACGGCAGCACCACCCTCGTGCAGATCGCCGGCAAGCACACTGAGGCCAAGGTTCCCACTCGAGCGTTCACCGCTATGGCCTGGGTCCGGGTCGATCAGCCCAAGACCTGGGGCAGCTTCATCGGTGCGATTCAGGACAACGGTGACTTCGAGCGCGGCTTCCTGCTCGGCTATCTCGAGGATCACTTCGGCGTGGCCGTCTGTGGGAAGGAGGGGCCAGCCCGCCTGACCTACCTGACAGCGAAGACGAAGTTTACCAAAAAGGCTTGGTACTTTGTCGCGGGTACTTACGACGGACAGACGTTAAAGCTTTACGTCGACGGCAAGCTCGAAGTGACTTCGAACGAACCGAACGGTGACATCCATTATCCCCCCGAGGCGCCATTTGTCATGGGGGCGTACCGTGACAAGGATGAGTTCTTTCCCCTCGACGGCGCACTCCACGAAGTTCGGCTGTACGACCGAGCCCTGTCTGCAACGACGATCGCCGACCTGCACACACAAACGCGCGATCGCTTTCCAAAGAAGCCCAAAGAGTTACTGGCGGTCGAACCCCAAGTTGGCCCCTATCTACAGTTCACCAGCCCCACCATGGCGATCGTCACCTATCAGACCGAACAACCCTGTGCGACCACGCTGGAGCTTCGCCTGGGAGAACGGCGAATCCAACGGCACCATGATGCAGCTGCCACCACCGACCATTCGGTGACGCTGACGGGTCTACGCAACGATACCCAATACGAGTACCTACTTCGGCTTCCGGGTGATGAGCAACGCACCTGGAGCAAGGTCTATGAGTGCGACACCTTTTTTAACTACACCCTGCCACCGATCGACGGGAAGCTGGATCCGTACCCGGATGATGCCCAGTCGGACAAGATCCGGATGGCTGCCCGGGCGATTCTGCAGGCGAGCGATGTCCAGCAGGGCATCTGTCTGGTGCTCGGCTGCGGCCAGGGGCAACTGGCCTACGAACTGGCCCGGCAGAGTGGGCTAAAGGTGATCGGCGTCGATACCGATCCGGCTCGAGTGGCCCATGCCCGCCGACTACTGCGGCAAGCGAAGTGTTATGGAACCCGGATTAACATCTATCAAGTGGAGGCGTTGGATCGGCTGCCGTTTACCGATGCCTTTGCCAACCTGGTGGTGTCCGAGTCGATGCTCACCACAGGCGAGATGCCTGCGAAGTTTGCCGAAGTGGCAAATCTGGTGCGGCCCGATGGTGGTGTCGCTTATCTGGGGCTGCTTAAACAGAACCGTGAGAAACTGCATCGCTATGCGGGCACAACCGAGCCTTCGGTGACGGTCGATGCCACCGGTGGCTGGCTCAAGTGGACTCGGCCCGCCTTGCCCAAATCGGGTGTATGGTCGCACTTGTATGGCCTTCCCGACAACGCCGCCTTCGCCGGGGAGCACCTCAATGGCATTCATGGGGTTAGCGATCTCGAGGTGCAGTGGATCGGTCGACCGGGACCGCGGGCCCAGCCCGACCGTAATGGTCGTAAACCTTCACCACTGTCGATCAATGGGCGGTTGTTTGTCCAGGGACTTGAGCGGCTGATTGCCTTGGATGCGCATAACGGCAGCATTCTTTGGTCGCTGGAGATTCCTCCCTTAGCCCGCTTCAATATGCCACGCGACTGTGGGAACTGGTGTGTCGATCCGGAGTTTGTTTACCTGAGTATTCGCGATCGCTGTTGGAAGATTGATGCCGCGACGGGCCAGGTCGTGGCCAAGTACTCCGTGCTGGAGGGGCCACGGGACTGGCCGTATGAGTGGGGCTATCTGGCCCGGGTCGACGAGCATCTGGTCGGTAGCTCGGTGAAGAAAGGAACGTCCCATACCAATTACTGGGGTGGTGCAAGTAGCGGTTGGTATGATTCCCAGACAGGAGAGGTAACCTTCCCGGTTTGTAGCGATCAACTGTTCAGTCTCGATCCGGCGCGCGGCAAAACCCGCTGGACCTACCACAACGGGGTCATTCTGCACCCCACCATCAGCATCGCCGATGGCCGAGTCTTCTTCGTCGAATGTCGCCATCCAAAAGTTCTCGAGAGTGATACTCGTCGTGTCGGCTTGCCGGAACTGTGGCAAGAGCAACACCTGATGGCACTCGACTTGGATACCGGCAAGGTAGTCTGGGATCAGCCCATCGACACTGTCGATGGCACGGTGGTCTTCTACATGCTCCATGCCGAAGATCGCTTGGTAATCATGGCCTCCCAGAAACAGTATCACACCTATGCCTTCGACGCGAAGGACGGCCGCAAGCTTTGGGAGACGACTTTTGCTTGGCAAAACGGCGACCATGGTGGACACATGTCGCGACCAGCCGTGGTTGGAGGCAAGGTCTATGTCCGGCCCCGCGTCCTTGATCTGGCCAGCGGCAAGCTTCTTCCAGAAACCCTGCCGAAAGGGGGGTGTGGTACCTACGCATGCAGTATCAACACGCTAATCTTCCGCGCCGGCGAAGTCACCGTTTGGGATCGTGATGCCGCGACCGCTAGTAAGTGGACCCGGTTGCGACCCGATTGCTGGCTGAGCACCATTCCTGCTTGCGGACTGGTGCTGTCGCCAGAGGGTGGCGGGGGCTGTAGCTGTGGTTCGTGGATGGAAACCTCGCTGGCGTTCCGCCCCAAGAATCGCTAATCCCGGAGGAATCGCATGCGTCAATCTTGGTGGCTCAGTGTGGTGTGTTGCCTGATCGTGAGCGGAGTTGCTCTGGCCTGCAAATACACCATCCGCGATGTGGGCTTTGTCGACTTGGAGCCTGCCCCATATCAGTTGCTCGTGGTGACGGCGACCGAGCGTCCGCAACTGGTGAAGGAGATTGAACCTCTGCTGCGTGATAGCAATGTGCAGCCGGTGTTTTGCCCGTTAGACCAACCTATTCCAGCGGCGCAGACCTACCTTGCCAAATATCGACTCGCCGACCAACCGCTTCCGGTGGCGGTCTTGGTCGGTCCCGGAGACCGATCGCGATTGATCCCTCTTGCCAAGGCAGTCGACAAGCAGGGTCTTGCCGACTCACTCAAGCCGATCATCACCTCACCCAAGCGGGAGAAGCTGCTAGAGGCCGCGATGGCTCAGCATAGTGTGATCCTCCTTGTCGAGGGTGAAAACTCCGCGATCAATCGCCAGGCGAGTCAGCTGGCGACTCAGGCCATCGAGGAGATCAAGGCGTCGTTGCCTTTCTTGCCCAAGCCGATTGCCAACCCTCCCGTTCTGATGACCATCACACCTGAGGAAGCCAAGGGCGAGGCGATCTTGCTCTGGAGTCTAGGGCTCGGCGATCGTGATCCACAGACCGCCACCTTGGCGGTGCTGTTCGGCCGCTGTCGTCGTCTCGACAAAGTGCTCACCGTGCCCGGAGGAAAGGTGGAGAACTTGCTGCGGCCTTTGCATCTGGTCGGGCAGGATTGCGAATGTAACCTGGATCGGGACTACATGCGTGGGCTGGTGTTGCCGCACCACTGGGATGCAAGCGATGAGCAAGAGGCGGTACGGGCGTTAGGCTTTGATCCAGGCAATCCCTTAGTGCAGGCCGAGATCCGACAGATCCTAGCCAAGCGTCCTCCCCCGGGGCAGGCCGCACCCGCGGTGGGTATGGGGATCGTCCCTGGGTACCAGGAGTTCGACTTAGATGCTACTCCCGAAGCGTCCAAGCCGACCGAGACAATCAACCGCTCCGAAGAAAGTCCACCGCCTCCCGCAACCATTCCCATGAGTAAGTTGGAAGCCGCCCCATCCGAAGACAAGGTAGTCGAGGACGGCACCGAGCACGTCGCGGCGGGCGATGCCCAAGGCATGGTGCGAATTCTGGGCGTGTCGCTCGCCATGCTGCTCGCCGTGGTGGTCGCCTTTGCGCTGCTGATTTGGATCCTCGGACGTCGTCGAAACTGATTGGGAAGCAAACCCACCGATGGGGCTGGAATAGGTTGGGAGGATTCCCGAGGATTACCCATGCAAACCTTGAGTTTGATCGTCAAGGAAGCTCGCCACCGCTGGATGACCTTTTCGTTAAGCATCCTCGCGGTGACAGCGGCTACGGCGGTGTGTGTTGGCTTTCAACTGCTCTGGAAGGCCTCGGCACGGGAGACCCGGCGGGTCACCCGCGACCTCGGCTTTAATCTTCGCCTGATTCCGCGTGAAACCGACCTGAGTCAGTACCTCTCTGAAGGGTATGCTCGACCGACTATGCCTGAGTCCTTGTTAGCACGGCTCCAGGTGAATGATCGGCTAAACTATAATCATTTGGTCGCCACGCTGCATCAGCCAATTGAGGTCCAGGGCCAGCAGGCGATCCTCACCGGACTTGCCCCGGAGTACTGCCCGCCTGGTCAAAAGAAACCCCCCATGAGTCCGCTGATGCAGCGGGGTACCGCGCAGGTCGGCCACCACCTCAGCAATGCCTTGAACCTGGATCGGGGCGACACCCTCACCGTCAAAGGAGTCGGACTCGAGGTAGTGCGTGTGATGCCGGAGGCAGGCACCCGCGATGACCTGCGGATCGTTACCAGCCTCAAAGATGCCCAAACGATCCTGGATTTACCCGGTCGAATCAACGAAATCCAGGCAATCGATTGTTTATGTATGACCGCCTCGGAAAACCCTCTGGGAATTCTCCGCGAGGACATCGAAAGCCAGCTGCCCGAGGCCAAAGTGGTGCTCGACAGCATCAAGGCCGATGCCCGAGCCAAGCAGCGGCAAATGATTGAGAACTATGCTGCCTTGGCCATGCCGATGGTCTTGGCCGTCGCGGCCATCTTGGTGAGTGTCCTGACCATGGCCAATGTGCGTGCCCGCACCAGCGAGATCGGCATCATGCGGGCCCTTGGCTTTGGCTCGACGACCGTCGCTGGGCTGTTTCTGGGCAAGGCGCTATGGTTCGGACTGCTTGGTGGTGTGTTGGGCTATCTAGTTGGCACTGCTCTGGCACTCGTCTATGGACCGAGCCTTTTTCCAGTCACAGCCAAGGCCATCCGACCGGATCGAAACCTGTTGTATTGGGCGTTGGCGCTTGCCCCGTTGTTTGCCATGGTAGCGACCCTCGTGCCAACGATGATCGCAGTTCGTAAGGATCCCGCTGACACCTTGCGTCAGGAGTGAGGTTGATGATCCAGGTTTCCAACCTTACCAAGCGTTACCATGGTCCCCTGGGCGAGGTGCGCGCGCTGGATCAAGTCGATTTTCATGCCCAGGCTGGCGAGCTGGTTTGTATCAAGGGGCCGAGCGGCTGTGGCAAGAGTACGTTGCTGTTCATCCTAGGCGGATTGCTACATCCAAGCAGTGGCCATGTTCAGGTCGCGGACCAAGCGTTGTACAGTCTGTCAACGCGACAACGCGAACGTTTTCGCGCTCGCACGGTGGGGTTTGTCTTTCAGATGTTTCATCTCGTCCCCTATCTGAGTGTCCTGGAGAATATTCAGTTGCATCGTCCGCTGGGCTCTCGAGCGGAAGCCGCGAGCTGGGTCGAGCGGGTGGGACTGAGTGATCGTCAGTGGCATAAACCGATGGCTTTAAGTGCGGGTGAGAAACAGCGGACGGCCCTGGCGCGAGCGATGCTCAACCGGCCACCGATTTTGCTCTGCGATGAGCCATCGGGAAATCTTGACCCGGCGAATGCTGCCAGCGTATTCACCTTGTTGCGGCAATATCGCGATGAAGGCGGTTGTGTGGTCGTGGCGACCCATGCGGCCGATGCCGATCAGTATGCTGACCGCATTGTCCAACTCGATCGCGGGAAACTGGCCCTGGCGACCGTCTGAGCGAGTGAGTGTGGAGAACCAATCTGATAGCATATATCTGTGAATATAATAGTATTTATTTTTCTTCTGGATCGATCCACACCGCGATCACGGCACTGCGCTTGGAAGCGACTGGGTAGGGAGGTAGGCTAAAGAAGTTGTTTGCCGCTTACCTCCGGGAGGAGCGCTGTGCATCGAGACCGAATACTGGCGTTCCTGTTATCGCTGCTGCTGCTGCTCTGGGGTGGGACACGGCTGTACCGGTACATCACCGCCAAGCCATCAGCAGGGATCAGCACAAGGAACCCATGTCCGCGCTGCTCTCTTCCCTATCTGGTGACGCCGGGATATGCGACCGAGTGTCATCGTTGTCGTCTCCGGATCGCTCTTTGTGTCAGCTGCGGTCGTGAGCTGGTCGGGCCGAAGGCAGGCTTTCAGGATCCCGACGGCTTTTTACTTTTGTGTGAAGAGCATTATCGCGAGGAGTGCATGTTTCTTGGCATCGAGCTCGAGCCCGACCGGTCACAGACGCCTTAATGCCTGAATATTTTCCGGGACGAGCTGCCATGTCTGTCCGGTTTCGCTGACGAGCGTCACTTGATCAAAGCTCAAGGTTTGCACATAGCCCTGCCTGACCCCCCCCTCACGCAGCGTGGCTTCGACGCGTTGTCCCTCCAGCCCCAAGCCGGTGCGCCACCCATGCTCGATGGACGCTGGATCGCCGGTGAGGAGCCGTCCATAGGTTCGGTCGAGCTGGTCCAGCAACTGCCGGGCGACCGCTTCGGTATCGAGCCTCTGACCCGTGAGCATCGCCATCGAGCCCGCCCCGGGTAGGCCGGCTGCGGTAAACATCGCAGCGTCTTGATTGACATTCAGACCGATGCCGACCACCGTCCCCCGACCCTGCTCGATCAGGATTCCGGCCAGCTTCTGCTGTTCCACCAGCACGTCGTTCGGCCACTTAATCGTCGCGGCGAATTGGGTGAAGTGCGTGATCGTAGCCGCCACGGCCGCCGCTGCCCAGGCGGTGAGCATGACCGGCCGCTGAAGTGGCTCGGGCGGAAACAACAGCACCGAGAGTAAGACACTGGTTTTCGCCGGGGCTTGCCAGCGCCGGCCGAATTGTCCGCGCCCAGCCGTTTGTGCCTCGGCCAAGATGGCCGTCCCCGCCTGCGCGGGGTCGGCCGCGAGCTGAGCGGCCAGGTCGTTGGTGCTTGGCACCGCGTCATACACCAACACCTGCTGGCCCAGATGCTGAGTGGGTAGTTGCCATGTTGTCTCAGGCATCATCACGCATAGTCCAACCCGATATCCAGCGCAACCGCGGAGTGGGTTAAGGCACCGACACTGATGCGATCCACCCCGGTTTCGGCGATCCTTCGAACTGTGTGTAAATTGACGCCTCCAGAGGCTTCGAGCAAGATATCGGGGGCGTGAGCATTGCGAAGGGCGACGGCCTCGCGGAGCTGGTCAAAGCTCATGTTGTCGAGCAAGATAATGTCGGGGCGGTCCGCACACCGAAGCACCTTCTGTAGTTGCGTCAAGTCGTCGACTTCCAGGATGATGGGGACGCCGTCCCCATGGGCGTGGGCGCGACGGAGGGCTTCGTCAATCGCGTTGTGGGTACTGGCCAAGGCAGCAAGATGATTATCCTTGATCATGATGGCATCGTACAATCCAAAGCGATGATTGCTCCCCCCGCCCACCCGAACGGCATACTTTTCGAGTCGTCGCCAGCCTGGCGTAGTCTTCCGGGTGTCGAGAATGGCCACGTTGAGCCCCGCCACAGCATCAAGGAATTGCCGGGTAAGGCTGGCAATGCCCGAGAGACGTTGCAGGAAGTTCAAGGCGGTTCGCTCCGCGCTGAGCAACGAGCGCATGGGGCCGGAGCACTGAGCCAGCGGTTGGCCCGGCTGGATACGGTCGCCGTCGCTTGCCAGCGGGTTGACGCGGAGGAGAGGATCCAGACTTGCGAGCGTCATCTCGACTAGCGGCATGCCGGCCACGACTCCCGCCGAACGGGCGGTGATGACCGCCTGGCCGGGCCAGTTGGTGGGGAGCAGGGCCTGACTAGTGCGATCGCCGGCCGTTCCTAAATCCTCGGCCAAGGCCAGGTCAATCAGCGTTTGCGCTGCTTGTGTCTGTTCGAGAGTCAGTGGGGGCATTGGGAAACCTTCCAGTGAGGCTTGCTTGATAACGCATTATACGGAGGAGCCAGCGGTCATGAAGATCTCCTGCATTGAGGCTTTTCAGGTCGATCTACCCATCCATGAAGGGAGTTACCAGTGGTCTGGCGGAAAGTCGGTCGCCGTTTTTGATAGCACCATCGTCGCCGTGAGCACCGACGCAGGACTCGTGGGTTACGGCGAAGTCTGTCCACTTGGGCCGGTTTATTTACCGGCCTATGCGGCGGGGGTCCGGGTCGGGTTGGCCGAGCTGGCGCCGCAGTTGATCGGGGAGGATCCGTGTCAGCTGGAGAAGCTCAATCGTCGCATGGATGCGGCCTTGAAGGGCCATCCCTATGTCAAGTCGGCCATCGACATGGCCTGCTGGGACCTTCTGGGCAAGGCGGCGGGCTTACCGCTGTGTACGCTGCTCGGTGGCCGCTATGCGGATGATGTGGGGCTGTATCGGGCGATTTCTCAGGAAGCTCCTGTGGTGATGGCGGAGCGGGTCAAGCAATATCGCAGCGAGGGCTATCGCCGCTTTCAACTCAAGGTTGGCGGCGATCCAGATACCGATATTGATCGGATTGGAGCTGTGGCCGCAGTGCTCGAGCCCGGGGACAAACTGGTGGCCGATGCCAACACCGGCTGGAGTCAGCACGAGGCGATGCGCGTGGTGAAGGCAGTTTCAAACATGGATGTTTATATCGAACAGCCTTGTCTTCACTATGAAGAGTGCCTGTCAGTGCGACGGCATTGTCCGCTGCCGTTCGTGCTCGATGAAGTGATGGACCGACTGGCAATGGTGTGGCGCGGGCACGAGGATCAAGCGATGGATGTGGTGAACCTCAAGATCAGCAAGCTCGGTGGCTTGACCCGGACACGCCAGGTGCGTGATCTGTGCATCGAGCTGGGGCTGGCCATGACTTTGGAGGACAGTTGGGGAGGCGACATTGTCACCGCAGCGATTGCGCACCTGGCCCAGAGTACCCCGCCGGAATTGCACTTCAGCAGCACAGATTTTAATAGTTATGTTTCGGTGTCGATCGCCGAGGGAGCCCCACAGCGACAGTTTGGCCGGCTGACCGCGAGCACCGAACCGGGGCTGGGTGTCACCCCCCGTCTTGAGGTACTTGGCCCCGCGGTGCTACGCGTTCCCACGGCTTAGCTGTTCAAGAAGCTATCGGCCAGCCGTAAAGCACGGAGCATGGCACGTTTCTTGGTCTGGTGCGCCTGCATGCGGCCAAAAATATCTTCGAGTACGCTCATTGCACGCACAATGTGGGGGCCCTTGTTGAGCATGACACACTCCGCACGGTGCCCCATCGCAGCATCGGTGATCTCGGCTCGAGAGGGTAGGCCTTGCTTGGCCAACGTCTCAAGCACCTGGGTAGCCCAGATCACTGGAACATGGGCGGCCTCACACAACCAGAGGATCTCTTCCTGGACTTCAGCAAGTCGTTCGAAACCGCATTCCACCGCCAGATCACCACGGGCGATCATCACACCGCAGGCGAACTCTTGCATCGCCGCGAACAGCAGTGCGGGGAGGTTCTCAAAGCCGCGTTGGGTTTCCACCTTGAGAACCATGGCCGGACGGTGCGGGCCGAGGGTATCCAGGGTTTGCCGCAAGAGCTGAATATGCTCGACCGAGCTGACAAACGACAGGGCAACCATCTCGGCATGCTGGGCGATGAAGTTCAGATCGGTTCGATCCTTGGCGGAGAGCGGCGAAAGGCGTAGATGACTATCCGGAAGATTGATCCCTTTGTCGGCACGGAGCTTGTCCCCTTCGGGCTTGGTGCGCGTGATCCGCACGCACCATTCTTGCGGGGAAGCCGTTTCGATGACTCCGGCGATCTTGCCATCATCGAAGAGAATGCGTTCGCCGGCACGCACATCATCAAAGACCTCAGGCGACGAACAACTCAAGCAGGCCGGACGAACGACCTGACCGTGAGGATCGATTTTGGCAGGTCGCCCCGGCTTGGGGCTCCGAGTGACGATCAGCCGATCACCTTGTTGGAGTTTGAGACGTCCTTTGGGGGATCGCTCGGGGTCCAGCGGGCCGGTGCGGATCTTCGGACCCGCCAGATCCATAATGATTTTGCAGGATCGACGATGCCGTGTCTCTGCGGCGCGAAGGTGTTCGATCATGCGTTGCCAGACTGCGGGTTTATCGTGGGCGCAGTTAATTCGCATGCAATCCATCCCATGCTCAACTAGCGAGTCGATCAAGCCAGGATCCTCAGCGGCCTCGCAGGGCATCGTCACCATGATCCGGCTGGAACAATCTGGGCGGGTCGGACCCAAAAGTCGATCGGCGTGTTGTTGGAGCAAGGATGCACCGGTGGCGAAGTCGACCGGTGGGACTGGGGTTGGCTTGGTCTCGGGCAAGCCCTGAAGCTGCTGCACCACGGAGAGAACCGCATCCACGTTGGCCTGAACACAGGCCTCGGCGCGGCCCAGCGACGAGAGCCCTGCCTCGGCGAGCTGCTGTTGTAGCGGCCGCAGATCGTGCCGACGAAAAACTAAATACTGTAGGAGATTTTGCGCACTGGCGGCAAATGATGGGTGAATCGTCTCAAGTACCCCCGACGACTCGTGGACGATGGCGACAAGCTCGTGACGCAACCCCATGAGTGCATGGGACAGTTCACGGAGATTGGCAGTTCCTTTCTCCGTAGCCGGTTCGGGAAGAAAGGGCTTCATCATGACGCCTCGTTTCCGCGGCAATGGGCGAACGGTGACGAACAGGAAAGGGAGCATATCGCAATGAGGATGCATCTACGCTCGACATTATAGAAGATATTGTAACTCATAACGGGGCACTCTCGAGGAGCCAAATTCGGTTTTCTCTGCAAAGTAGTAGGGACGGTGGGACTTCATTGAATCGAACGGTCGTCGATGCTGCTCTCTGGGACCGGATCACAAGGCGATTCTCGGCACCTAATGCTCAATTCTCCCAGTTGAACCTCGACAGATTCTTGCAGAAACCGTGCACGCCAACCGATCTGATCAAAATGGGAAGTCGCACCCTTGACGAATAAACCGAGGCGATTCTTGCACGCGAGGGCTTGGCTGATGCGCAAACTTGGCCACGCCACACCTTCTTGTGCTAGTTCGACCGGATCGGACTTGGGCTTGACGCTACGCGAGGCCTGCGACATGGTAGCGCGGTCATCGGGGTGGAGGATAAGCAAATCATGAAACGAAGCCGATGGAACCGGCCCGCTTGGAGCCTTTTGAGCTTGGTGTTGGTGATTTTAGGTGTGGGTTGCTCGAGTCTATCCAATACCGGCAAAGGAGCGGGGATTGGAGCAGGCTTAGGAGCCGGAGCCGGAGCGCTGATTGGTCTGGCCACTGGCGATCCTGGCAAAGGGGCTGCGATCGGAGGAGCGATTGGAGGGGTTAGTGGTGGCTTGATCGGGAATGACATCGACCAACAAGAGAAGCAACAAATGGAATATCGCCTGGCCTCGGCCGAGGCGCAAGCCGCTGCGGCCAATGCGGCACCCCCGCTCGGCCTGACCGATGTCGTGGGCTTGGCTCAGCAGGGAGTAAGTGATCCGGTCATCATCAATCAGATCCGGGCCACTGGCTCGACCTACCAATTGTCGGCGGCAGATTTGCAGTGGCTCAAACAGAATCAGGTGAGTGATGCGGTGATCCTCGAGATGCAAAATTCGCGGCGCATTCCCGTACCTCCCCCGCCACCACCCGTGGTAGTGCGGCCCAGCCCCCCGCCGGTCACCGTCATCGAACGGCCCATTCATGTGATCCACCGTCCGATCCGGGTGATCCGCCCACGGCCACGGCCAGGGGTTCATGTCGGTGTCTGTTGGCCCTGAGATTAATTGAACCAGACTGTGAAGCCGATAAGATTGCCGCCAAATACATTTTCCGCTCGACGCCACACGGCTTCATCGACCAAGGTGTCTTGCTTGATATAGGCTTGGAATTGTTGGTCGAAGTTTCTGAACCGAATACGATCTGGGGGATTCATCATCCCCAAGCATGCAGATCGAATCCCTGCTGCTTGGGGCGATCCCAGATCAGAAGTTTGTTGCCGGTGAGGGTGGTGTCGGCTTCGGTTAATAGTTCGTGCCAGGAATCGATCATGGCCTGGTCGACTTTGAGTCCGAACGCCGAGGTTTGTTTGGAATTGGGTAACCACTCATTCTCATGGTCGATTTCGGCAAGCGCATAGCGACAGGTTTCCCGGGACCGTTCACACATCTTGAGAAAGTGGCCATGAGCACGGGTCAATCGACTTGGTTGATGAATATCGACCCCCTGCAAAGGATCCCGACTTGGCTTGTCTTTGATTGGCTTGGCAATCAGCACTTCACAGAACCCATCCCACAGCTGGCGGCTATCAAAGGCGAGCATTGTGTCGAGCATGCCCATGAGCAAGTGACAGTAGCCACGAATCCAGGCAACATCGGCCCGATCCAGGTCGACCTGAAACCTTGGGTTGGCCTTGAGAAACTCCAACTCGCCACGCCCTAGGTAACGGAGCAGGATCGTGTCCAAAGCGTCGTGGGCCTGGCCGTCGCCGTCAAAGTCAAATCGAATGGTGGCCAGGTTCAGCGTCAGCTTGACCGTCGGGTCGGTAATCGGTGACAGGGTGGTCTCGGCCGGGCCAGGTCGCGGCGAAAATCGTCAAAAACTCGGCGAAAACGTTCATGCGATAGTCGGTTCGGTTCGGGATTCTTGGGAATCGGCAGGCGAAAGAAAGGCAAGCCCAGGTTCCTATAGTCATATTCATGAAAGGATTGCCCCAGCCGTTCGACACTGTGCAAGAAACGCACCATGCCAAGGCCTAGACGCAATGGGTCATCGTCTGGGGTTTGCGTTAAGGCGACCTCAAGTGCTTGACTGGCGTGATGAAACTTACCAGCGTCGAGCAGAGCCTGCAGATCTGGGGTGGGAACACGCGGCGCTGCTCCCGCCGAACAAACGCTGAGTAGCAAAGCAACGAGACTGCAAACACGCATCGTGATACCCGCGAGCAAGAAAGAAACAGGCATTTGTTAACCTATTCTCTAGGGTATCCCGACAGGTATGACTAGTCAAACCGGGCCATGGGCATGATCCGGACGGGTTCTCCGTCACGCCACTCGACCCAAGCCCAGTTCGCCGAATCAAAGGTAACGCCTGAGTAGCCCGGGCTCGGCGGAGTTGGCCCTTCGTTGGCGAGTCGAACCTGTTCGGGTTGAATGATGAAGGGTGCGTCAGGATGATTCGCATCACGACTCGCTGCGGAGCGCGCCTTCTGCTTAACCATCGACAGTTCCTGCTGTCCCAGGGTGACGATCAATACACCTACCACGGCCAAAAAGGGGTTGCCCACCCAGAGAAGCCCGCCGAGCACAAACAGGATGGCGAGCCCGGTTCCGACCGCCACGGCGATGCGGGTCGCCTGGACCCGAGAAATGCCCATGGCTAGGATCGCCCGTAGTACTCGCCCACCATCCATCGGGAACGCGGGTAGGAGGTTGAAGAGTACCAGTCCTACATTCATCCACAATAAACGATTTAAAAAATTCTCGATCAGAGGTGTGGTTTCCAATCGCGGCTTGAGAGGAAGCCCGACGAAGTACATGCCCAAGGCCAGTCCCACGGCGATCGCAACATTCACCATCGGGCCTGCCACAGCAATCCAGAATTCCTCGATCGGTCGCTCACTCATCCGTTTCAGCCGGGCCACTCCCCCGATCGGATAGAGTGTAATATCCTGAGTGCCGACGCCGAACTGTCGTGCCATCAGGGCATGCCCCAATTCATGGAGCATGACACACGCAAACAGGGTCAACAGCACCGCGACCATCAAAACCGCTTCTGCAGTCCCTTGTTCGGCGAAGGTGGCGAAGAAGACAAACAGAGGCATCAGCCAAAACGACCAGTGTAAATAGAGTCGAATGCCGAAGGCCCGTCCTAAAAATAACGAGGAAAACATTACCGTCCTCGATTCCTTGCGAAGTAAGGAAAATCGCTCTGTCCCATAGTACCATTATTCGCAGCTTGTGCCGCAAACGCGCAATAATCCAAGCAAAAGGGGAAGAATGCGACGACAACAACTTAGCCTGGGTTTCGGATTCTTACTGGCGTTGGCTGGCATTTTGGCGCTCGCCTGGTGGCTGTTGTCCTCATCAGATGAGACGCCCAAAGGAGCGATCGTCGATTCGACGGGAGTCACAGATCCTCGGAGCGAAAGGACCTACACGGGTTGGGGGAGCCTGCGTGGGCGGGTACGTTTTGTGGGCGAACCGATCCCCGATCAACCCTTGATTGATGTCCGCACCAATCCGCATGCGCAGCATTGCCAGTCACCTGATTTGCGGGATGAGACCTGGGTTGTAAACCGTCAATCGCGTGCCATTGCCAACGTCGTCGTTTGGCTTGAACCGCCTAACCGCACGTATTTTCCTGCCCAGCCCTCGGCTCAGCGGACTTGGCCGCGTGAAGTGGTGATTGAGCAGCCCAAATGTAAGTTCGTCCCGCATGTCACCATTCTGTATCCGGAAACCTACGATCCAAAGGCACAACGGCGCGTACCGACCGGGCAGCGCTTTCGGGTCCTCAATAATTCCTCGATTGTTCACGAGGCGGCTTTCTCGGGCAGTCGTCCGGAGAATCAAGTCAAAAAGATGTTACCGCCGGAGGCTGCAGGGGGACGACCAAGTGAACAAGTCTTTCGACTGAAGGTCGATCGGCAACCCATTCCACTTCGCTGTGGCTTGCATCGCTGGATGAATGCCTATGTCTGGGCGTTCGAACATCCCTATGCCGCGGTCAGTGATGCCGAGGGCAATTTCCACATCCCTTGTGCCCCAGCCGGGGCTGCCGTCCGACTGCGGGCTTGGCACGAAGCGGGGGCGGTTACTATCCCCAAGAAGGTCCAAGAAGTGACCCTGCAACCGGACCAGGAACAAGTGATCGAGTTGACGGTCCGACGGCGGAAATAATGAAGGTCGGTAAGCCACCCCGGGAAAGCGTTCTGGAGTGGTTAGCTGGGATCATCGTCGCCTGGGAGGTGGTCGGGGATGGTGAACTGGCTCAGATCCACCTGACCGCTGACTTCGCCTTCCACCAGCTTGATGCGGTGTTCCAGTTCACGAAGCTTGGCTTGCAACAATTCCAACCGGGTCTCGGTGTCATCCTTGCGGCGAGGACGAGGAACTTCGGGATAATCTAATTGACGTTGCAGCGCCGAGAAAAAGAACAATGGGTCTCGGCCGCGACTCGCTCGAGCAATCTTGCCCTCCTTTTCTCCGAACAGCATCGGCACCGGAGGGCAATACTCGGGGTCGAAGCGTCGTTGATCCTGAACAAACATTTCTGAACGTAGATAGATCAAGTCGGAAAAGTCCAATGCCCCGAGTTGCTTGCGGACAAACACCAGATACTGCTTCCAGTCTGCGTCGTAGGCGGGATCCTTGGCCATGGCGATTAAGCCGTCCAGATAGCCCAAGCGATTACGCATGATCGATTCAAATTGAAATACGAACAAGCCTTGAGGTGTGGGTGACTTTCCTTTGTACGCTGCTTCACGCTCTAGGACGGCCAGGGCCAGGGGCATGGTGAACTTGGAACCATCGTCCTCCGCCTGGGTGACCACATAGGTTTGAAAGGGGGTGAAATAGTGCTCCAGGCGGCGGAAGCCCATGTGTAACAAGCCGCTGTGCTTTAACTCGGTGGCGAGGAATTGCAGGGCCAGTGGGAGACGCGTCGTGGTCAGGATTTCCTCGTGGAGGCGTTCGAGGATCTCCTGTGCCGACATATTTGCAGCCAGACGCTCCCGGAACACCCGGAAGCTGTAGGCCTGTTCGATGTATTCCTCGCGCTCCAGGCACATCATCGGGGCCATCCGGGCGAGGCGAGCGTCTTGGCGTCCGTGAGCGGATTAGCCACGGTTCTTGATGATCATCACTTGGACAATATCCAGGGCGGTGTCACCGTTGATGTCCAGGGTCTTCTGCAGTTTGTCCAGGAATTCCTTCTCCTCGTTTTCCACCACCCCATCGGCAAGGATCAGATCACATGCGTTGGCAAAGGCGGTGTCGCGGAGTTCCTCGGGTAGGCCTGCGGCGGAGCGACTGATTAATCCTTCGAGTCCTTCACGTTTGAGCACACCAATGAGGCGATTCATCATGGTGTTGAACTTGTCTCCGCCAAAGCTTTCATACAGCTTCATCCGCGACAGGATGGTCACCAGACCTTGGGCTTCTTCCTCATTAATGTGGCCATCTGAGGCAACCGCACCAAGCATGAGGCCCGCAAAGGCTTCTGCTTTCGAAAATTCTTTATTGGGTGCATGACCACCAAAAATATTGTCGAATAACCCCATCTGCGGACTCCAGCATGAACGAGAACGATCGGGGAGAACTCTCCAAGTCGATACCGCAAGGGACACTTCCATAATCCTCGCCCAACCATACCACGCCCTACGCAGTCCCTCCAATCCTTTTTCGCCTCTGCCTAGACAGCGAGAAACGGATGGGCTATGAGGCAATCGGTTTGGAGCGCCTTCCAGCGAGGAACGCACAATGCTTCGACGCACCCCACCCCTGCTTGGCCTGCTTTGCTCCCTTCTCATGGGTTGTTTGGACGAATCAACTCGGCAGGATCCGCTCGCGGCTTGGCGCGACGCGGCCCCGGCGTCGCCAGAAATCGCCCGGCAACTCCCCCAAGCCTCTACAGAAGTGGCCTCTCGCGTGGATGCTGTGGGTCGTCATCTGTTGGCGAGTAATGCCCCGCTTGGAATTGAACCCATCTTTGCCACCCTGGGCGTCGAGGAATGGACCTTGTTTCATCGCGGTCCCAATGAAATCTACATCTCAGAAGGGCTCGCCCGACAATGCGAAAGTGATGCCGAGCTCGCCGCGGTGTTGGCACTAGAACTGGGGCAGATTATTGCCGAGCGCGAGGCCATGCTACCGGAGTCCGAGCGATTTCCGAGCCAGACACCGCCGCTCCAAGTGCCGCTGACTCGACCCACGGTCGGAGGCCGTTATGCGCCGGATCAGACCGATCTGATCGAACTGGCACGCTTTGAAGAGCGTCAGCCCCGGCGAGCAAGCTCAATCGAGAAGCGTACCCCCCCGCCCAATGCACCCACGCTGGCTGCGGCATATCTGCAGCGTGCGGGATACGCTTCTAACACAATCGCGAAGGTACAGAGGTATGTCGAGCAAAGCAAAACCAATCGACAATATGAGCAGCAATTGAACCCAGCGACTCCACCGACGCGCTGGTGAACCTACCCGGATGATTCCATAAAATGACGCTGGAAATCATCTGCGGAGGAAGTTCACTATGCATCGGATGTTGTTAAAGTCAAAACTGCATCGTCTCACCGTGACGGAGGCAAACCTCCATTACGAGGGGAGCCTAACTATTGATGCCAACTTGCTCGCGGCGGCCGATATTCTTCCCTTCGAAGAGATCCACATCTGGAATGTCACTCGCGGTAGTCGGCTGGCCACGTATGCGATCCCTGGTGAATCCGGTTCAGGCATTTGCTGTATTAATGGTGCTGCAGCGCATCAAGTGCATCCAGGCGACCTGATAATTGTCGCCACATTCGCCGGCTTTAGCGAAAACGAAGCACGTGAGCATCAACCAAAGATTCTGCTCATCAATGAGAAAAATGCGGTCGCCTAGTCACGTTGACGGCTAGCCGCGTAACAGTAGGAACAGTGCAATTACCGTTCCCCACAATAGAAACGGCACACCAACAGCAAGTAAAATAAACCAGTGCAGATTTCTTGGTTTGACTGAATCCGGGGGCATCCCGGTCGTCGGCGGTGTGGGCGGAGGAAGACTTGGTTGAGCATCCACCTTGGCTGCACAATTGTCGGCTAAATTCCCTCGCCCCGGCCAAGAATGGGGTTCGGGCGAAGGAAATGGACCATTGCGAGCTCCAGCGATGGCTGCCACCAGCATCAATCCACTTCCTGCGAGTAACCACACCCAGCCAAGACCCAGCTGAGCAGTTCCTGCCGTCACTCCCTCCCGTTGTTGTGCTTGGACGCTCGCGAGGTACTCTGTTTCCTGCAGGGCCTGTTGCTGCGTATCGATCAGGCTCACGAGGAGAAAGACCAACACACTCAAGGTCATGACTGCCGAGAACGCGTATGCACGAATCAGTGTAAACATTATGGCAATTGTGGCTAATCCTAGGGTAATGGCACCAAAGACACCGCGATCAAAGCTGTAAATGCTCTCGATGCTATCCGTATTCCCGATCGTTTTCGCAACCACCAAGATGGGTTGCCGAATGCCGATCACTAGTGCAGCAAATCCCATTCCAGCAGTCAGTGCGAACGGCCAACGCCAGTGCCGTTTCGGTAGAGCAGGGGTCATCGTGGGTTCCTCATGCACAGCAGCGACCAACAGTCATTTTTTCTGATCCATTCGTAAACCCCCGCCCCAGCCGCCATCGATCACCAACTGCCTTAAGGACGCGCATCAGCTGATGCCTATCTTCGCTACACACGCATCGCGATGGTAGTAAGACTTTCGCCACCTGGTGGCGGTGTTCCTCGTGAGATCAGGGAGCGAATCACGAGGTCCAGGATGCTCGGAAGATGCTCGGGCCTGATCCCATTCACTGTCACTTTATCGCCCTCAAGCCGCGGTCGCCATGGGATCAGAGATCGGTGACCCGCCTGATGAACCGGGGCAATTTCCACGGTCGCAGAGGGTCCGTCAATCGAGCGGTACTTCGCTGCGCTCAAAAAACTCCTACAAGCGGTTTTCGGAGTGTTTCCAAGGCTCGAAGGTGGCACGCTGATGCCGACAATCCGTAGGTTAACGAAGTCTTTTGCTAGGCCAGACCAGGCCTCATCCGACTTTGTGAAATTTTTCCCAAAGTAGGCTAGCCGAGGGTTTTGCCTCAGGTACAATTGCGGTTAACGGATGGACAGAGAGCACAAATTCTCCAAACTCACGGCGACAATTCTTCCGTTGTTTCGCGGGCATAATGCTGTACCGCGATTCGTGGTTGCTCACCAACCCTCGCGTTGGAGACAGTCACCGCCCGACGGTTGGTACTTTGACCAGTAGGGGAGTTTCCCAGATGGAACCAGACACATCCCACTCAGCCCCAGCACGTGGGTTGGCGGTGGCTTCGGTGGGAATGGCATTTTTCAGTGGGCTTGTCTTCTGGTGGTTCCCCTTTGGCTTGCTCCTGGCAACAGCCTCATTGACTCTTGGAGTCATTTGTTACTTACTCGGTATTCGCGGTAGCTATCGGAACGATCCCGACGAGGGTGAGTACCTTAATCTAGGTATAGTCGGTGGGGCCCTTGCGGTTGCCAGTCTCAGCTTCATTATTGGTATGTACAAGGGTATTCAAACCATTATGGGAACAGGAACCGGCTTCAATTTGCCGTTTCTCAACTGAACCCAGAAGGAATGACCGACCACGGGTTTGTTTGCAAGACGCCCGCGTGTCAAGGTTTTCCACCCTGATCCATCTGATCATTCCATGTCTGTGGAGGTGGCAGAAATGCCGCAGATTTTTCACCGAAGTATGAACTCTGTCGCCAAGACGCTCATACTCGGATTTCCCCTTATTGCCGGAACTTTAGGAGTGAGCCTGGCGGTATTTTACCGTTCGGGGTACGCAACCGGGGCTTATGATGTCGTGCAGCAACCGGTGCCCTTCTCCCATCAACATCATGTTGGTGAACTCGGGATCGATTGTCGTTACTGTCATACCGCGGTGGAAGAGTCCTCCTACGCCGGGATCCCGCCGACGAAAACCTGCATGAATTGTCACCAGCAGATGTGGGTTGGAGCGGAATTACTTGGCACGGTCCGTGACAGTTACGCGACCAACGAGTCTATTCGCTGGAACAAAGTGCACAACGTTCCTGACTACACCTATTTCAACCACAGCATCCACGTCAATAAGGGGGTCGGCTGCGTCGAGTGCCACGGCCGACTCGACCAAATGCCCCTGGTCTGGCAGACCAAGACCCTGCTCATGGAGTGGTGTATCGCCTGCCACCGCGAACCTGAGGAGCACCTCCGGCCCCGCGATGAGGTGTACAATCTCCGCTGGCAGCCGTCGGACGTTATTAACCCCGACGACAACAAACCCTACACCCAAGAAACCCTCGGTGCCAAGCTCAAGGAGCAGTACCACGTCCGGGACTCCATGACCCTGACCAGTTGTTCGATGTGCCATCGCTAACCCGGCCCTGGCAGCCCGCTCGATGATGGAAGGGATATAACTACGCACATGGCTACCGACACACACCGATCACCTGCCGCCGACGGAGCCCAGGCACCCCAAGGCGGTCCCGATTACTGGCGCAGCCTCGAAGAACATATGGACACGCCGGAATTCCGCGAAATGCTCTATCGCGAATTCCCGGAGGACGCAACGGAGTGGACCGACCCGGTTTCTCGGCGCCACTTTTTGCAACTCATGGGTGCCTCGCTTGCCTTGGGCGTCGGCATCGGCTGTTCACCGCGACCGGCGCCGTTGGGCGTCATCATGCCCTATGTGACCCAGCCAGATCTGATCGTCCCGGGCAATCCCCTTTTCTTTGCTACCGCGCTGAACCTCAGCGGGACCGCCCTTGGCGTGTTGGTCAAAAGCCGTGAAGGTCGGCCAATCAAGATCGAGGGCAACCCCAGCCATCCGTCGAGCCAGGGTCGCACCGATCTGCTCGCCCAGGCGGCTATCTTGACCATGTACGACCCCGACCGCTCAAAGCGGATCACCCAAAACGGCGTACCCGCCAGCTGGGAAGGGGCTCAGGAAGCACTCAAGACAGCCGTCGAGAACCGGCGTGAGGCCAAAGGCAAAGGCATCCGCCTGCTCACCGAGTCGATTTCCTCCCCAACGTTGGTCGACCAGATTCAACGCTTCCTTAAGCAACACCCCGAGGCAAAGTGGGTCCAGTACGAACCAGTCAACCGCGACAACGTCCATGAGGGGGCCCGCCGCGCTTTTGGCCAGGTGGTGACCCCGGTCTACCAGTTTGACAAGGCCAAGGTCGTGTTAGCCCTGGACCACGACTTCACCAACAGTGGCCCCGGTTGTGTCCGCTACGCTGGCGATTTTATGGCCAAGCGGCGAGTCCGTAAGGATGATCGCGACGGGGTGAAGCCCGAGGCGATGAACCGGCTCTACGTCGTCGAGACCATGCCCTCGCCCACGGGAGCAAGCAGTGACCACCGCCTGCCACTGACTCCCTTACAGTTGGAGTCATTTGCACGGACCCTGGCGAGCGAACTTGGGGTCGAAAATGTTCCTCAGCCTGGGGCATTGCCCAAGCTCGCCCAGAACTGGGTCAAGCCACTGGCCGATGACCTCAAGGAGAAGGGCAAAAATGCTCTGGTGAGCGTTGGTGACCACTTGTCAGCGTCGGTGCATGCCCTGGTTCACGCGATCAATCTCAAGCTGGGCAATACCGGTGAGACGGTCAAGTATGTCGAGCCGATCGACGCACAGCCGTCCAACCAGAACGAGGATCTACGCCAGCTGACTCAGGAGATGAATGATGGCACCTGCGAGGTGCTCATCATGCTCAACACCAACCCGGTCTACACCGCCCCGGTCGACATCGACTTCCGTTCTGCCTTGAAAACGCTGTCGCTGGACAAGAAGCGTGTCTCTTTCCACTTGGACGTGTACCAGGACGAGACCGCTGTCCTGAGCAATTGGCACCTGCCGGCGGCTTTCGACCTGGAGCGCTGGGGTGATGGTCGAGGCCATGACGGCACCGTGGCCCTGATGCAACCTCTGATTGCGCCGCTCTACGACGGGATCTCGCCGATCGAGCTCATGTCGGTGTTGCTGGTCGAGGCCGCCCAGGACGGCCGAGAGGTCGTGCGCAACCACTGGCGTGAGGTGTGGAAGCAGGAGCAGCGTACCGGTGACTTCGAGTCGTTCTGGCAAAGCAGCCTCCGTGAAGGGGTCGTCCGTGACACTGCCCGTGCTGAGGTCGAGAATCTTACCCTCCAGGCCAATTGGTCCGAGGGTGACGAGCCGATCGATCCGGCAAAAGGCTTGGAGATTGCCTTCCGGCCCGACCCGTGCATTTACGACGGGAGATTCGCGAACAACGGCTGGCTGCAAGAGGTCCCCAAACCGATCACCAAGATCACTTGGGGCAACGTGGTGTTTATGAGCCCGCGTAAAGCCAAGGAGTACGGCTTCTCGGTCACGCCAGTCTCGCTCTTTATGGGCAAGACGGCTGGCGAGCGTGGCCGTGGCGAAGTCGACTTGGTTCAACTTAGCTACCAGGGCCGTCGCATCGTTGCGCCGGTGTGGATCCTGCCTGGGCACCCGGACGAGGCAATCACTGTGCACCTCGGCTTCGGCCGCAAGATCTTCAGCCGCGACGAGGATTTTTCTGGCTACGCCCGGGTCGCTAACGAAATCGGCTTTAATGCCTACTCCATCCGTACCAGTGATGGCCTGTGGAACGGCTCCGGAGTCGACCTGGACAAAACCGGTGAGACGGACGATGTCGCCTGTGTGCAGATGCACCACAACATGGAGGGCCGCAAGCCAGTGCGGCGCGGCAACCTCGAAGAGTATCAGGAGGGTTCCTTCGACTTCGTCAAGATCCCCTCAACTGCGGCCAACGAGGTCGACCTGTTCAACCAGAACCTGCCCCTCAATGACCTGATCCAGTCCGAACACGGGCATGACCACGATCACGAACATGAGGACGAAGGCCACGACGAGGGGCATCATGACCATGATTCACGACTGGTACCGCTGACGGTCTATCCAGACATGAATCACTACAAGGATCAGCGGCGCTGGTCGATGGCTATCGACCTGACCTCGTGCACCGGATGTAATGCATGTATGGTCGCCTGCCAGGCGGAGAACAACATCCCGATCGTGGGCAAGACCGAGGTCACCCGCGGCCGCGAGATGCACTGGATCCGTATCGACCGCTACTACAAGGGGGAACCCGAGGACAGCGCTTCGATCGATACCTATCTCCAACCGGTACCGTGCCAGCAGTGCGAGAAGGCGCCCTGCGAGCTGGTCTGTCCGGTGGGGGCTACCGTGCACAGTGCCGACGGCCTCAATGATATGGTGTATAACCGCTGCGTCGGCACCCGTTACTGCTCCAACAATTGCCCGTACAAGGTTCGCCGCTTCAATTTCTTTAGCTACGCTGACTACACCACCGAAGTGCTCAAGCTCGGGCGGAACCCCGAAGTGACGGTGCGCAGCCGCGGCATCATGGAGAAATGCACCTACTGTGTGCAGCGGATCCGTGCCGCCGAGATCGTTACCGAACGGGAGTACGCCGCCGGGAAGCGCAAAGAGCCCAAGATCGAGGACGGCGAGATCCTCACCGCCTGTCAGTCGGCTTGTCCGACCGGTGCGATCGTCTTTGGCGACTTGGCCGACACAAGCAGTGTGGTCCGCCGCTGGAAGGAAGAGCCGCTCAACTATGGCCTCCTGGCGGAGCTCAATACCATGCCGCGGACTACCTACCTCGCGTCCGTGCGCAACCCCAATCCGAATATGCCCCAGCAGCCGACCACCAAAGCGGGAGGTGAGTGACGCATGGCAACGATTGAAACCGAAGGTCAGGTACCCAAGCAGGATCAAGATACCGAGGAACTGATCGGCGGGGATCATAATCTGGCCTCCGTCACCTCGGGGATTGGTGACATTGTCACCGGCGAACAGAAAACACCGGCGCCATGGTGGTTCACCATGGGCCTGGCCTTGGTGCTATGTGCCATCTTCTTACAGTCGGTGGGTTACCTGCTGTGGTACGGCACGGGGGTGTGGGGGTTGAATGTCCCGGCTGCCTGGGGCTTCGCGATCATCAACTTCGTCTGGTGGATCGGCATCGGCCACGCCGGCACCCTGATCTCGGCAATCCTGCTGTTATTCCACCAAAAATGGCGGACCAGTATTAACCGTTTCGCCGAGGCGATGACGCTGTTCGCGGTGATGTGTGCAGGGATGTTCCCGCTGCTGCACATGGGCCGCCCATGGTTCGCCTATTGGCTGTACCCGTACCCTAACACCATCGGCTACTGGCCTCAATTCCGTAGTCCGCTGGTCTGGGACGTGTTCGCGGTATCGACGTACTTCACCGTATCGTTGATTTTCTGGTACGTAGGCTTGGTACCCGACCTGGCCACCCTGCGCGACCGAGCCAAGGGCCGCATCCAACGGACCTTCTACGGCCTCTTATCACTCGGCTGGCGCGGCTCGGCGTACCACTGGCGGCGCTATGAGAAGGTGTACTTGATCCTGGCTGGCCTCTCGACCCCGCTCGTGTTGTCGGTGCACACAGTGGTGTCCTTCGACTTCGCCGTGGCGATTGTGCCGCTGTGGCACGCGACGATCTTCCCGCCGTTTTTCGTCGCCGGGGCCATCTTCTCTGGGTTCGCCATGGTCATCGTCTTGGCCATCCCGCTTAGGAACTGGTACGGCTTGAAGAATTTCATTACCCGCAAACACCTGGACAACTCGGCGAAGGTGATGTTGGCCACCGGCATGATCGTCTGTTACGGCTACTTCAGCGAGATCTGGCTGGCCTGGTATAGCCATGCCACCTACGAGGTGCAGACCACCGAGCAGCGGGTGTTCGGGCCCTACGGCTGGTCCTACTGGGCACTCATCACCTGTAACTTCGTGGTGCCACAGTTGCTCTGGTTCAAGCGGGTCCGCATGAGCGACTTCTGGCTGATGTCGGTTTCACTTGTGGTTTTGCTGGGCATGTGGTTCGAGCGCTATGTGATTGTGATCACGCTGACCCGGGAGTACATGCCGTCGATGTGGGGCCACTACTCGCCGACCTTCTACGACTACAGCCTGTTCGCCGGGACGATGGGCGTGTTCTTGTTCCTGTTCCTGCTATTCTGCCGCTTCCTGCCGATGATCTCGATCACCGAGATGCGTGAGCTCTTGCCGCACAAGGCGGGCGGACGCGACGGGCACGGCACAATGGAGGGCCCTCCATGAGTGCACATGACGATCAACCGAAGACCTACGGCCTGCTGGCGGAGTTCGAGACCCCGGACCAGCTCATCGAGGCAGTTGGCAAGGCCCGCGAGGCGGGATACCGGAAGATTGATGGGTACTCCCCGTACCCACTGCCAGGCGTGGCCGACAAGCTGGGATTCGGTTTCTCCGAGATGGCCATTGTTATGCTTCTCGGCGGCCTGATCGGCGGTACCTCGGGTTTCCTGATGCAGTACTGGACGCAGGCCATCGACTACCCGATTAACGTCGGTGGTCGGCCGCTCAACAGCTGGCCGTCGTTCATTCCGGTGACGTTTGAGATGACCATCCTGACGGCTGCGTTGACCGGCGTGTTTGGCATGATTGCCCTGAATGGCTTGCCGCAGTTTTATCATCCGCTTTTTAACGTGGAGCGGTTTGCCCGAGCATCGCAGGATCGTTTCTTTCTCTGTATCGAAGCGAAAGATCGCCAGTTTGACCTTCAGGAAACCAAGGGCTTTCTCGAATCGCTCGGACCGATGGACAGCGTAATCGAGGTGCCTTACGAATGAATAGACAAATGGCCATAAATACTTGTAGCTCTCGCCGTCTGGCCTGCCTGGGCATTTTCATTTTGTCGGCGTTGATGCCCGCGTGTATGCAGCGAATGGCCGAGCAGCCCTATTACCGGCCTCTGGTGCCGAGTAAATTTTTCGAGGATGGTCGCTCCGCTCGACCCCTTGAACGCGGTGTTGTTGCTCGTGGGCAGCTACTCGACGACCACCCACTAATGACCGGGCTAACCCCCGAGGCCCGTGCCAAGCAATTTGACCCGCTGCCCCCGGATGGGGAAGGAGTCGCTGAGCGGATCGATCCAGACCCCGCCGCACCCTTTAGCGTCAAGAACTACGTCGATGACTTCCCCATCCCGATTAACAAGACTACGTTGAAGCGAGGTGAGAGTCTCTACTCCGGCTTCTGTGCGATGTGCCATGGGCCTCTTGGCAACGGTCGGGGCAAGATCTGGGAGCGTGGCTATCTCAAGCCAACCTCGTTCTTGGATGAGAACTCGCACGGCTTCAGTCGCTGGCGTCTGGATGTGGCCATGAACCCATACAACCTTCAGGACGCTGAATCGTACGCCCCGGTTGGCTACATTTATGAGGTCATCACTCGGGGCTACGGCGGCATGCCGAGCTACTCTTCCCAGATCAAGCCGGAAGACCGTTGGTCGATTATCGCCTATGTGCGGGCCCTACAGCTGAGTCGCACTGCCACCGTCAAGGATCTGCCCGAGGACGAGCAGTCGGCCATCCAAGAGCAACTCGGAGAATGAACCCGTGAGCGCGTCCGACTCTACCCCCGAATCTGACCAAGAAACCAACGGCCACGGCTCGGAAGTCACCTGGTTCACTGTCAAGTCGTGGAGCCTTATCGCTGCGGCGGTTGGCTTCGGGCTGTTTCTGGCGGTGGGCTTGATCCGCTCTGCCGTGGGTAGCACGGGCGAGGCAGAACGCCGGCTCGACCAGTTTTACCTGTCTTACATGGTCGGCTTCCACTTCTGGTTGAGCATCCCGATCGGCTGCATGGTTCTGCTGCTCATTCAGTATTTGTCGCTGGGCAAATGGGGCCTGCTGATGCGGCGGATCTTTGAAGCGGGGACCCGGACGCTACCTCTGATGATCGCCTTGTTCATCCCGCTGGTGGCCTTCCTGGGTATCGACAACTTCTCCCCGTACTGGTGGTCTGGGGACATCGGAGCGGTGGCCGAGAACGCCACGGCCAAGGAGGAGTTGACCGAAAAAGCGAATGATTTTCTGAATGAAAGAATGTTTATGACCGTGGGCGTGGTGTTCTTCGTCATTTGGGGCGTGATCATCTACCTACTTAACCACTGGTCGCACAAGGCCGATGAACAGGAGGACGCTCCAGAACGCTTCTACCTGAAAGCCATGAGCGGTCCGAGCCTGATGCTTCATGCGGTTACCGTCACCATCGCGGCGACCATATGGATCATGTCGCTTGAGCTGAGCTGGAACTCCACCATGTTCCCGGTCATTTACGGCGTCAACCAGTTGCTGACGGCATACGCCTTCAGCCTGGGTCTGCTTCTTACGATGGTCCGTAACCCTCAACTCGGCACCGACAATGATGGCAATAATCTGGCCAATCGGGTCAAGCCATTACACCAGATTGATATGGGCAGCTTCCTGCTGGCTTTCACCCTGTTCTGGACATATATCTCGTTCTCACAGTTTCTTTTGGTCTGGGTAGCCAACTTGCCCGAAGAGATCCCGTTTTACCTGAAGCGGATCCGCGGTGGCTGGGAGTATGTGGCAATTATTCTGGCGATATTCCACTTTGCCCTGCCGTTCATGCTGTTGTTGTTCCGTCATGTCAAATACAACCAGAAGGCGTTGCGGACGGTGGCCTGGGGCCTCGTCGCTATGTGTGCCTTTGATGTCGTCTGGTGGATTGAGCCGAGTGTCTCACACGAGGGGCAACCTCTATACTGGCTTATGGATGTTGGGGCGATTGTTGGCATCGGCGGGTTGTGGTTGTGGTATTTCGTCGGTTGCCTTGAAAGTCGACCGTTACTTCCGACCTTCGAAAAACTGCGCCTGGACGAGGAGGATCATCATGACCATTGATCTGGCCTCGGATCAGTTTCCACCTGCCACCACCCGTGTTCTCAACAACCCCGGCCGCTGGTGGTTACATCGATTCGCGTACCTACGCCAAACCAGCATGTTCCTAAGCTTCGGACTATATTCGCAGTTTCTTGGCCAACTCACCGACCATTTGGAGTCGAGGCAGGCTAGGAGGATCATCACATGAGCAACGAAATCGATCCCAACAAGCCGCTCTCCAGGCCTGATGACCACGACCGGACGGCCTCGGCCAAGATCGAGAATGCAGTAGCTGCCGGTCACGAGGATGACCAGATCCAGGTGTTACCGTTTATCCTGGCGGGTGGGCTCATTGTCGGGATGGTGGCTGTCGCCTACGTGCTGGTCACTGTGGTGTTCGACGTTGCCGTGCTGCCTAGCTTCGAAGGCAAGCCGGACGTTAACCCACTAACTGCCGAGGCCAACGAGGCCCCGATCGACCAACGCCTCGAGCGGCTGGGTCGTGACACCGAGGATCAGCAGCCCCGCCTTGAGGGATTGGAGGTTTTCGATCGACCCAAAGAGGGAGAGCCAGACCCCGTCGGGACCGTGTTTTCTGGCATACCGGTGAAACCGAAAGACAACGGCGATTTTTATGTGAGTGAGAACCTTCACCCCGAAGACCTCCGTCCTGATCGTGTCGGGCAGTTGAAGATTGCGAAATGGGTGAACAAGGACAAAGGCATCGCATCGATTCCCTTGTCGGCCGCCATCGACACCATCCTGCAAAAGGGTCTTCTCAAGACCCAGAAACAAACCTTTAATCCTGAGGCCATGCCGTCGGTCGACCGACCATCGACTTCGAACGCAGGGCGTGGCTCGGAGGAAGGAATTCGCTAAGCCATGATGCGATCCAGCTACCCGCTTAAAACACTGGCAGCTCTGTTGTGCTGCCTTGGGGCAACCTGCATCGCCCAGGCACAAAACTACGGTATGTACCAGAAGGAAGGTCGGATCGACCCGAAAGCTCTCGGTGCCGAGATCGCTATTGAGCAACGGGTGGGTGTCCCGGTCGACCTTGACTTAACCTTCCGTGACGAGCAAGGCCACGCCATCACGCTGCACGACTGTGTCGCTAACAAACCGACCGTTTTGGTCATGGCGTATTACCGTTGCCCTCAGCTGTGTAACGTGGTCCTCACTGACTTGGTAACATCTCTGAGGCAGATGGACCGTTTCGACGTCGGTCAAGAATTCCAGGTGGTCACGGTTAGCATCGACCCAAAGGAAACGCACTTGCTGGCGCGAGACAAGAAGCAGTCCTATGTCAACGAGTATGGGCGTTCCGGGGCGGCTGCAGGCTGGCACTTCCTGACCGGCAGCAAGGAAACTATTGACACCCTGTGCCAGCAGGTAGGCTTCAAGTATGTCTACGACAAGGGAAACAAACAATATTACCATTCTGCGGGGATCGTGCTTCTGACCCCGGAGGGCAAGGTGTCACGCTACCTGCTTGGCCTCAACTACAAGCCGAACGACCTTCGGCTGGGGTTGGTAGATGCCTCGGAGGGCGAGATCGGTTCAGTGGTCGATGCTATCCTGTTGCGTTGCTATCACTACGATCCAAAGTCAGGGACTTACAAGCCGGTCATGAACGTCCTAAGCGTTGCCGGTGCGATTACCGTTGCCGTTCTCGCCGTTGTTTTGTGGCGAGCCTGGCGTGCGGCACGGCGTGAAGCACTCACGGCGGCTTCTGCCGGGGACATGGCTTCGTAAGTGGCGGTCGCTATGTTTGAGGCATTCGATAGGATCTTGATCGGTTAGTCTGGGGAGACGTTCATGTACGTCGATCAGTTTTTAGAATACCTGCAGCGGACGTTGACGCCGGAGTCGGCTTCAACCTTCGCCGTTGACTTTGATCTACTGTTTTATTTCATCGTCACGGTCACCGCCCTGGCGACCCTGCTGGTGCTCACCCTGTTGATTTACTTCACCAGCACTTATCGTCGCCGCAGTGACAACGAGACGACTCCACGCATTCTCGGGTCGCACCGACTGGAACTGTTCTGGACGCTGACACCGCTAGTAACCTTCCTATTCATGTTTGCCTGGGGGGTGAAGGTGTTTAACAACGCAATGACCATCCCGAAGGACGCTCCTGAGATTTTCGTAGTTGGCAAGAAGTGGATGTGGAAGATCCAGTATCCCGGTGGACAGCGTGACATCAACAAACTGCACCTGCTGGTCGACCAACCGGTTAAGATCACCGTCATCTCTGAAGATGTGATCCACGACCTCGGCGTGCCGGCGTTCCGCCAGAAGATCGACGCAGTACCTGGAAAATATGTGAGCACCTGGTACCACCCAACTAAACCTGGGACCTTCCACCTGTTTTGCGACCAATATTGTGGCCAGGGTCACTCTAATATGGTTGGCCAAGTAATCGTCATGGAGAAGGACGAGTACGAACAATGGCTGAGTGGTCAGGCCGAGGGTTCGCTGGGTCTTGAAGGGCGGAAGCTTTTCCTGAAGCTGCAATGCTTGAGCTGCCACAGCTCGAACTATCAAGCAAAGGCCCCGGTTCTTGAGGGTATTTGGGGACAACGCGTTCCGCTGCAAGGTGGTGGCAGCGCAGTCGTGGACGCGAACTATGTCCGCGAGTCGATTCTCAAGCCCACGGCAAAGATCCACGAGGGCTGGAAGCCGATCATGCCCAGTTTCAAAGGGCAGGTGAGTGAAGAAGAACTAATTCAGCTGATTGCTTACATTCGTTCGCTGAAGAAGGGACAAACCCCGGTACGGACGGAACATTTCCCCGCCCCCGTGGGTGCCCCGGTCGCGCCTTCGGAAGGAGAGTGAGAAAACCCATGGCCACGGTTTATGAGCCGCTGTCTCCGCAGCGTGAGATGAACGCCACCGAGGAGGTGGCCAACCTAAACGGCTATGTGCCGCAAACCAAGGCACCGCCGCCGAACGCGTACGCCGAGCCGAACTACCTAACGGACGGGTTCAGCTGGACCTCTTGGCTGTTCACCGTTGACCACAAGCGGATCGGCATCCTGTACCTGATCACCACCGGGATCGCCTTTTTCCTGGGTGCAGTCGCGGCGGCTCTGGTGCGCACCAACCTGATCGTGCCTGGTGGCGCCTTGTTCGGCGAGGACACTTACAACAAGGTGTTTAGCGCCCACGGGATCATTATGACCTTCCTGGTCTTGGTCCCGATCGTCCCTGGTGTCTTTGGCAACTTCTTCATCCCGATCATGATCGGGGCCAAGGATATGGCCTTTCCGCGGCTGAACCTGGCCAGCTGGTACTTATACATGATCGGCTTCGGCCTCATCATGTGGGGTATCTTCTCCGGCGGCGTCGACACCGGATGGACATTGTACCCACCGTACTCAACCGAGTCGGCCTCCAACGTGATGGCGATTGGGCTTGGCATCTTCGTGTCTGGCTTCTCATCGATCGCGACCGCGCTGAATGTGATGGTGACGACGCACAAGATGCGAGCGCCGGGGATGACTTGGTATCGCCTACCGTTATTTGTCTGGTCGATGTACGCCACTAGCCTGATCATGCTGCTGGCGACGCCGGTACTGGGCGTCACAGTGATTCTGCTGGCGATTGAGCGCCTGGCGGGCGTGGGCATCTTCAACCCGAACCTGGGCGGCGACCCAATCCTTTTCCAACATATGTTCTGGTTTTATTCCCATCCAGCAGTATATATTATGATCCTACCGGGGATGGGCGTGATCAGCGAAGTTCTCACTTGCTTTGCCCGCAAGAATATCTTCGGTTACAAGGCGGTGGCATATTCGAGCCTGGGCATCGCCGTGGTTGGTTTCTTCGTATGGGGCCACCACATGTTTGTGTCCAGCCAGGGTTACTTCCTGGGGATGATCTTCTCATTTTTGACCATGTTGGTGGCGGTGCCGTCGGCGATCAAGGTGTTTAACTGGACTGCGACTCTCTACCGAGGATCAATTTCGTTAAAGGCGCCGATGTTGTTCGCACTGGGCTTCATCGCGTTGTTCACCGTCGGTGGGGTGACCGGGCTGTACCTGGGTGTGTTGGGTACTGACATCCATCTGCACGACACTTACTTCGTGGTGGCCCACTTCCACTTTACCATGGTGGGCGGTATGCTCCTGGCCTTCTTGGCCGGCCTGCATTACTGGTGGCCGAAGATGACCGGGAAGATGTACTCCGATTGGTGGAGCCGGATCGCTGCGGTGGTGATCTGTATCGGCTTCTTCCTGACCTTTTTGCCGCAGTTCGTCATGGGGACGCACGGTTTGCCCCGCCGTTACCCGAACTATCCAGAAGAGTTCCAGATCCTGCACGTGATGTCCACGGCTGGGTCGTCCATCCTTGGTGTTGGCTACGCCATGCCAGTGTTCTATCTGCTGCACTCGCTGTTCTTCGGCCGGTCGGCAGGCCCCAACCCGTGGCGGGCAACGGGCCTGGAGTGGCAGATCCCCTCGCCGCCAGAGAAGCATAACTTTGACCACACCCCGGTGGTTACTGAAGGCCCTTACGAGTATGCCATGAGTCCAGGGAGCGTGGTGGATCCCGTGAGAGGAGAACGAACCAATGTCCACTGAGACAGCGGTCCAGGCCCCAGACGAGGTTCACTCCTCGGTGCTGGGGCACCACTTCGATGACCTTGAACAACAGCGCAGCGCCTGTCGACTGGGCATGTGGTTTTTCCTGGTCACCGAGATTCTGTTCTTCGGTGGAGTGTTCATGGCCTACACGGCCTATCGCCTGTGGTATGGGGCTGCCTTCGAGGCAGGAAGTTCGAAACTCAATGTGCTCATTGCCGGCATTAACTCGGGATTGCTTCTGACCAGCAGCCTGACAATCACCATGGCCATCGCTGCGGCCCGCAAGGGTCTGCAAAAACGCTTGGTCTTCATGTTAGGGATGACATGTTTTCTAGGTATCTTGTTTCTTGGATTCAAGTCGATAGAGTACTATAACGACTTCAAAGAGAACTTGATTCCTTGGGCCAACTTTGATGGCAATCATTTCTTAGAGCAAGGAGTGGGGATTCCCCAGGTCAAGCTATTTTTCATGTTCTACTACTCGATGACCGGCATCCATGTGATCCACTTGATTGTTGGCATTGGGTTAGTGGGTTGGCTGTGGTGGGAGGCTTTGCAGGGACAGATTTACCCGGATCGCTACGTCAAAGTGGAAGTGATCAGCCTATATTGGCACTTTGTTGACTTTGCCTGGCTGTTCTTGATGCCGCTACTCTACCTCGCAGGGCCACACTCGCTGGAACATGTGCACTTGTTTGCGGAGACCTACTGATGGCGAATCCATCTTCGACGACCGCCAAGGGCCACACCGGCGAATTAACCCAGCTGGGACTGTTTTTGGTTCTGCTTGCTCTAACGGCAACCACGATCTCGGTTTCGTTCTTCGAGTTGGGGCCGTGGAACCTGGTGATCAACCTGGCGATTGCACTCACCCAAGCCACGATTCTGGGACTGTTTTTTATGGACCTGCGGCACGGCGACCGGCTGACCTGGCTGGTTGTTGCAGCTGCGTTTTTCTGGGTTGCGATTTTGTTTGGCCTCACACTGACCGACTATGTGACCCGGCAATTCGGTGGGGTGCTGTAAATACGATTCAGATGTGGGTGGACGGTGCGTACAATAACCGTCCACCGATGTCCGACTCCGTGTCTCCGCCATCTTCGATATACTACTTACCCTGATGAAGCACCACTGCTACCGAGTCCTGCTCTGCCTTATGCTCCTTACTTCCGTGCTGGGCTGCGTAAGCGACCAAGAGGGGTATCCACGGGAATTGACCTACCCTCCTCGGGACACGCCTCTAGTTTTGCAGACTCCCCGTCAAGCCCCAACGGCTCCCTATGCTCCTGGGCAACTTGATCAAGAGTTGGCGCGACTCCCCGAACAGGGGGGGCATACCCTCGATCCAAAGCAGTTATCGACGGTTGAGCTTTCTAAGGTCAGCCAACTCCTCACCGCCAGTTTCGGTACGCCCGCTGAGCCGCTCGTGACAGGTACGAAGGCCATCGATCAACTCGCAGAGATACTCGAGCTTGATGCTGTGACCTTAGAGCGGGGATCGACATTATATCGCCGGTCCTGTCTGCACTGTCACGGCATTGTTGGCAATGGCCGAGGCCCCACCGGTCCGTGGATTAAACCTCATCCGCGTGATTTCCGTCGCGGTGTCTTTAAGTTTGTCTCGACGCCACCCAATCAAGGTGATCGCCCGTGTCGAGCCGATTTACTTCGGACTCTCGAACAAGGACTGCCAGGGAGCTCGATGCCTGCATTCGGCCGCCTCGATAAGGCATCGCTACAAGCCTTGGTGAGTTACACCATTCATCTGAGTCTTCGTGGCGAAGTGGAATTCTATTTGCTTCGAATGCTGTTGACCGAAGATGCCGAAGTGATCACCCAGCCGTTGGACGTGGTCGCACAAAACCAGCTACAGACCATCCTCATGGAGTGGAAATCGGCCAATGAGTTACGCCTCGAACCGAACGGAGGACGACCCGAGGTCGATAATAGCACTCCCAGCGCGGAAGACTTGACGTCGATCCGCCGAGGTCATGAATTGTTTATCAATCCGCAAGGAGCCGGTTGTATTGCGTGTCATGTGGACTACGGCCGAAACGCTGACTATCGCTACGATGTTTGGGGACTCATCACCAAGCCAAGGGATTTGACGGAGCCTGTCTATCGCGGGGGCAATCGACCACAAGATATTTATTGGCGATTGCGACATGGCATTGGCCCGTCAGGTATGCCGGCCTTTACGCACTTACAAGAGGAGCAGATTTGGGATCTCGTCCGCTTGGTTCGGGCTCTACCCTATCCTGCCCGGTTACCGGAAGATGTGCGCGCTGAGGTCTATCCATCTATTGCTGCAAGTTCGGGAGAGTGAGACCGATGACTGAGAACTCGACCACCGTTCGCTTGACCCCTCGATGGGTGCATATCTGGGCGATCATGACGGTCGCAGTAACTTCAGTGCTACTGGTCCTTGGTGCAGTGGTCACCACCTTCCGGGTAGGCATGGCCGATCCGATTTGGCCCACCGAACCTTGGTATTTGTTTCTCATCGACTGGCAGGAACCGAGTCGCGGCTTTCTGATCGAGCATGTGCATCGCTTGGCAGGATTCGCCGTAGGTGCGATTACCATTGTACTCGCACTCGGCCTTTGGTGGACCGAACCCCGGCGAAGCGTGCGTTGGCTTGGGTTGGCTGGCCTACTCACACTGTTAGTGGGATATGGTCAGTTCCATCGAGAGATGCGACTATGGGTGGATCACGAGCAATCGGCATTTCCATGGAACGGCATAAGCGTAATCTTGGTTGGCCTTGGAGGGCTGACCGTGCTTCAAGCGCGTGCCGCATGGCGTCAAGTGCCAGGTTGGGGGCTGCGTAGCTTGGGGCTCCTCGCCTTAATCGGTGTGATGATCCAGGGACTATTAGGTGGTTTTCGGGTCGCTCTCAATGAATTAATGGGTACCGATTTGGCCGCGGTACACGGAGTGTTCGCCCAGATAGTCTTTAGCCTACTGGTGGGCATTGCCATCCTCACTGCGGCATATGCACCCTCCAACAACTTGGCCCCAAATCAAAGCCGCCGAATCGGTTTGCTCACACTATTGTTGCTCGCCGCAGCAGTGTTGCAATTAATTTGGGGCGCAATGATCAGACATCTTCCCAGCGGGTTTTCCCAGAGGACACACTTTCTCACCGCTTTTTTGGTGATGGGACTGAGCGTTTGGCTGAGCCAAGCGATTTGGACTTCCCCTGCTCGAAAGCGGCTCGGAATGGCAAGTGGACTGTTGCTGTCCCTTTTGACACTTCAGCTCGTCCTGGGAGTCGAGGCTTGGCTGGGGAAATTTGGTAACGGGATGTTGCTGATCGAGATGGAAACCATGACCACGGCTAAGGCAATCATCCGTACCAGCCATGTCTTCATCGGGACCTGGGTGCTGGCCACGAGCAGTATTCTATGCATTCTCAGTCACTGGACACCGCAAGCAATGCGGCAACCTGAGCCTGTGGCGGCTATGGAGGTGTCTAGTGTGAACCAGGACCCCAGCCACGAACTGGTCGGGGCTTTGAGCAACCACGGAGATCTGCCATGAAGATGGCTGCAACGAGTTATGTTGAAGCACCTCATCTGGTGGGAACGCATACACCTAGCGTGGTGCGATCGCGCCTGGCAGATTACCTAGAACTGACGAAGCCTCGGATTGCCGTGATGGCATTGATCACGGTCGGGGTTGGTTACCTGATGGCAGCAGGGATCCAGGCGAAACCGCTCATACTCCTGCATACACTTATTGGCACTGCCCTGGTGGCTGCCGGGGCGAGTGCGATGAACCAATGGCTCGAGCGTGACATTGATGCCCGCATGAGCCGCACCCGCAACCGCCCGCTTCCCGCGGGTCGTCTTAAGGCGACCGAGGTACTTACGTTTGCCCTAGCTTCTGGGGTGGTCGGATTCGTTTACTTATTCCTCTTGCTTCCTTCGACGCTTCCTGCCTGGGTGGCCGGGCTTACTTACCTGATTTATGCCTTTGTCTATACTCCGTTGAAGCAGGTCAGTACGACGAATACCTTGGTAGGGGCCCTACCGGGAGCACTCCCCCCGGTGATTGGCTGGACAGCGGGCCAAGGAAGTCTGGGTGCGGGTGCCTTAGTGCTGTTTGCCATCCTGTTTTTCTGGCAGATGCCGCATTTCTTCGCGATCGCTTGGATGTACCGTGATGAATACGCCCGTGGTGGCCTGCGGATGCTGCCTGTGGTTGATCCGAGTGGTCAGCTCACTGGACGAACGAGTGTGCTATTTTGTCTGGTTTTGCTGGTAGTGGGGATGCTCCCCGCGCTGATTGGGCTGGCAGGGTGGGGTTATTTGCTCACGGTGACGGTTTTGGGACTCTTGTTCCTAGCACGAGCCCTACAATTTGCCGCGTCCCCGAGCCATGCGAGTGCTCGCCGGCAACTGTATGCTTCGCTGATTTACTTGCCGCTGGCATTGATGGCTATGGTCATCGATGGTCCAGTTCGTGAGTTTTTCTACAGGTGAGATGATGCGAATTCTGGCCGTTTTCGCCTTGATACCCTTGTTTGGTGTAATAGGTTGCACATCAGGTTCGATCGCTCCACCAATGCATTCCGCCAAGCAGCTAGAGCTCTCCGCGCCGATTGCGGACTTTGAGTTGATCGAGCGGAATGGTGAGACGGTGACCAAGGCGGATCTCGCTGGTAAAGTCTGGGTGGCAGCCTTCGTGTTCACACGTTGCACAGGTCCCTGCCCGCAGGTGACTGGGACGATGGCACGTCTCCAAAAAGAGCTTGCTGATATTCCTGAGGCGCGTCTGGTTACCTTCACGGTGGATCCGTCTCGGGATGATCCCGATGCTTTACGCGAATATGCAAAGCACTTCGGTGCAGATACCAAACGGTGGCTGTTTTTGACCGGTAGCGAGTCTGAGATCCATGGGCTCCTCGAGGAAAGTTTCATGGTTCCGGTCGAGAAAGTGGCGGATTCACCGGTTGGTGAGGAATTTAATCATAGCACCAAACTGGCTGTAGTTGATAAGCAAGGCAATTTGCGTGGTTATTTTGATGGCAAGCCTTCGCAGCTCGAAGCGAAGCCCGATGCTGCCTTTCAAGCGAATCTGAATCACATCAAACAATTCGTTGATGAGCTTGCCCGGGAAGGGTGAACCAGTTTGGCCTTGGGACTACGCTTTCGCTTGCTGTTGCCACTGGCCGTGTTACTGATGGGACTGCTGGGCGTGACTGGGTGGACAGCCTGGTCTGCGGCCCAGCGGACTGAAGAGCGCATTGCCCGCCAACTCGATGGGGTGAGTCGTACCCTGAGTCAAAGTAGCTTCCCACTGACGCTTGCGGTCCTTGAACAAATGAAGGGCCTTTCAGGTGGTGAGTTTATTCTGTTTTCCCGCGGCAAATCTCCGCTAACAACGATCCCCAGCTTAGCTCGCTTGCCTCTGGATCGGTTTCCAGCCCAAGCAGTGGTCGCCAACCATTTGGGGTCACCGGTGAGGGTCGCCGGGACGAGTTATCGCTACCGACGGCTACCGCTCGCAGCACGTGGGCGCTTTTCCGGTGGAACGTTGGTGATCCTCTATGCAGAGCAGTTACGCCAGCAAGCCATTTTCGACGCGATTCGTCCAGTGATGATTCTTGGTGGAGTGGCTGGAGGGCTCGGTGTGGCAGGGATGTGGCTGCTCGGAGGATGGCTGGTCGCGCGCATCCGCCGTCTCGAGCAGCGAACGCGGGGGATCGCGGCGGGAGATTTCCGTCCTCTGCCGTTGCCCGAGGGCCGGGATGAGTTGCACGCGCTGGCTTATTCGATTAATGAGATGGCCGGCCAACTTGCCACGCTCCATGAGGTCGTGCGACAGAGTGAACGTTTACGCGTTTGGGCTCAAGTCTCGGAAGGCTTGGCGCATCAGTTGAAAAACAACTTGCAGAATCTCCAACTGTTGTTGGATCTCCAAGAAAGCGCTGCCGAACCGGAAACGTGGGCGGTTCTTCGACGCGAATTGACGGTAATGCAACAGAATGTCCGCCGATTTCTGAGCCGCACAGATCCCGCAACAGCCGAGCAAGTGCCCTGCGACTTGAATCAGTTGGTGCGAGATAGCATTACCATGTTTGGCCCCCGCTGTCGGCATCGCGGCATCACCTTGGCATCCCAGTTGCTGCCCGCAGCGATGCGCCTGCTTGGCGATCCACTCGCACTGGGGGACGTTTTGGCCAACCTACTGGCCAATGCGATCGATGCGGTACCCCTCTGCGGGGAGATTGTTGTCTGCGTGACACGAGAGCTTGGCGAGGTGGCCATCACAGTTTGGGACAATGGACCAGGTCCGCCGAAGGAGATAGGCGATCGGTTATTTGAGCCCTATGTGACCGGGAAGCCGCAGGGACTGGGCTTGGGGCTGGCGGTTGCCCAACAGGCAGCGACGGCCCATGGGGGTAACATCTGCTGGGGACGTACGAAAGACAGAACCTGGTTTCGTCTGAGTCTGCCGGAGGGTCCGCCACCAATCGAAAGCGCTCCGATGGAACCTTGAAAATTCTTGTCAAGTTCACCTTGACCCGATAGCGCCTGCACGCTAGGGTCCGTCCGCTTTCAATCAACCCAAGGGAATCGTGAATCGACGTTTGTTGGCTTCCTTCCAGGCGAAGAGGCAAGCCAAAGCCGCGTCGATGGTTCGGAATTGTGAGCTCGGCACCAGGGGGACTGGCCGGGCGATCGCAGGCGGTTCATTGTGGGGACGGGGAAAGGAGGCCAAGGTGTTCCAAGCATCGACACGGCGGTGGACGGGGGTGGCCATCGGCCTGCTACTGCTGCCCTCACTCACCCAACGCGCAGAGGTAGACGCTCAGAGCCGATCCCGGCCGACGTCACCGACCAGCAAGCGCTCGGCCACGGCCAGCCCCACCGAGCAAGCACGCGACTTGATGAAACAAGCACGAAGTGCGTTGAAGCGAAAGGATTTGACCACGGCGCGGCGTTATGCGATGGAGGCCAAACGGCTGAATGCATTGCGGTTCTGGGATGAGTCGCCCGATAGTTTGCTCGCAGAGATCGAACGGGCGGGTGGCAAGACTACTCCAGTCTCGGTCGGCATGCCGTCGGACCCGCGCGATTTACTCAAACGCGGACGTCGCGCGCTGGACAATGGCAAACTGGAAACCGCACAGGATCTGGCCCGACAGGCCGAGGCGCTGAGTCGCAATCTTCGCTGGGGTTGGTTTGAGGATACCCCAGCCAAGCTCCTGGGTGATGTCCTGGATGCGAAGGCGAATCGGGATCGACAGGAGTCCGATCGCTTACTGACCCAAGCCCGCCAGTTGTTTGAAAAAGCGAATAAAGGCCCAGTGACGCAGCGGCTCGCCACGCTCGACCGAGTCTTGCTAATGGCTTATCGGGCTGAACGATTACATGGCCCGTTCAGTATCTGGGATCTTGGTGATCGGCCGCGGTCACTGATCCGCGATGCCGAGGCAGCCCGGGCCGAGCTGCGCGCGCGGGGATCGAAGCCTCGGGCCAAACCGAGTAACCCAACCCAGTTAGCTAGTCGCACGCGACCCGCGTCGAAGAAGCCGCGATCGTCAACCGCGGACTCAAAAAAATCATCCAAGAGTGAAAATACCAAGATAGCTGCAGCGGCCAAACCCAAGAAGTCTGTGGTTGCCAAGCAGCCCAAACCACAACCGCCGCTGGCTCAGACGGGCCATACGGATCGTTCGGTGTCGTCCGCGAAGAACAAGGCGATGGAACTGGTTGCTGAGGCCCGCCGTCTACAGCAACAGCAAGAACTCGTCGCTGCGCGGAACAAGGCACTTGAGGCCCTGAAACTAAGAGCTCACTTCAATCCACGCGAGGATCATCCGACGCGGGCCTTACAGGAAATCACCGCCGTGGGTCGGCATCAGATTCAGTTACTGCTGACCGAAGCAGGCAAACAAATGCAACAAGCCGATGGTCATGCCAAGGCCGTCGCGGCGTTAAAGCATGCCCAGGAGGTTGCTGTGGGGTTAGGCTTGGACCCGGCACCGATCGTCGAGCAGATGCGACGTGTGCAGACCTTGCAAGCGGCCAGCAAGCCATCGGCGGAACCGGCGAAGCTGCGGACGATGACATTGCCAGCAACATTAGTTCAAGCACCGCCTGCCCCCGCTCCCACCCCGGCAGCCGATATCAAGTTACCAGAAGTATCGGTTGAGGCGGAGGCTCCGGTTCAGGAACCGGCACCGGCAGTGTCAAAGAATCATGGCCATGAACTCCTTGAGAAAGCGCGACTCGAGCTACGCCGAGGCGAAACCAAAGCAGCGCGTACACTGGTCTTGGCGGCTTTTCAGGGCAAGTATGGCCTTGAACAAGAGGCCCAAGCACTTCTTCGCACCATTGAGAGTGAAGAATTTGCCAAACGACGCGACGCAGCACTCAAGGCTCTGGCCAATGGTTACGCAGCCTTGCAAAACCGACAGTTTAAACAAGCGATTGGTATTTTTGAATTAATTGAGCCTTCGCATCTGCCGGTCGAGCGGCAGCCGCAATGCGAGCAATGGCTCGCCCAAGCTCGCACCGCGCTGACCGAGGCCGAGAAGGCGACCCAACGGAGCACAACGACCCAGTTGGCCGCTTCTCCCGAACTGAGCAAGGTGAAGCCCGCCGGTCACACTGTCGCGGCCAATAGTCCGACCCAGCAACCCGCTGCTGACAAAGCGGCTGCGGAGTACGCAGCCCAAATGCGGGCTATGCAAGAAGTGCAATTCCAACAATTGCGCTCCGAAGGTCTTAAAGTGCAAAGCGACGCGACGCGTGCCTTTGCTCGAGGCGAAACCGATTCTGCCCTGCGTTTGCTGGAGGATTATCTGGCCAAGCTCAAGCAGTCGCCCTTCAGCCCAACCCGGATCGCCCTGCTCGAACGGCCGATCGAGCATCGCCTGGACAAGTTCAAAGCGATGAAGCGGCAGAAGGACTTCTACACCGAAGAAGAGAATGCCCTCAAGGAGCGTCGTACCGAGCTGACGTTGCGGACCCTCTATGAGCAAAACAAGCAAAAAGAGGTCGTCAAGCTCCTCAAAAAGTACCACCGACTTCTCGACCAAGGAAAATATGATGAAGCGAACTTGGTAGCTTTAAGAGCCCACGAGATCGATCCGGACGACCCGGCCACCGGAGCGGCGGTACAGATCAGTAAGATCCAGAGCGCCCAAGCCAAGTGGGATGCCATCAAGTCCCGTAAGGAAGAGCACATGCTCGAGGGGATCAACGATGCCCATGATCCTGGAGCGTTTGTCGACAGCAATGAACCGGTCAGTTTTGATCCCGAGACGATGCTACGTAACCGTGATCGTCGCGCCATGTATGGTGGCGGCTATACGGTAACCACTCGTTCAGCGTCAGAGCGGCAAATCGAATCGAGACTGCAAAAGCCGATTACCGTCGACTTCAAAGACGCACCGCTTGGTCAGGTCTTGACCGACCTCAAGGCGATGACCGGCATCAACATTGTCCCCGATCGACGCGCGCTCGAAGAGGAAAATATCCTTCTGGATCACCCGGTGACCCTGGCGGTGGATACGATTAGCACCGAATCGGTGCTGAAACTGATCCTCGATCAAGTCCGACTGACGCACATTCTGCAAGACGATGTGCTCAAGGTTACGACCCAGAAGCGGGCTCGAGGCAAGCTGCTGCGACGAGTGATCCCCGTCGCCGATCTGGTGATCCCGATTGATAATTTTGCCCTGCCAGAGACAGCCAATCTGAGCAAGACACTACAAAGTGTGGTCGATGCCCAGAGGCAATCGTTGGCACCCTTCAACCCAGGCTCGACGCCGTTTTTGCCCTCCCAAGGCTTGCAAGGTGGACAAGCGGTTGGCAACCCAACCCTGCGTACTGATCCCAATCAGGCCAACATCACTGCGGAAGGGCGATTGAACTCAACGGCTTCGTCGAGTCCTTTGAGCCCGTCGACGTTTGTTTCTAACCCTAACAACACGGTGCATGATTCGCTGATTCGATTGATCACCAACACGGTGGCTCAGGACACTTGGGACTCGGTTGGTGGACCTGGAACGATCGACTACTATCCGGTCGCCATGGGGTTGGTGATCAACCAGACCGCTGACGTCATCCAGGAAGTAGCCGACTTGCTGGAGGCACTGCGGCGACTGCAGGATTTGGAAGTTGCGGTCGAGGTACGCATCATCACGCTGTCCGAATCGTTCTTTGAGCGGATCGGGCTTGACTTCTCGGTGAACCTCAAGACTAACAACACCACACTCGAACCTCAGTTCACCACCCAGCAGTTTGCCCCGCAGCCCTACATCAATGATCTCAATGAGCGGGGCTCGGTGGTGGGTCTGACCCCGGCAGGCACATTCACCAGTGACCTGGATATTCCGGTTCGCTCGAGTAGCTTCCAGTATGCGATTCCACCATTTGGTGGTTTCCCGAATAACCCTGGCTTCAACGGTGGTATCTCGCTCGGCTTGGCCTTCCTCAATGATATCCAGGTCTTTATGTTTATGGAGGCAGCACAGGGTGATCGACGCGTCAACGTCATGCAGGCGCCGAAGATAACCATGTTCAACGGTCAAACCGCGACGATCACGGTCAGCGACAACATCTTCTTTGTCGCCAACGTGGCCGTGTTTGGAGTCGGCGGGCAAATCGTCTTCGTCCCGCAAAACACGCCATTCCCGGTGGGCGTGTCGGTGACTGTTCAAACGGTGGTCTCAGCGGACCGACGCTTTGTGCGCATGTCGCTGGCGCCGATTCTGACGAGCACCGCTTCGACCATTGTGCCGCTCTTCCCGATCACGACGTTCATTACGCCTGTGTTCGAGGGGGGTTCACAAGGACAACCGGTGCCGTTCACTCAGTTCATCCAGCAGCCTTCGTTCACCACCGTCACAGTACAAACCACCGTCGCGGTTCCCGATGGCGGGACGGTGCTGCTGGGCGGCCTCAAGACCTTGTCAGAAGGCCGAAATGAATTTGGTCCCCCAGTGCTCAGCAAAGTGCCGTATATCGACCGGCTGTTCAAAAACGTCGGCTATGGGCGAGAAGCGCAAAGTATCATGTTGATGGTGACGCCGCGGATTATCATCAACAGTGAAGAAGAGCTTCGACAAACCGGCTTCCAAAAGGACCCGACGCCCTGATCGGGTTGAGCAAAACGGGTATTGATTGCACCCCGGCCCGGTGGAATTTTCAAGATTCCACCGGGCCGGTTATTTTTCCATTTCGGAAAACGTAGTGGTTGCCAAAGAGTAAGTCGGCGATTGAAGTGACAGGGTTGATCTTCGAGTCCGCACTTGGGAGCGAAAAGGTGCCGACGTCGTTCTATCACTTAGGTTGTTGTCGCAAGCTGAGGACCCACCGCTTGGGGGGTGGGCAAAGGGTTAGTGACCTGCGCGTGGAAAGCAGGCTGGATGGTTGTCGAAGTAGGCGTTCGGGGACGAGAAACGCCACCGCTTGACGAAGAGGTGCAGTGACGTTTCAGAACGAGTGGCTGCGCGGAAAGGGTGGCTCAGAGAATACCTGCGCCAAACTCTTCGGAAGCGTTGGTCTTGTTCTCGGGCATCGTCTCGCCGCTCAAGTGCGAACCGCGAGGACTGTTATGGGGCCCATGGGCTCGGTAGTGGCCGTGGGAGGTTACACGCATGCCCGTGATCTCACTCACGATGGCAGTGTAGTTGTCCTCGTAATCGCAGTCGTAATCATCATAGGTGCAGACATAGCCTGGGAGCTTGGCCCGTTCACGTTCTTCGTGATAGGCCTGAATCACTGCACTTTGGATCACTTCACGACAGGCAGAGTTAATCGGGTGGGCGATATCGGCATGGAGTTTGGCCCGACCATCGGCGTCGCGGACCGCTCGGTTTTCGTCCAGCTTGTGACCGCATTGATTGCAATAGCGGGCGCGAAGATGGTTTTTGCAGCCACAGTGACTGCAGCGGTCGGTCAGCTTGCGGCTAGGCATCGCCACGAACGAACCCTTGGTTCCTTCAATGATCTTTAAATCGCGGACGACAAAGGCGTTGTCGAAGGTCACCGAGCAAAAGGCCTGAAGCCGTTCGTTGTTTTCCTCGACGAGCTTGATGCGAACTTCGGTGATGACCACAGGTGATCTCCTTTGTTACCGTGGCAACCCAGATACGCAACTGCGAACGACGAACACACGGGTGCCGGCGACCATTGGAGCGATATCCTGGCGGATGCACTCCGTCATCTGCCGGGCCTCCAACGCGTCGCGGCAAAGAACTAGCAGGGTCGAGCCACTCCCGCTCATAAGTGTCCCTGCTGCTCCGAGTTGTTGCAGCCGGCGGTGGAGTTCACCAACGACCGGTGCAACCTCTTCGGCCGCGCTCTGCAAACGATTGTGCAGGCTTTGGCCAAGAGTTTCGATGTCTCCTTGGCTGAGGGCTTGGCGTACCAGGGCCCCCGGTTGCTTCACATCGGGGAGTTGCACCCGACGGTATACCTCGGCGGTTGAAATGCCGATGGGCGGGCACACAAGCAGTAAATCCAACGGTCGAGTGACGCTCAGCGATTCGACTCGTTCGCCGCGACCGGTGCACCAAGCTAGCGGACCGTCCAGGAAGAAGGCAACATCACTGCCAAGTTGGCCCGCAAGTTCAATCAACTGTTCTCGAGAGAACCCAAGTTGCCAGAAACGGTTGAGGCCCAACAAGGTGGCTGCCGCATCGCTGGATCCGCCAGCCAGCCCTGCTGCCATGGGAATCCGTTTGATGAGATGGATGTGGACACCCAGTTGACCAGGACGTTGTTGTTGCATCAGGGTGGCGGCGCGTAGGACCAGATTCTCCGGTCCGCAGGACAACGCGGAGGTCGAACAGGTGAGCGTGAGTTGACCGGATGAATCGCTAGAGAAGATGAGAGTATCAAATAGGTTGACCGCCAACATCAGCGTGGCAATCTCGTGGTACCCGTCGGGACGACGGCCGAGGACTTCCAAAAACAAGTTGACCTTGGCGGGGGTCCAAACCACCAGCGAGTGCTGGGAGGAAGTCACCGGAGAGACTTGTCCCTGCCTACCGGGCTCGGTGGTCAGCGAGAACCACGGAAGCAACATGCCAACACACGACAAAGGGTAGCAAACCCTTCCCAAGAGCGCATCTAGAAACCCGTTCGAGGGGAGAGTGCCGACCGTCCTGGCCGCGGGACCCTGGTGGAAAGGTAATTCGCTGGGTCCCGGTTGTCTCCTCCACTGCAACTTGCGCGATATTAGCGGGGGGATCAACGCGGGTCAATGGGGAAATTCACAGGCAAGGGGGATCGTAAAGGCTAGGCGTCCATGCCTAGTCCTGGAAAAGAGCGGACGAGAGGCTCAGCCTCTCGCCCGCCGCGGTGCACCGACGGTCGGCCCCCGATGCCCGAACCGCCGGTTGCTCGCCTACAATTTCATGAGGGCTTAGCCCACAAACGCTCCGCCGATGAAGTTGGTCTCCACCGGCCAGAACTGCTCGATCTCGCGGCCGACCGGCTCGAACAGTCGAACCGGCAAGGGTCTCCCTGGACCCGGGGCCGTGATGATCTCTACCAGGCCGTCGCCATCGATATCCGCAGTGGCCACTCGAATCCCGAGCGAAGAATCGGAGGGATACGCGATGAAGTTGGCGAGCTCGATGTTCGGATCATCGCCTCGGAATGCTCGCACTTGTCCGGTTCCATCTCGGCCGCTGCCAACTACCAAATCGGCAGCGCCGTTGCCATCCACATCACCGGCGGCCACAAAGAAGCCATGCCGACTGCTCGACTCATTCTTCAAGACAAAGTTACTCTGCTCCAGCAGGGTTAAGCCATCGAACACCCGAATGTGTGCGCCACCCCCTGGACCTGGCGTGGTAATCATCTCCGCTTGGCCATCGGCATCCAGGTCTCCGCCGGCGACGCGAACCCCGCCACGAAAATCCTCGGCATAGGCAAAGAAGTTTGCCAGAAGCGCGTTATCCGCTCCGCTAAATGCCATCACCCGTGGGCCGCCACCGATGTCGGTCCCGACTAATATATCATCAAATTTGTCATTATTGATATCTGCACTTGCAACAAAGATGCCTCCTCTGTAGGACGGTTCATAGGCAAGAAAGTTCCTTACTTCTTGACCCGTCAGCCCATCAAATACCTTGATGTGGGCACCACCGCCGGGACCGGCTCCTGTGATGATATCCTCGATCCCGTCCCCGGTCACATCCCCGCTCGCCACACGAATACCGCCGGCGAACGCGTTGTAGGGTGTTATTCGAAAACGCTCTCGACTCCGGCCATAGTCAAACACCCGCACCGTGCCATTTAATCCAGCGTCGGGCGCCGTCACCACCAGCGTGGGTTCGCTGGCATTACCGGTAGTGACAGAAAATGCGGGCGTACGTGGTAGAACCCTCCGTACAACGAGCGAAGCATTCTGCTCGGAGCGCACCGCAGTCCCGACGGTCATCGATTCCTTCGAGGGATTGCTCGAACTTAGGAGTTGTTGTTTGGACGCTGGTGGCTGAGGTTTGTCAGAGGGTTCGGGGGTAATCGCAAGCAGTTCGCCGTAGTTGAGGGGGCCTCGCAGAACCCCCGGACGTAAGAGCACGTTGGTAAAATCATCGTTGCCGATGATGGTGCTCGCGGGTATCGATGGGTCGGCATCCTCCTCCAACCCATCCAAAAAACCGAGGGGTTGGGTCTCGACAAGTCGGTACACTCCCGGGGGTAAGATCGGATATTCCCAGAAGCCATTTCCCAAGGTAGTGATCGTGAACCCAGTCGATAGGTCGCTGATGGCCAATGGTCGTTCGAGTACCGAACCAGCAAAGGCGATTCCTTCAATCGTGATGCTTACGCCCGAGATACCGGGTTCGCTTGGTGAGCGTCGGCCATCATCGTTCTCGTCGATATAAACATAACCGAACACATTGGCAGCGGGGATCTCGCCAAAGTTGTTGTCGGTCCCAACTTCCCCGGGGTCGAGAAATAAGCTCAAGCGGTCGTTGCCCGAGGACCCTCCCTGACTGCCAATGGTATCCAGCCCATCATAGTAGAGCCCATTCGGCTGAGTTTCGAGAATGGTGTAGTTGCCTGAGGGGAGTTCATCAAAGCGATAGAACCCTTCGTAATCCGTCGTCGTTTGCTTTTCGATTATCTGTCCATCGACCGTCGTGCCCTGCAGGGTGATCCTGACTCCCACGATCGGCCGTTCATTCGCTTCCGGCTCGCGTAGGCCATTGATATTCTCATCCTCATAGACAAACCCCGAAATGCCACCCAGTAGAGGTGGGGGCACTACCGGTGGGACCACAGGAGGCACTACCGGCGGGACCACGGGAGGCACTACCGGCGGGACCACGGGAGGCACTACCGGCGGGACCACAGGGGGTACTACCGGCGGAACCACCGGCGGGCTGGTCATCAAGCCGAAGTCGAGGGTTAGATTGGTATTGGGGTCACCGTCCTCATCGACTGGCTCACCGCCGAGCACCAGGGTGATGGTTCCCGAGCGAATCCTCTGCGAATCCACAGCGGTGCCATTATCGTCATCGTCGATGTTGTTATTGGGATCTGGCGCCGGTTCGAAGGCATTGTCGGGACCGGTGGAACTCCCAACAACTCCTTCGGGGAGGTCTATCTCGACTTGGTAATCCCCGGGTAGAAGATTGGCAAAGCGATAGCGACCCTGGCTGTCGGTGATGGTGCTCGCGAGCAGCCGATTGTCCTCATTGAATAGGCGAAGCGTCACTCCAGGGATGCCAGACTCGTTGTCATCGAACCAGCCGTTGTTATTGGTATCCGCGAAGACCTGATTTCCCAAGCTAAGGACTCTGAGCATCTCTTCCGGGATCAGGCCTGCGTCGAATGAAAGATCAGCTCCAGCATCGGGGGTGAAGGTTGCAATCACCCCGACTGAGTCAATCGCTTGTGCATCGGAGTCAATTTGGTCATCCGCCTGGTCGGCACTCGTCAGTGTAAAGCCCTCGAGTACATCCTGATCCAAGGCAAAGCGCACCTGATAAGCGGTATTCGGCAACAGATCCAAGTTATAGATCGTGCTACTGCGATCGAGAAACGTATTACTGCTGAACAGGTAATAGCCGTCGCTATCCGTGGTCGCCTGGGCAATCCGATTATTCGCAGCGTCATATAACTCGACCTGAACCCCGGCCAATCCGGGTTCGTCCGCATCCTGGCGACCGTTGGCATTGTCGTCACTCCAGATACGGTCTCCGATCTCTACCGGTGGTTGAGCGGGCAGGGCGATGAGATCTCCTAAGCCCGAGGCCTTGTTGAAGTTATTGCCAAGTTGATAGAGCTGGTAGGCTTTAACGGTCTCCCCGGTAGTATTGCTCAACCAACGGATGCCACCCGTATTTTGCAGGCCGCCACGAACCGGCTCGTAGGCGGTCGTTACCACATCGGGAAAGCCAGAGAGTTGCAACACCGCACCGAGCGAGACTTCTTGCTGCTCGATCGAAGGGATATTGGACTGTGGTGGCGGGACCGAAGTCCCTCGGTCATCCTCGAAGTAGTATTCGCCACCGCCAGGTCCCTGGTCATTGTCCGTTCCCGCGGTGGTAATTCCCTGAGCGCTGGCATTGCTCTCCAGGGTCCACCCTGAAGTCAAATCCCCAGGGGCGTTGATCCCAGCACGGAGGGTATCGCCTGCACTGACACCGTAATAAAACGTGCCAAGGCTGTTGGGTTCGACGGGCAGCCCAAACGCCGTCTGGTCGCTGATCCGATCGCGGAGCCCCAGGACCATGTTGCCATCCGCATCGAAGGCGATGCTACTGAGCATCGGTTGCGGATAGATGGCGAATGGAGAGTTGCCGCCTCGGTTGTCGAGCGATTGGAAGGTCGGGGCCCAGGGTCGCCAATTGGCTGAGAAGGCATCCTGCGTGACCGCATCGGTCACCGCCGTACCGCGCTCATAGTCCAAGGCAAATTGGAACACGGCTTCGGAGGCAAATGCTCCGGTTGCCGGATCATAAACTACGACATATCCACGCAGATCACTTCGATCCTGCGTACTCTCGGCGGTATTCACCAAACCGACGTACACTCGTCCCTGGTGGTACTCGACCGCAAACGGGCGAATATCCCCTTGGGGGTTGTCCGGAGTAACTCCTGTGGCATTGTTCGGGATTGGGATCGCGATGCGGTCGATCCGTTCCGGAGTCAGCGGCCCGGAGGTAGGCAGCACATAGAGTTGGCGATCACTGAGGTTCATGACATAAAGTTGCGAACCATCATCGTTGACATCCAGATCGCCAAAACTAATTTTCCCGACTGCATCCCAAGTGACATCAAAGTTATCGAGATAATAGTTGTTTTGGTCGTGCGGATCGATCCCGGCCACCCCAGGGCCGAAGATGGACTCGAGATTGACGAACAAGTCCGCCTGGGTGCCGACCGTGCCAGTCCGGTAGATGGCGGCGACTCCGCCGGGACCAAAGCCGGAATGCTTTTTCATGTATGCAGCGGCATAGATCGATTCACCACGTGGATCCACGCCAAGTCCCCATACCGTGCCGACCTCCCGAGCTGGTACCAGCAGAGCGTGGTCTGGCGGGGCAGTGACATTGGCGAAATCGGTGTCGCCATCGGCGGCCCCGGCTGCATAGGGAAAACTGAGGATCGCAGGATCATCGGCAAACGGCCCGTTCAGGGGATCGCCGAGAACATAGCAGACGGTGACTAATTCAGGATTGTTCGTTTGGTATTCCGCCGGAGCGATCAAGGCGAAGTTGAGGTTGTCGATTTGCGTCGGCTCGACAAACTGAATCGAGCGCACCGCGTTCTCGGTCTGAACCCCCGGCCGGAATCCTTGGGGGAGATTCGCAAAGGCAATGCGGAACGGGCCATCCCCGGTTGTCTCAAGCGTATAACTGCCATTGCTCCGCGAAACGGTCGAACCACGGATCGCATTCTCGGCATCGAAGGCAACCACCCGGATCCCAGCGACGCCCCGATCTTGAGCCGTCGCAACCGTGCCACTCCCTTGATTGTCGAGAACGCCTGTGCGGTCGAGCAGGCCATTCGCATTGAAGTCCTGGAAAATCAACCCGTTCAGGGTAATGTTGGGCATCAGGCGTTCTTCAAGCGAAAGCAAGCGCGGTCGAAAGGGCTGTGTTGGAAGGCGGTGCCTCGCCCGTCGCCCCGGGATACCCGCAGGTATCGCATCGTCGTCGGTGGGGGATCGATCGGGGCGCATCAGGACAAGACCTCAAAGCAATGGCAAAAAAACGCGGAGACGGCACAGTCTTGACGGGAAAGTTTCCTTTCCCGGAGGCTGCATTCTATAACCACAAGAATGGAACGCTTATCGTGCAATTCTTTCCGGTAGGTGAAGAATACTATCGCATCAGAAGCGAATGGCTGCAAGGGTTTTTCTGATTTTTGACAAAAATTCATGCTATCTGAGAATAATCCGCTCGATTGACGTGCGTACTCCAGCGTTTTCAAGCTGCTCGAGCGGGAGCAAGAATGGGATGTGACGCAGCGATCTCGGAACCTGTTTTCACGGCGCTAGTCGAGTCAGAGTCCAACGGTGATCTGCTTGTCGCTGGTAAGCCAGGCGATCATGCAGACGGCTCGGACGGCCTTGCCAGAATTCAAAATAGACTGGAACCACCCGGATACCCCCCCAGGTTGGAGGTCGGGGCACCTGCCCATCGGCATACTGCGACTCCAAACGCTGGACTTCCCTCTCGAGTTGGCTGCGCTGGCTCAACGGTTGACTTTGGGGCGAGGCTAAGGCGCTGAGGCGGCTACGCAGTGGCCGAGACTGAAAGTACACATCCGACTCTTCCGCGGGGATGCGTTCGGCCATTCCCTCAATGCGGATCTGCCGTTCCAGTTCCCCCCAGAAAAATACCAGAGCAACCCGCGGGTTCTCGGCGATTTCCCGTCCCTTGCGACTGGTATAATGACTAAAAAAAACCAATCCCCGCTCATCAAACCCTTTGAGCAGGACAATTCGTGCTGCGGGCTGTCCATCGGCGCCTACCGTGGCCAGCGTCATGGCATTGGGCTCCAGAAGTTGGGCCTGACTCGCCTGGTCCCACCACGTCGCAAACTGGCGAAATGGATCGTTCTCGGCAGAGGATTCGTCCAACTGCCCCTGAGTATATTCCTTGCGAAGTTCGGCAAGGGTACGAGCTGATTCGGTCAAATTCGTCCCTCCTGCGCCAACGCCAACAGTCCCAGGACATGGCGACAGCGGTGATAGTACAGAAAGCCCCGACAATCGCAGGAACAATCGTGCGGTTGGCCCACCCGGACGTGATACACTTCGCCCAGTCCGAGGCGATAGACAGTGAAGCCACGCCCCCCGATTTCACACGGGATTTCGTAAAACGTATAGAAGGTGGCCTGTTCACCGACCCAAATGCCAAATACTCCGATGCCATCCTCCTGAAGAGAACGCAACAAGCGGATGCGTCGGTTGCGGACAGCCGGCTGGTTTCTCATCCGCGCATTATGAACACGAATCTTGGCCACCCACAAGCCATCTAACGCGAGGGAACCTTCAGCCCTTCACGGAAAGCAGGCAAGTAAATGGCAACCGTGACTCCAAGCTCGCCCTTCACCCGAAAACGCCAAGTGCACATCCTCATCGGCTTTCTGATGTGGGTACTCGGCTTGGTCGCTATCTTATCGCTTGGACTGTTGCCGAGGCCCGACCAGGCCGAAGCAGCATTGTGTGGTCCGTGGGGTTGCTTGCCGCCATTGCCAGCGTTGGTATCCGCACATGCCGCATGGCTCTGGTTCTTGCTACCGGTTACCGCGATGGGACTGCGCTGTTTGTCTGGCTGGAGCCGCAAATGGGTGGCCCTAGGAATGCTCGGCCTGAGCGGGCTGGGCTTGCTCATGGTCGCTGCTGAGGTCTGGCTGGTCTGGGTTCCCGAGGGCGGGTCAGCTGTTGCCGCCTATGCTTGGAATCGCTGGGGGTATTTGTTAGCCATCCGCATTGACTTACCCATCCTCGAGCTAGGCCTGGTCGGTGCGCTGAGCTTATTCGGCAGACACCTGTAAACCCAGCCCTTACCCCACTCATTCCACGCTGACTCGCCCGGTCAATTCCTGGAAAAAACTTCGTAGACCAGGCTCCTCAACCCGCGCGAGCGCTTCCGTCCGCGATACCCAGATCCGCGCACGGTACATCTCGGGCCACTGTGGGAACACCTCCTCGACTTGCATATAAAAGATACGTACCCAGTAGTCCCGCCCCCCTTTGCGATAGCCATAGCCACCCAAACTACGTTCCCAAATCAGTCCTCGGACTCCGGCTTCTTCCCACGCCTCTTGCGTTGCAGCCTCGATGGGCGTTTGGCCTGCTTCAATCATCCCCTTTGGAATGATCCAGCGACGTTGCCGATGCGAGGTAATCAAACAGATACGCTGTTCCCAGATGGCCAGTACGCCGGCTTGGGTCATCACTTCTGCCATGCCGATTCCCCAGGATCTTCGATCTTTTTTGGCCATCTCATGCAGCTTACCAACGTCCGTCAACCGTTCACTCGAAGTTTCACGGATTCCTCATAGAAATAGAGTAGGATCGTCCCCTCAGTCCTTCCCCACCTTCCCTTGGCGTGTGAATTGACTATGACCACCCCGCTCGGCTTCTCCATCCAAGTCCGCGATGTCATGGTGGATCAGCCAGTCCTGGTCCGCCCCGAGGAAACCATTCTCACCGTGCTCAATCTAATGAATACTCATCGGATCGGCGCGGTTATGGTCTGCGTGGCCCAGCGACTGCAAGGGATCTTCACCGAACGTGATCTGTTACGCCAGGCAGCGGCTTCTGGTCCCGAGTGGCGGAACACCCCGGTCCGCGACTGGATGACCCCTGATCCATATGTCATCCCCCCCGATGCTAGCTGGGATGAGGCGATGCGAATGATGGAGCATTTGCGGGTCCGGCATCTTCCGGTGATTGAACACGGCCAGGTCATTGGGATCGTTTCATCGCGGCAACTCATCGCCCGTCGCGAAGAACACCTCAACCACCAGATCGAACAACGGACCCGTGAACTGCGCGAAGCCAACGAATCGCTGTTGGCCCGCGATGCCGAAATTACCGCCTATATGCGCGCCGCCGCCCGGTTGCAGACCAAGTTACTCCTGCCCCATGCCCCACCGGACTGGACGGGAATCGATTTTGCGATCCATTATGCCCCTTTGGATCATCTGGGCGGAGACTATTATGATTTTGCCCAGCCGGATGACGATCACCTGGGGATTCTCATCGCCGACGCCAGCGGTCACGGGATTCCCGCGGCGTTGGTGGCGGTGATGACCCGAATTGTGTTCCGGGAAGTTGCCCAAACGACTACCGACCCTTCTGCAGTGCTGGTGGCGATGAATGAGCGCTTACAAGGCCTCAGTGATGAACGGTTTGTCACGGCCTTTTATGGGGTGCTCGAACGCTCTACTTACCGTTTTTGTTATGCCAACGCTGGCCATCACTTCCCCCTACGCTATTCCCGCCAGCAACCCCAGTGTGAACCACTTGCCGCCCGCGGCTTCATGCTCGGGATCATGCCGGACGAGGCGTTCCATCAACGCACCATCCAGCTACAACCAGGCGATCGCTTATGCCTATACACTGATGGGGTCTCGGATAGCTGCAACGAACATGGTGAAATCTTTGGCACGCAGCGGCTGACCCAGCTGTTACAATGCCAGGGAGCCGAACGGACCGATGTGATCTTGTGTGAGCTTGTCAGCAGCTTGCAGACCTATCGGGGCACGCGTGCCCACACCGATGATGTCACCGCGCTGATTGTGGGCATCGAAGACTGATCATGGAAATCAAGTGGACCGATACTGATCCTGAGACCGGTGGGCGGCGGTATATCGCTGCCGAGAAATTTGCCGGCTGTTGGCATTTTCGTTGGAAACGCCATCGGCGTGAGGACTGGCAGCGCGGCCTCCAGCCGACTCGGGCTATGTGGGAACACATCTTAGCATCGCTGCACGCTCGCTATCGTCGACGCCAAGGCGTCTCCGATGCGGACATTGCTTACGTGGAAACGGTGCTCAGGACCTGGCAAGAGCCACCGACCTTCGCCGATGAGGACGAAACTGCCCGCGAACGCCCGGCGAGTTGAAAGAAGGATATGAGCGAAGTATAAAAAAATAAAATTGTTCGAGCGTGTGTCGAACACGTTTGCTTCCGCAGTTGTCACCGCTGATGCCCCGAAAAGTTCCTGGTAGATCCCCGGTCGGTTCTGAGGATGGAGGACACGCCTGGCTGGACTCTGTTCCACGATGCACCGGAAGACTGAACGGTGAGTGACCGTATCGTCTCGATGCGAACTTCGAGTGATTTGGCCGAATGGTTTCAGCGGCAACAACGCCACTCAAGCAAAAGGCGGGGCCGCAGCGGAATGGTCCTGGCCAGTGTTGCGGAAGATCAAGGATCGTCATGTCGCGTACCACCAACCTTCTCGATGAGGCTACTCGCGCCTACTTACAACGCATGGCCTTGACACGTGAGGATGCTACGTTGGCCCGGCTCCGCCAGCACACCGCGGGGCACCCCCAATCGCGCATGCAGATCTCGGTCGAACAAGGGCGTTTGCTCGCCTTGATGGCACGCACAGTCAACGCTCGTTGGGCCATCGAGGTCGGGGTGTTTACCGGCTACAGCGCTCTTTGTGTCGCTCAGACATTGCCCGCCGATGGCAAACTGATTGCTTGTGACCTCTCCGAGGAGTACACCGCCCAGGCCATTCCCTTCTGGCAAGAGGCGGGCGTTGCCGATCGTATTGACCTGCGGCTCGGACCGGCTAGCCAGACTTTGCACGCCATGATCGCCGCTGGCGAGGTAGGGCATTACGACTTTGCCTTTATCGACGCCGACAAGGTGGGCTATCCCGACTACTACGAACAGTGTTTGACTCTGTTGCGGCCCGGCGGCGGCATGGCTCTGGACAACATCTTTCTGCATGGCAATGCGGTGGCTCCGGCGGACGATGACCCCGCCGGGCAGACGGTGCACACCCTGACCCAGCAGATCTTTGCCGATGAACGTGTTGATCCCGCGTTGATCCCGATCGGGGATGGCGTCATACTACTTCGAAAACGTTGAGACACTTTTTTGCACTGGCAAGGATGCCTAGATGTCAGCCTGGATTGGTTTGCTCGTCTGCTTGCCGTTTGCGCTAGCGGCTCCTGCCACCCAACCCTCCCCGCAATTCAGCCGGGATGTCCTCCCTGTACTCACCAAGCTTGGATGCAATTCCGGCGCCTGTCACGGTGCAGCCCACGGCAAGGGCGGCTTCCGGCTGAGTCTGTTCGGTTTTGACCCGGCCTTCGACTTTGCCCAGATCGTTCAAGACGCCGAGGGCCGGCGGATCGTCCTGCGTCAGCCGGAGGCAAGTCTGTTTCTACAGAAGCCTACTGCTCGCTTGCCCCACGCAGGAGGACAGCGGTTGACCCTCGATTCACCGCAGTATGCGCTGCTGCGTGACTGGCTGGCCGTGGGAGCCCCTCCACCTCGCGACGATGATCCAACCGTTACCCAGTTGCGCGTCAAACCTAAGCAGCTTATTGCGCGTCCCGGTCAGCGAACCAAATTGCGGATCCAGGCCGACTGGAGCGACGCCCAGACCACCGAGGTGACTGCGACCGCCCGCTACGACAGCCTCAACCCTGGGGTGGCGACCGTCACGGACGTTGGTGAGATTACGGCGGTTGCCGCGGGCGAAACGCATATCATGGTCCGTTTTGCCGGGGCAGTCGAGGTTGTTCGCGTCACATTGCCCTATGCAGAGCTGGCGGATTACCCGTCGGTTTCGACGGCAAACTTTGTTGATGCGCTGTTGCTCAGACGTTGGGAGGAACTGGGGCTGACACCGTCGCCTGTGTGTGATGATGCGACCTTCTTGCGGCGAGTCTATCTCGACTTGCTTGGCACTCTGCCGACCCCAAACGAAATCGCTACTTTTCTTGGCGATACCCGAGCCCATAAACGCTCGCGCCTCATCGATACGCTACTGTCCCGACCCGAATTCGCAGACTTTTGGGCCATTGCCTGGGCCGATCTACTTCGCATCAAGCGGCGTACACTTCAGACTGAAGGAATGGAATGTTTCGATGAATGGCTCCGCACTAGTCTCCGCAACCGTCGACCCTTGGATGCGTTGGCTCGGGATATCTTGACGGCGACCGGCAGTAGCTTCCGCCATGGTCCGGCCAATTTCTACCGCATTGAACGTACCCCCGAGGCCTGGGCCGAGACCACCGCTCAGGTCTTTCTCGGAGTGCGGCTTCAGTGTGCCAAGTGCCACCACCACCCATTCGAACGTTGGAGCCAGACCGACTATGCCGCGCTCGCTGCCTGCTTTGCCCGGGTCCGTACCCGGAATGGGCCGCGTCAGGGCAAGTACGGCCCAGAAACCCTCGTCCACATAGTGAACAAGGGAGAACAACGCCATCCCCGCACCCGGAGGATTGTCCCACCTCGCCCTCCGGCTGGACCCGCACTTGAGGGTGCCGGTGATCGCCGCGCTCAGCTGGCCGACTGGTTGGCTGCGCCAGAGAACCCCTTCTTTGCCCGCAATCTGGTCAACCGCTGCTGGGGCCATTTGTTCGGTCGCGGCCTGGTCGAACCGATCGATGATCTCCGTGCGACCAACCCACCGAGTAACCCTGCACTGCTTGATCGGCTAGCCGAAGACTTCATCGCTCACCACTTTGATCTCCACCACCTGCTGCGGACCATCCTCAATTCGCGTGCCTATCAGCGAAGTTCACAGGCCACTCCAGGGAACCAGGTTGACCGCGAGAATACCCAGTTCACCCGGGTCACGCCCAAGCGTCTCAGCGCTGAGCAATTGGCCGACGCCATCGATTTCGCCACTGGGAGCCCCACCCGTTACGCCGACCTAGCGCCTGGCACCCGAGCGATTGCCTTAGCCGATCCCGAAATTCCAGCACCGACCTTGGAAGTGTTCGGTCGACCCGACCGTCAGACTTCTTGTCTGTGTGAGCGCGGCCAGCAACCCAACCTGGCCCAGGCGATGCATCTGCTCAACAGCCCGGAACTTCGGAGCAAACTCAGCGATCCCAATGGACGGGTTGCGAAGTTGGTTCGCTCTGGCCAGCCGATCAATGCCCTGATCGATGAGTTGTATCAGGTCACGCTATCACGACGGCCTCGTGTCAGCGAACGCAAGCGGGCGCAAGCCTGGGTGGCGGCGGCACCAAATCGCCAACTCGGCTTGGAGGATCTGCTCTGGGTACTGCTCAATAGCCGCGAGTTCCTCTTCGTGCGATAGGGGGAGATAATGCCTCGATCCCTGTATGGACAGTATGGTCTGTTCCTGAGCGGACTTGTTCTGGCTAGCCCGCTGCCGGCGGAGGAGCCCTCGCCCACCTACTGGCAAGACATTCGTCCGTTGCTAACCGAGCATTGCACCGGCTGCCATCGCCAGCGTCATCGTGACCGGGCAGACATTTCTGGCGGGCTGGTCCTCGATACCATGGCTGCTCTGCGTCAGTCCAATGGCCAAGCAATGCTAAAGCGTCTGCGAAGCGAGGATGTTCACCGTCGAATGCCCCTTGATGCCAAGCCACTGGCCAAGGCCCAGATCGAGATGATAGCCCGCTGGCTGGCCGAGGGGCTACCCGAGGGGAAACGCTCATCTGTTCGCGCTCCGGTCACGGCAGACCGTCGATTGCCACCCAAACTGGATGTGGTGCTGCCAACTCGGATGATCTTACCACGCAAGCTATCGCCCAATGGTAAGGATCGTCCGGTCGAAATGGTTCTGCCAGTAGGGCCGCTCGATCCAGTCACAACAGTGACCTACCATCCGGAAGGACGGATCCTGGCAGCCGGGCAGTATGGTCAGGTCACTTTATGGGATTTGCAACAAGGTCAACCACAGCGGGTCATCACCGCCGGGCTACTGGCTGTTCATGACCTGGCTTTTAGCCCGGATGGTCGCTGGTTGGCGATTGCCGGGGGCCGAGCAGCGGTAAGTGGCACAATCCACCTGATCGAGTGGGCCAGCGGTCGATTGCGGTGCACCCTGCGTGGCCATGACGATGTGGTTGCCAAAGTCGCCTTCTCACCCGACAGCGGCGTATTGGTGTCGGCCAGTTATGATCAAACTCTGGTGCAATGGGATCTGGCCGCGAACCGGCAACTGCGGCGTATTGAGGCTCATTCGGCGCCGGTGGTCGATGTGGCTTTTGCCCCCAATGGCACATGGTACGTCTCTGCGAGTCAAGATCGGACGCTGCGAGTATTCGACCGGCGGAGCGGGAACTGCATGCGGACGCTGGCTGGGATGACCGAACCGATTTTCGCGGTGGCCGTTCGCCCCGATGGCCAGCGGATTGTGTCTTCGGGCCGCCAATCTGAGCTCTATTGGTGGGATGCTCGCACCGGCAAGTCACTGAGCCGACAGATCGGGCATGATGTTGCAGTTTTCGCCGTGGCCTTTGATCGCCAGGGTGAACAACTGATCTCGGCGGGGGCAGATCGGACGCTACGGCAATGGCGAGCTGACTCGGGTGATGCCATCCGACGAATCATGACGTCTCATGCCAACTATACGGTGGCGTTGCGTCCAGATGGTAAGCAGATCGCCTCAGGGGGATCAAACGGGCTGGTGCAGTTATGGGATGCCAGGTCGGGCCAGGAACAACTGAAGCTACTGAGCATTCCCACCGAGAAAACTTCTGGTAAAGATGAAAAGGGGACGCCGCGCTGGCTCGCCTTGACGCATAAAGGCTTCATCGCCGGCCGTCCTGAGCTGATTGCAGAGGCGGGCTGGCGGGTTGCCGGAGCCACGCTTGATGCAACCATCCTCCGCTCCGGGACGTATCATCCCAAGCGGGTGCGCATGGCTTTGCATGGAAAGCCGACCGGGTTTCCGTTTGACCGTCCGCCAGCTGGTAGCATCCGCGAGTGATCGGACACAAAGACAGGAGATTTTTCGCATGACCCGCATCCTGAGTGCTTGGTTGCTGCTGGTAGCCACCGGGCTGGGAACCGCTCAAGAGCCATCGGCGAAGGACCAGTCCTATTATCCCTTGCAGGAAGGGGCAGCCTGGACCTATCAAGTGGTCAGCGCCGCCACCAACACGGGGAAACCGGAACTGGTGATGAGAGTGGCTGGCTTTGAGCCCAAAGGGCAGGACAAACAAGCTGCTCGTATTGAGACCTTGGTCAACGGCAATCGCGTCGCAGAGGAGCACGTAGTGCAGCGGGAAGATGGCATCTATCGGCTGTCGATCAACGGCAAAGAACCAATGTCTCCGGTACGGATTTTAAAACTCCCGTTTAAGCCGGGCGCCAGCTGGGAGGTGGACACCTCGATCCAGGGGCAAGCCATCAAAGGTTCGTTCTCAAGCAAAGAAGAGCAGATCAAAGTGCCGGCACTTGCGGACAAGGGAGCCGTAAAGGCGGCGGTATCCGAAGGGGAATTTACCATTGCTGGCCAGAAGACCGAGGTCAAGTACTGGTTTGTCCAGGGCATTGGGATGGTGAAGCTACAACTCAACCTGGGTGGTCAGGATGCCATTCTGGAGTTGACCAAATACGATCCAGCGCCCAAAACCGACAAGGAGTAATGGCCAATTCCACCTCTTCACGAGTAGCCCTGTACCGCGTTGGGGTGGCATTGAACCGGATGCATGATCACTGCGTTTGCTGATCGCCTGAGTGAGGTCGTCCGGCGTCGGGGTAATGCCGTCTGTCTCGGCCTTGATCCGCGCTGGGAATTGTTACCACGCAGCTTCCAAGAACGCTATGACGACGGCAGCTTGACGGGAGTGGCCTCGGCCTTTGAAGCGTTCTGTCGACGGGTACTTGAACTGGTCGGGGACGCGATCCCGGTGGTCAAACCCCAGGCGGCGTTCTTTGAATGGTGTGGCCCGGACGGGATGCGGGCACTGCAAAATGTGCTGCGAGTGGCCCAGGAGTGTGGGGCGATCACGATTCTGGATGCCAAGCGCGGGGACATCGCTTCCACCGCGGTGGCCTATGCTGAGGCCAGCTTCGCCGGCGCGGTCCTGGCAGGCCAAACTCACCGGGTCTGGAATGCTGATGCCTTGACCATCAATCCCTACTTGGGCGCCGATGCGATCGAACCATTCATTCAAGAGGCTCGACGCAGCGGCCGCGGGTTGTTTGTGCTGGTCCGTACAAGTAACCCTGGAGCCGGCCTGTTTCAGGACTTGCGTTGCGACGGTGAACCCGTCTATGTCCACGTTGCTCGAGCAGTCGCGGTCTGCAACCAGGGGCATGTCGCTCAATGTGGCTTTGGCGACGTTGGAGCCGTTGTCGGGGCCACCCACCCCGAGGAACTGGCTACGCTACGACAGAGTTTCCCGGAGGTTTGGTTTCTGGTACCCGGCTACGGCGCGCAGGGGGCAGGCATCGATGCAGTCCGCCCGGCGTTCCGTGGGGACGGGCTCGGAGCGGTGGTCAACAGTTCACGCGGACTGACCTTCCCGTTTCGGCCAGACGACCCCGACTGGGAGCAGCGGATTCGTGATGCTGTGGCTGCGATGACCGCTGTACTGCGGGTGTAGATTTCTTCTGTACTGCGGGTGTAGATTTCTTCTGACGGGCCTGGTGACCTTCGAGCGAATGTCGGCATACAAGTGCGTGTCGCGTTCGGCCTCGGCCAGGCTGTCTATGACGCGTGAGTCAGCCTGTCGTTCCAATTACGCTGCTCCGAACGTCACTTTTGCCGGTCTGGAGTCAGCCCGCCTGCTTTCCGTCACGTATTCTGTACCAGTTATCGCCGGACCCACCACGGGCTGACACCCTCGCGAAGAAGATGTACGTGCGACGGGACCCTGTTCAAATACCGGCAGTCACCCAGTGACCAATGATCCAGGGGTTGAAAAGTGGGCGCCGACCGTTCGCGCTGGCGATCGGCGCCTCCCCAACTGGGCAAGGACACTCGGCCGATGAGACGTGCTGTCACTCGTTAAAGGATGGCTCCACCCAAGCCCACCTTTCGGCGGTCATCGCGTCCCACACGCAAAGAGAGTCAAGCCAGCTCGCGAGGTTCGCGCCATGCCAACAGCCGAGGAAATCACCTTGACCGCTCGATGGCTGGTTCCGGTCGCTGGCCCCGCGTTGCCCGGAGGGACCATCACCTACGCCGGCGACTGGATCGTTATGGTTGCCCCGGCCGGGGTGCGCACTGCCGACCTGGACCTTGGCAATGCCATCATCCTCCCCGGACTGGTCAACCCGCACACCCACCTCGATCTCAGCGGCCTCGACCAGTCTCAACTCCCCCGCGATGACTTTCTCGGCTGGCTGCGGGCGATCATTGCCGCGCGGCAAAGTCGCACGCCCGAACAAGTTCAGGCCGACATCGCCTTCGGGCTGGACCAGGCCTTACGCTACGGTACGACCACCATCGGCGACATTGCTGCGTCAGGGGCGAGCTGGGATCAATTGTCAGCTTCCCCGATTCGGTCGGTGGTCTACTATGAGCTACTCGGTCTGACCGAAAGCCGGGCCGAACGAGCCTGGGCCGAGGCGCAGGCGTGGCTGGCTGCCCATCCGATGACAGCAACTTGTCAGCCTGGTTTAAGTCCGCACGCCCCTTACTCGGTGGCCACTGGGTTGTTTCAGCAGGCAGCCACGGCGGGTGTTCCCCTGGCGATTCACTTGGCGGAGTCGCCGGAGGAGCGGACGCTGTTGCATAGCCATACCGGACCTCTGGTTGGCTTTCTGAAAGACCTTGGTGTCTGGGCCGCAGAGCAATTGGTGCCAGATTACGCCTCGTTGCTCGCCATCTTTGACTCCAGTCAACCGCTGGCGTGGATCCATGTCAACCAATTGCCGGCGGGTTGGACGCCACGGCGGGTTTATTGCCCGCGCACGCATGCACGCTTTGGTTTCCCAGCGTATCCCCTCCTCACGTGCATGGCCCGCGGCGAGCGGGTGGCATTGGCCACCGATAGTCTTGCCTCGACTCCGGACCTGGATCCTCTGGCCGAGGCGCAATGTGTGCACCAAGCCTACCCCGAAGTTACTGGAGAGCAGCTATTGCGGATGATCACCCTCGATGCTGCGGCGATGCTCGGCTTGGAAAGGGTGTGTGGCAGCCTGGAAACTGGCAAAGCGGCCGATCTGGTCGTGGTTCCCTTGCCGGATGAGGAAGCCAGTCGCTGGGAAAACTTGTTGTTTCCGGCGAATCCGCATAATCTGTCAGCTCGGCAAGTTCTGATCCGAGGCTCCTGGCGAGCGGAGCAAAAAAATTCTCCGCTCTCTTGAAACCCGCTCGGCCGCATCTAACAAACCAAAAGGTTGTCGTTCATGACGGACGACAAATCGCCTAGATGGAAAGCGACCTCTCTGGTGGTGGATAGTCATGCCGCTTGGTTATCTGGCGTTAGTCCTGCACGCACACCTGCCGTACGTTCGGCATCCGGAATACGACGATTTTCTCGAAGAGGATTGGCTCTACGAGGCAATCACCGAGACCTACATCCCGCTGTTGGAGGTCTTCGAGGGACTTGATCGTGATGGGGTCGACTGGCGCATGACCATGTCGCTGTCACCCACCTTGGCCGGAATGCTTGCTGATCCCTTGCTGCAGTATCGCTATGTGCGGCATCTGGATAACTTGCTGGCATTGGCTAGCAAAGAAGTCGAGCGGACTCGCTGGCAGCCAGAATTCCGCCAGTTAGCCGAGATGTATTTAAACCGCTTCACCCGCGCGCGGGAAATGTTCGTGCAGCATTATGATCACAATCTGTTGCATGGCTTTCGCCGCTTCTTCGACGGGGGCAAGCTGGAACTGATTACCTGCGGTGCGACGCATGGCTATTTGCCGCTGATGGAAGTCAACCGCAACGCGATGCGGGTGCAGATTGAGCTGGGAGCACGCGAGTTCCATCGCCACTTCGGCCGCCGCCCGCAGGGGATCTGGCTGCCCGAGTGTGCCTACACGCCGGGGACCGATGAGCTGTGTGCTGAGGCGGGCATCCGGTACTTTTTCACCGATACCCACGGCGTGCTATTCGCCCACCCGCGGCCCAAGTTGGGGGTATATGCACCGATTATGTGCCCCAATTCCGGAGTGTATGCCTTTGCCCGCGATAGCGAATCGTCCAAACAAGTCTGGAGCGCCATCGAGGGCTACCCTGGCGATTACAATTACCGGGACTTTTACCGCGACATCGGCTTCGATCTTGACTACGATTATCTACGTCCTCATCTGCACCGGTCGGGCATCCGTAGCCATACCGGCATGAAATATTATCGAATCACCGGTCGCACCAACGACAAGCAGCCTTATCACCGTCCGTCGGCCCTCGATCGCGCGGCCGAGCATGCAGGGAACTTCATGTTCAACCGCGAAAAACAAGTCGAGTGGCTGGCCGGGTCGATGGACAGCCGGCCCCCGGTAATCGTCGCTCCTTATGATGCAGAACTTTTCGGTCACTGGTGGTTCGAGGGACCCGATTGGATCAACTTCCTGCTTCGGAAGATGTGCTTTGATCAACAAACAGTCAAAACGATTACGATTCCTGAATATATCGACCTCCATCCTGGTGCCCAAAAGTGCCAACCTCCGATGTGCAGTTGGGGCTACAAGGGCTACAACGAGGTTTGGCTTGAAGGCTCCAACGACTGGATCTATCGCCATCTGCACGAACATGCTGACCGGATGGTCGGGCTAGCCCATGCCTATCCCGACCCGACTCCCCTTTGTCGCCGCGCGCTTAACCAGGCTGCCCGGGAACTACTCCTGGCACAATCGAGCGACTGGGCGTTTATTATGAAAACGGGCACCATGGTCGAGTATGCCGTGCAGCGGACTAACATTCACGTGCTCAACTTTAATCACCTGTTTGACCAGATCAACAACAATGCGATCGATGAGTCCTGGCTGGGTGAACTAGAGCGTCGGCATAATGTGTTTCCGACGCTTGATTACAAGCTGTATGCCTGACCTGAATGCAACAAGGGAAACCTTTGAAGAAGTAGGCTCCCTCGCTGGCCCCGTGAAACGCTACACCGTAGCCAGTGGAGTCGGAGGGAGTGATGAGGTTTAGGACACTCCGGCCATTTCCCCACGTGGCATCGTTCCTGAATTCTGCCGTCGCTGATGGTTCGCTGCCGCAATAAACGCTCGGAACAACGGATGGGCCTGGGTAGGCTTCGATTTGAATTCCGGATGGCTCTGCACCGCCACAAACCAGGGATGTTCCAGCAATTCGATCACCTCAATCAGCTTGCCATCCGGGGTAGCTCCGGAGAATTGCATGCCGTGCTGGGCAAAAGTGTCACGGTAGTGATTATTAAACTCAAAGCGATGTCGATGGCGTTCAGTAATTGTGGTGGTCCCATACGCAGCATGAGCGCGAGTACCAGGCTGAAGCTCACAAGTATACGCTCCGAGCCGCATGGTACCGCCCAGTTGCGTTACCTCGCGTTGCTCGTCCATCATGCAGACCACCGGATAAGGGGTCTCCGGGTTAAATTCGGTGGAATGGGCCTCCGCCCAGCCCAGGACATGTCGTGCAAACTCAATCACGGCACACTGTAAGCCCAGGCAGATCCCAAAGAACGGGATATCGTTCTCGCGAACATACCGGATCGCCTGCATCATCCCCGGCGTCCCGCGCTCATCAAATCCTCCCGGCACGAGTAAGCCATGGACTCCCGCCAGATGGGTTGTGACACCCTCGCGTTCGATGGCCTCGGCCTGGATCTTGCTGACACGGACCTTGCACTGGTTGGCAATCCCAGCATGCTCTAGGGCTTCGTAAATTGATTTATAAGCGTCGTGGTGCTTGACGTACTTCCCGACCACGGCGATGTGGACTTCACCTTGGGGATGCCGCATCCGGTCAAGCATCGCCCGCCAATCATCGATCGCCAGTGGTTGAGCGTCAAGGTGCAGCTTCTCTACGATAAGCTGATCCAAGCCTCGGTCTACCAGACTAAGGGGTACTTCGTAGATGCTGAACTCTTTGTCGCGCTCCTCGATGACGGCACGGGCCTCGACGTTACAAAACTGCCCAACCTTTTCGAGGAGGTCCTGGGGGATCTCTCGCTCGCTACGACAAATCAAAACATCCGGCTGAATACCAATCCGACGTAATTCCCCAACTGAGTGCTGAGTCGGTTTGGACTTCAGTTCCCGGGCGGCCCGCAAATAGGGGACTAGCGTCAGATGGATGTACAGGCAATTATGTTTTCCGACGTCCAAAGCAAACTGGCGAATAGCTTCAAAAAAAGGTAATCCTTCGATGTCACCTACGGTCCCACCAATTTCGGTGATGACCACATCGACATCAGGAGTCACCAGTTTCTTGATCGCGGCCTTGATCTCATTGGTGACGTGGGGAATTACTTGGACGGTACGTCCCCGGTAGTCACCCCGCCGTTCCTTACGAATGACCGAAAGATAAATCTTGCCAGTGGTGTAATTACAATCGCGGGTGAGCTCGGCGTTGGTGAAACGTTCGTAGTGGCCCAAATCGAGGTCGGTCTCGGTGCCATCATCGAGCACATAGACTTCGCCATGTTGGTAGGGACTCATGGTCCCGGGATCGACATTGATATAAGGATCGAACTTCTGTAGGCGAACCCGCAGCCCCCGCCGTTCGAGGAGCATCCCCACGGAAGCGGAAGTGAGTCCTTTGCCCAGCGAACTGACCACTCCTCCCGTGACGAAAATGTGCTTCGCCATGCCGCTCCCCCACGATGCCCATGTGGTCGGATCCAAACTGTATGCCGCAGCTGAAATGATCAACTCCCTATTGAATCATCGTAGGGAAAAAGTGCTTGACCACCAAGCAGATCTGGCGATGAGAAGGTGATCAGAAAATCACCTATGTTGAGATCGGCCGGGTCGGGAGTGGGACTTGAAGTAAAATGCCCCTGCGCATGGGATCTTGCTTCCGTGAAGATCGAACGCCGAGGGGTTCGCCGACACAGACCGCAAAATCGCAAGTGACGGCGGAGCCGGTCGAGATCACGAGGAGGTGGGCACTCCGCTCGATTTTAGATTTTCTCGACCTGGCTAAGCTCGTCGATGGCGATGCTGGAGAGTTCGCCGTTGTCTTTGATGAAATGGACCATCGGGACCACCACATCGTCTTCGGGCACACGGTCGGTGGCCAGCCCGGTGGCGAGATAATTGATCTCACGGAAGGTGCCTTCCACGGTGGTGGTCCAGAGGCGATGTCCCACGCGGACGGACTGGACAATGCGGATCCGCTCCCCCGGCTGCAGTTGTTGCAACAGGGCCACCTGAGTGGGATCTAGACGGCGACTCGGTAGGCGAATGCTCTCCGGCTGGCTCACAATAACTCCTCCCGAATGGGTGTCCCACGGACGAGGGCAATCCGGCCCGTCCGCGCCAGCTCTTGGATTCCATAAGGCCGCATCAGCTCGATAAACGCCTCGACCTTCGTTTCTTGTCCGCCCACCTCGATCATGAGAGTATCGGCGGTGATGTCAACCACCCGGCCTCGGAACATGTCTACCAAGTAGGCAATTTCAATCCGCTGGCCCGGTGTACAGGCAACTTTGATCAACATCAAGTCGCGTTCCACATGATTCGCGCCCGAAATATCATCGACTCGTACGACTGTCACAATTTTGTCCAGCTGCTTGCGGACCTGTTCCAACACGGTATCATCGCCATGAACGACAAAGGTCATCCGCGACAGATCTGGAACCTCGGTTTCTCCCACGGCAAGACTGTCGATATTGAAGCCACGCGAAGCGAGCATGCCCGAGACGTGCGCAAGCACCCCCGGCTGGTTCTGAACGAGTGCCGAAAGCAGGTGCCGCATGGGTGATTCTCCAGGCAATGCGATTCCACCCCACCGAGAGCAATCTTAGAAGGGCAATTGGCGAACTGCAATGTACCATTTTATCTGTGCAACTCCTGGCGTACGCTGGTCAGCGCATCGGCCAGAGCCTGGCGCGTCTCGTCTCGACGCAAACCTAACAACCGCGCAACTGCCGCCAGGGTCCGGGGTTGACCATCATGCAGGCCAAAATGCCATTCGAGGATTTGACATTGAATCGGCGGTAAGTGGGCCAGCGCTGCCTGAATCGCCTCGCCCAGCTCGATCGCCTCGGTTTCTGAACGGGCTAGCATGGAGTTCAGGACATCCTCGGAACTGCCTGTGGAGCTGGCGAAAAGCACCAAAGGAGGCATGTTCGCCACATAGCGGCCGAGTTGCCGGCGAACGGTGCTGCGAACATAGTGTAAAAAGGGGCCTCGGCTCGGATCAAAATGGTTGAGCGAATTGAGAAGGGCCCAAATACCCTCCTGGACAAAGTCCTCCCAGGCAATCCAGGGATATTTCCGAGCCTGAGCTCGAGCCATTTGCTCGATCTCGGGGAGTAAAATGCGTACCAGACCATCCCGGGCTGCCGAACCTCCGGCCATGGCCTGCTCAACCAACTCGGGCGTCAGCCCCGAGAGCTTTCGTTCTGCCATTGCCGCATTCTCCGCGAAAAAAAACTGCTTGCAGATCTCTGATAGTATACTATTGTTTAGTATCCTCTCGAGCAAGCAGTTTCGCAGTGAATTCGGTTCACGTTTTGCTGTTTATGGGCCGGTTCTGCCGCGGAGCAGTTCATGCGGGCAACTCACGGGATCTCCCCCTGTGCCGCAATGAAGGATCCGATGCCTGTTCGGCAATCACATCCAGGCCTGATCGTTGCCTCCACCCGACACATGACGATTCATGCCCATCTGATCGATGATCATGTCATCTCCGGTTCCATCCTCGAGATAATCTGCCCCATGCTCGCCCCAGAGTGAATCGTTCCCTTCGTCACCTTCGAGGCGGTCATCGCCCATCCCAGCCACTAACTGGTCATCGTTCAGCCCCCCTTGCAGGGTGTCATTCCCAGCATCGCCATAAAGTCGATCATCGCCCGCACCACCGCTAAGCAGATCATTGCCCATTCCGCCCATGAGGATGTCGAGGTCGGCCCCTCCGTCGAGGCGATCTGCACCCGCTTCGCCACTAAGCAAGTCCGCACCCGCCTGGCCGTGGAGCTCATCGTCACCGCTTTGGCCAAGCAGCGTATCCTTACCGGCCTGGCCGAACAGCGTGTCATTGCCAACATCGCCGTAGAGCGCGTCGTCGTCGTTACCTCCATCGAGTAGGTCATGACCAGCTTGCCCCCAAAGCTGATCATTACCTGCCTGGCCTTCCAGTCGATCGTCCCCGTGATTGCCGATCACCAGGTCGTTTCCGTCCCCGCCGAGGACGGTATCGTTACCATCCCCAGCAAAGACGAGATCGTCGCCAGCGTCGGCCTCGATGTGGTCCAGTCCTCCCAGGGTGTAAATGCGATCGTTACCGCTACCTGCCAACACGGTGTCGTTTCCGTCGCCGGTCCAAATCTGATCATCCCCTGGCCCGGCTTCGACCAAGCTGGGCAACGGAGTATAGTTGGCCACAAGGTCGTCGCCATCTTGGGTGTGGACCGAAAGCGAGGTGACCTCCGACCGCGCGAAAGTCTCGTAATGGGTGGTACCGTCGGTCGACTCGTGGATGATCAGCAACTGCTCGGCTTGGCTCGGGTCATCCAGAATGTAGATGCTATCGCTGCCCGAGGTCCCGTCGATCTGCAGGATGCCGCCAGCCAGGCTCACCCCTGCGGTTGGGACGCTGCGCGCTTCCAGAACTTCCATGTCCAGTCTCGAACGTGGATCCTGCACGAGGTGCCTCCTTGCCTGGGCGCTAGTGGACGTGATCAGGACGACTGATACATCCCTAATAATCGGTATTGATCGACAAATTCTTCACAGCTTCCGTCGTCGTGGCCGGTTGGCTTTGTGCCGTGTGGTGGGCTGACGACGGACCCAGCGAATATACCCTTGGAGATCTGGTGCACTGCGCAGTTGGGTAATGGTAGGATAGACAGCCGCGAGGGTCTCATTGCTGTACAAGGCATGAACCGTGGAATGGCACTGGCGGCAGATCAAGGCAATATCTTGAATCTGACCGCCTTCTGCGCGTGGCAAGCAATGATGCCGGGTTAGTCCAGATCGCTCAAACGAGCGGCCGCAGAGGCCACAGGGCATGGGATCGGGATGCATGGCAACGCTTCCTGGATCGTGGGCGGATCATTGTTTGCCAGACAGAGACCGTGGATCGGTCGACCGGTTCACAGAATGTTTCGCTCTGAGCTTGTCCGACTGCTTACACTGAGTAGATAAGCCCGTGAATTTCGACCAACCCTTGCATGGGAGGCAGCCTGTTGATTTCCCTACTGGTTACCGTGAGTCTCACCACATGGTCGGCCGTTCCAGATTGGCAGGCCAAGGAAGCGCAGAGTCTGAAAAACATTCATCAGATCACCCAGAACTATGTCCGGGCTGGGGAGGGGTATTTTCATCCGGATGGGCACACCATCATCTATCAGGCCGAGGAGAAGGATACGGGGAATCCGTTTTATCAGATCTTCGTCCAGAAGTTGACCAGCGGCAAGCGGTATCGCATTTCACCAGGGCTGGGCCGCACGACCTGTGCCTATTTCCACCCCAATGGTGACCAGGTGATCTTCGCCAGTGCCCACACCAACCCGAATGCCAAGAAACAACAAGTCGCTGAGTATGCCCAGCGTGCAGAGGATCGGAAGACCGGTCGCCGGCGTCGTTATCAGTGGAACTTTGATCCCTATATGGAGATCTATGCAGCCAAACTGGATGGCACGGGGCTCATCAATTTGACCAACTCCGAAGGCTATGACGCCGAGGGCTCGTATTCGCCCGATGGCAAGCAAATTGTCTTCTGCTCGGATCGCTCGGGTTCTGCAGAGCTGTACATTATGCAGGCCGATGGCTCAAAGGTCCGCAAGCTGACCAACGCTCCGGGTTGCTACAACGGTGGGCCGTTTTTCTCCCCCGATGGAAGCAAGGTGATCTTCCGTAGCGACCGTAAGGAAAAGGATCGTTTACAGCTGTATGTTATCAACAGCGATGGTAGCGGTGAACGGGCCCTGACTGATAATGACCAGTGGGTGTACTGGGCCCCGTATTGGTATAAGGACAGCAAGCACATTATATATACGGCGGCGGACCATGGGACAGGGGGTCGGCCGAACTACGACCTTTATTGGATGAATATCGAAACGGGAACTACAAAGCGGATTACCTATGCGCCCGGGGCAGATGTGCTGCCGGTGTTCAGTCCGGACTATACGCAACTATTATGGACGGCATCGCGTCGCACCGATCCCTCTTCGCAGTTATATCTCGCCGATTTCATCCCACCGCGCGAATAGAGCAGATCCAGCGGTTGACGGGTTCCCACGGGGAACCCGTTCATGGTGAAGGTGCCGAGGCCCGCTTGTTCCCAGGGTCGCAGGGCAGTATCCTAATTCCTTATCATCGTCTCGTTTGGAAGGAGCCGCCACCGTTGTAACCTTTAGTCGTGTCGGGTGCCCATGACCGCACATTCCTCAGGCAATGGTTCTACTCGCAAACACACCGCCCAGTTTGTTGGATTCCAGTTTGCCGAACAAGATTACGCGTTTCGCATTGAGCAGATCCAGGAAATCGTCATCCTGGAGCGGGTGACTGCCATTCCACAAGTCCCCGACTATGTCGAGGGGGTGAGTAACCTTCGCGGCTCGATCATCCCCATCATTAACCTTCGTCGACTGTTTGGTTTAGCGCCTCGGCCAACCGATCACGAAACGCGCACCATCGTGGTGAATGTGGGCAGCCGAACCATGGGCTGCATGGTCGACCGCGTCACGCAAGTGATGCGCGTCCCCGAAGAGTCGATCCAAGCGGCACCCACCTCCGTGACCACCAATGGAGCCAACTATATCACGGGTTTTGCCCGTCTAGGCGAGCGCTTAGTCATCTTACTCGATGTTGCGGAGTTGCTCGACCCAGACAAGCTCGACATGTACCATCGAGCCGGTACTCTGCCTGGAGGGTCTGATCGTCCGGCACTGCAATAACCGATTCTGACATCTTTCTGCACACTCCCTGAGAGCATCCTGCCATGAGTACCGACGAAGAGGTCCCGCCGGTGAAGCCAAATGGCCGCGGCACACGCAAAAAATCGATGAACGAGATTGATGTCGAAGCTCAGCTGTCGGCGATCAATCGGACCCAGGCGGTGATTGAGTTCGACCTGGAAGGCACGATCCTAACCGCCAACCCGAACTTCTTGCGGGTCATGGGCTACCAGCTCGATGAGGTCCGCGGCCAGCACCACTCGATCTTTGTCGACGACGAGACCCGCTATAGTTCGGAATACCGCAACTTCTGGGATCGTCTGCGCCGTGGCGAGTTCCTGCACGGTGAGTACCCTCGGGTCGGCAAGAACGGCAAGGAGGTCTGGATCCAGGGGACCTATACCCCCATCCTTGATCAGGATGGACATCCCTTTAAAGTGGTCAAGTATGCCACCGACGTCACCGACCGAGTCCTACTGCAACGTGCCAATGCCGAGCATCAGGAACGCACGCAGCATTTGATTGAGCAGATCTGTGAAAGTGCCAATCAATTTACCGAAGGCTCAAAGGTGATCGCCGAGAGCGCGTCGCATCTGAGTGATGGGGCACAGACACAAGCGGCTTCGGTCGAACAGATGACCGCAGCCATCGACGAGTTGACCGAAGCGATTCAGATTATTGCCCAGCGGTCCACCGATACCAAGACCCAAGCCGATGGCACTGCCAACCTCGCGAAAGATGGTGGCAAAGCGGTCAAGGAAGCAGTCAATGCCATGCGCTTGATTGAGAAGTCCAGTGAACAGATCAACGACATTATTCAGGTGATCAGTGAGATCGCTAGCCAAACCAATTTGCTGGCTCTGAATGCGGCGATCGAGGCGGCTCGGGCGGGGGAGCATGGCCTTGGATTCGCGGTTGTGGCCGATGAAGTCCGCAAACTGGCGGAGCGCTCCAGCGAAGCGGCCAAGGAGATCACGCAGTTAATCAAGGAATCCTCACGTCGGGTCACTGAAGGGGCGCAGCTTTCCGAGAAAGTTGGCGAAGCCTTGGTGGGCATTGTTCATGCCGCTGACCAGACCGCGGTGGGGATCGCTCAGATCGCCGAACAGACCGACTCGCAATCGGTGAGTGCCCAACAGGTGCAGGTTGCCATCAAGTCGGTCTCAGACACCACCGAGAGTACGGCGGCCAGTGCGGAGGAGCTTGCCGCAAGTGCCGAACAACTTGGCGCCCAAGCTCAGACTTTGCAGGATCTGGTGATCCGCTTCAACGAAGGGGCCACCGTCGAGTTGCCGGCAGGGAGACGCTAGGCTTTGGTTCTTGAACAGCTCACCCCCCGACAGTTTGCTCGCTTTCGTGACCTGATCTATGCCGAGAGTGGCATTTGTATCGACGAACGAAAAGTAGCACTGTTGACCAACCGCATCCGCCGACGGCTGCGGGCAGGGAATTTTACCGATTTTGATGTGTACTTTGCCTGGCTGCGCTCGCCACGCGGCGTGGCGGAGTTAAGTCAGTTTCTCGATGCGATTACCACCAATGAGACGTTCTTCTTCCGAACGCCCGAGCACTTTGACTGGTTCAAACACGAATTTGTCCCCGAGTTGATTCGCGCGGCTCGGCTCCAGCAACGACCCCAATCGATTCGCATTTGGTCGGCAGGCTGTGCTTCCGGAGCGGAGCCCTACACCATCGCTCTGTGCTTAGCCGAACAACGCTATCGTCTACGTGATTGGACGATTCGCATCCTCGGGACCGATCTAAGTGAACGGGCTCTGGAAGCGGGTCGTGCTGGCAATTACAAAGCGCACCTGGTCGAAGGGGTACCTGAGAAACTGCGGAAACGTTACTTCCAATGGCACCCAGAGACCACAACCTGGACTGTGCAACCAGAGCTTCGTGGCATGGTTGAACTGACACGACACAACTTGCTCAAGCCGCTGCATGAGACGGCGTTTGACTGCGTTTTTATTCGGAACGTGCTGATCTATTTCGATCATGCTTCCAAACAGCGAGCGATTGAGCATCTCATTGCTGCGATGGCCGTGGGGGGGTACTTGGTCGTCGGCCCTTCCGAGGGAATCTATGATTTGCTCGCGCCGTTACAGAAACGTGCGGCTTTTCTCTATCAGAAGGTGACTCCCAGCCGTGGCTGAACCACCCGACTCGGTTGGCAACCCGCTCGCCGATGATGCGTCCGAATATCTACAAATGTTCCTTGACGAGACCGAGGAACAGCTGGATGATCTGGTCGAGACGCTTCTAAGCTTGGAACGCAATCCTGACGATCGCGCCGAGCTGAACGAAGCATTCCGCCTGATCCATTCGATCAAGGGCGCGGCCGGGATGATGGGTTTTGACAATATCACCGTGCTTACCCATCAGCTTGAGAATCGCTTTGAACGCTTTCGCTCCGGGGTGCAACCCCTCGATCGTCCGACCATCAATCTGGTACTTCGCTGCATCGACTTTCTTAGGGATTGTACCCGTCGATTACGTCACGGCGAGCACCTGGCGACTGCCAACGAACTACTCGAGGAACTGCGGGCACTCGAACAACAGCCCATGCCGAGCGAATCACCTGCTCCCAAACCTCCGGCCGCGCCGGTTCAGGAGGGACTGGCCGAAGGTCAGTGCGAGCTGACGATCCAGTTTGAACCAGGGCTCCCCCTTGCGGACTTGAAGGCACAGTTGATTGTCGCCCGCTTAAGCGAACGCGGCCAGGTTGTCTCGACCTATCCGCCCCTCGAAGCACTCGAAGAGTGGCCCGAACTGGCGTCGTTTCAAGTACGTCTGGAGACGGATCAGGATCCGGACAGCTTGCGTTCGCTGGCCGAGGTGGATGGTGTGCAATCGGTTGGTGTGACGGGGACCGCACGCGCGACTTCCTTGGAGGTTCCATCTCCAGCCAATGAAGCAGACTATCGCGAGGCTTCCGAGAAAGACGCTCAACCCAGGGCGGATCGCGCGGGTGAAACGGTCGAGCCAAGCCAGGAGCCACCTCCGCAGCCCAGCGGCGAGCCCACGGTAGAGTCCGACTCCCCCGAACTCCATCAGCCTGCCAGCCCGGGAGCACCAACGAGTCTTCCAGATGAGGCTGCTCCCGAAAAAGTTCCTCTGGAACCGCATATTTCTCCTCCTCCGCCCACAGGACCCGCTCAGGGCGTGGATGATCCAGGCATCCCGAGTCCGCTGACCGCGAGTCAACCCGCGGGCGATACTCCCAAAGCCCGCGTATTGGAGACCATGCGGGTGGATATTGATCGTCTGGATGACTTGATGAATCTGGTTGGTGAGCTCGTGGTCAATCGTGCTCGCTTTGTTCAGGTGGCTCGTCAGGTCCGTCTTGGCGGCGGACGCTCCAGCACCTGGCACCGCACCCGTGAACTCGCTGACACAGTGTCACAAACCATCGAAGACTTGCGGCGACAAAGTTCGCTCTCCGAAAACGGTCAACAACGCATTTTAGGCCTGCAGACCGGCCTTAGTGTATTGGATGAACTGTACGAATTCTGGGAGCATCATCGTCGCTGCTTTGCCCAGATTAGCGAGACCATCGACCAATTGACACGGATTTCCGACAGCTTGCAGCGTGCAGTGCTCGAGACCCGCATGGTTCCGGTCGGGCCACTGTTTAACCGCTTCAAACGGGTGGTACGCGACCTGGCCGATGACTGTGGGAAACAAGTGAATTTGGTGATTCGCGGCGAAAAGACTGAGCTTGATAAGCGCATGATTGATGAACTCGCCGACCCATTGACCCATCTCATCCGCAATGCCATTGATCATGGACTGGAACGCCCCGATGTCCGCGAGGCCAGCGGCAAACCAGCCACTGGCACCATTTGGTTGGAGGCCAGTCACACGGGTAACAATGTTTATGTGCATATCCGTGATGATGGTGGAGGGATCGCGGTTGACCGGATCAAAAATCGCTTACGGGATCGTGGTCTAGTCAGCAGTGATGCCTTGGCCGCCTTGGCCGATGATCAGGTCATTGACTACATCTGGCATCCTGGCTTTAGCACGGCCAGCAAGGTGACGGACCTGTCTGGCCGGGGCGTTGGCATGGACATTGTCCGCACGCGCATCAACGAGCTCAATGGCACCATTGACGTTCGCTCGGAACCTTTCCAAGGGACGCAATTTAGCATTCGTCTGCCGCTGACTCTGGCGATCATTAACAGTTTGTTGGTGCGGATGCGCACGGTCATCTTCTCGATCCCGATCGATGATGTGCGCGAGATTGTGCTGGTCAACCGGCGTGATGTGGTCACGGTTTTGGGGAAAGAGACGTTTGAGGTTCGTAGGGAGTTCATTCCCCTGGTCACGATCGATGAAGTGTTCAACTGGAGTGACACGCAGCGCACCGACAGCTGCAGCAGTGGCGGGCTTGCGGAGCCTTCTGGCAACGTGGTGATCCTGCAAACTGCGGGCAAAACGATGGGGCTTCGTGTGGATGAATTGCTGGGCGGTCAAGAGGTAGTGATCAAATCGCTTTCGGAGAATTTTGTGCCCATCCGCGGGCTATCGGGAGCGAGTATTTTGGGGGACGGCACCGTTTGCCTGATGTTGGACGTCGGCGCGTCGATCGATTTGGCGACGCAGCGGCTGGCACATCGCTCGGGAGGCCTTCGGGAGTAGGACGGTGTTGAACCACCCTGACCAACCACTGGCGGCGAGTCAGTTACGCGTCCTGGAGCGTGCGTTTCGGCACGGAGCGGCCGATGCATCGGGTGCTCTGTCGGAGTGGCTCGGTCGACCTTGCTTGTTGAATATCCAGGGCTTGGAAATGATCCCGTTTGAGCAGGCGACCACCCTGTTGGGGGATCCGGATCAGCCGATCTGTTTAGGAGCGATGGCCCTGACGGGAGTCCTCACTGGACAGCTGATTCTCGCCTTTGAAAAAGGCAGCGGGCTGGCCCTGGCCGACTTGCTGCTCGATCAACCGCCGGGCAGCAGCACCGACTGGGGGGAGATGGAACTGTCTGCAGCTTTGGAGACAACCAATATCGTCGGTTGCGCTTACTTGAATTCTCTGGCTCGGGAGCTGTTTCCAGGTCAACCGGGGACCGAGCTGTTACCCACCCCACCAAGTTTCTACCAGGATTTTGCCGCTAGCCTGATGCAGTCGGTTCTGATGAGCCAAGCCATGGCCAGTGATCAGGTGCTTCTCGCCCAGAGTGCGTTTACTATCGACGGTCGACCCGTAAGTTGGACACTGTTGTGGGTTCCGGATGCAGAGACGATGCAACGCCTCGCGGAGCTACTCCCGGAGGGAGACTGACGATGGCTTCGATTTCGTCTCCACAAGGATCATCCATTCGCATGGGCGAAATGGCCATCCAGCGAGGCCCCGGCCAGTTACAGACCCTGCTGGGCTCTTGCCTGGGCGTCGTTCTCTACGACCGACGACTCCGTTTCGGTGGACTGGCTCATATCGTCTTGCCGAGTTCACGCGGCAAGCGCGAGCATCCCGGTAAGTACGTCGACACCGCCATCCCTGCCTTGATCCACGCCATGACCGATCACATTGGTGAACCGGTCCGGCTTACCGCCAAGCTCGCGGGCGGTGCACGCATGTTTGCCACCACGCAAACCCTGCAAATCGGCCAGGAGAATCTCCAAGCTTGCGAGACGGTGTTGAAGATGCTCGGGATCTCGATCCTGGCAAGGCATTGCGGTGGCGAGCATGGTCGGCGCATGACCCTTAATGTAGCTACCGGCGAGGTCAGCATCGAAATCGTCGGTCAATCGCCGGTCATCATTTTTTTCGGTCTTATATGGGAGCGTTCGAGGCGACGGCGGTCTGTCGTAACCCCCGCAGTTACTGACTTCGCCTCGAACTCTCCATCGCTTCTCGTTCAGCGGACTGCAGGGTAATAGCGTGCGAGCGAATCCGGATGGACACCCACTCCTGCTAGAGCGGTCAAGGTCCAGTTGCGTAAGGTTTGCCGCACAATGCCCATTTTCTGCCAGCGACGTGGCGAGACCCAGATCCGTTTGCGGCCGACCACGATGCGACCATGCTTCCGCAGTTCGCGGCTTATAAACACGTCTTCCATAAGTCGCAGTTCGGGGAAGCCCCCGACCGCGTTAAAGGTCTGCCGGGTTACAAACAGCCCCTGATCGCCGTAAATCAACCCCGTCCAACGGACCCGGACGCTGGCACAGCCATCGATCGAGCGATACAACGGATGTTCCTCGGTCACGCGCATCTGAAAGCAACCTGCCACCACACCAGGTGAACGCAGTAAGCCGCGGGCTTCGTCGAGGGCGCCCGCCTCCAGATGGCAGTCGGCATGGATAAACAACAGGATGTCCCCGGAGGCATGGGCCACGCCAAGGTTCATCTGCTTCGCCCGCCCGCGGGGGCCGTGCACCAGCCGATCACAGCGTGAGGCGGCCAGGTCACGTGTTCGGTCGCGACTGCCGCCGTCAACCACAATCACCTCGTGCGGCTGTTGTACGCGTAACGAATCGAGACAGCGGACAATGGCGGCTTCTTCCTGGAGGGCTGGTACAATGACGGAGATGCGCATACGTTCCACACGACAAGGAGACTGGCGGGATGACCGAACCGTGGTATGCCGAGGGCTTACGCTTTGGCTGTACGCGTTGTGGAGCCTGCTGTACCGGGGAGCCGGGTTTTGTCTGGGTCAATGACACCGAGATAGCGGCAATCGCCGCATTCCGGGATCAAAGCATCGAGGAGTTTACCCAGCAGTATACAAGGGTTCTCCATGCCCGCCGCACCTTGCTCGAACGCCCCAACGGCGACTGTGTATTTTATGACCCCGCGGCCGGTTGCACCATCTACCCGGTTCGGCCGCGTCAATGTCGCACCTGGCCGTTTTGGGGCAGTAACCTGGCCACTCCGGAGGATTGGGCATCCACCCGCTCGGTCTGTCCAGGGGCCGGGCAGGGCGAACTGATCCCGGTGGAAGACATTCTTCGTCGTGTACGTACGATTCGGATGTAAGCCAATGAATCCGGAAGTGATCGATAAGATCCGAGCCCTCTATGCCCAGGTCGACCAAGCGGTGGCGGAAGCAGGTCCGCGCTGTGATGCGTCGGGCCGTTGTTGTCGATTTAAGGAATACGGCCACGTTCTGTTTCTAAGCAACCTCGAGGCGGACGTGTTACTGGCAGGAGCACCCCCGATTCATCAAGAGGTCACCCCAGATCGTTGTCCCTATCAGGTGGAGGGGCTATGCACGGCACGTGCGCCGCGGCCACTGGGATGTCGCATCTATTTTTGTGATCCTAACTATCAGGAAACCGGCAATGCTCTCACCGAGTCGTCGTTGCAGACGTTGAAGCAACTGGCCGAGGAATACGATCTGCCCTGGCAATACGCTCCTTTACATGTGTTCCTTCAGAAGGTGGGGGCCACCTGTTCGCAAGATCCCTCGAGTTGTAAGCCAACCGAGTCGGCTCATCTGAGCCGCATCCCTCTACCGCTAATTGCATCGACCCAAGGAGGATCGGCGGAATGACCATCCCAAGCTCGACTCGGAGGTACGCGATTGTATGGTTTGTTCTGCTCTGTCTGACCAGCTCCCTGTCAGCGAACGACTGGCCGCAGTGGCTGGGCCCACAGCACGATGGGAGCACCCGCGAGACCATCGCGGTCTGGCAAAAGGCTCCCAAGGAAATCTGGCAAACCCCGGTCGGCGAAGGCCATAGCTCGCCGGTAGTCGCCAACGGGAAGGTATTCCTCCATGTCAAGGCGCCCAACCGGAATGCGGAAAGCGTCCTATGCTTTGACATCGATTCGGGAAAGAAACTATGGGAAACGACCTATGACCGCCCACCATTTACCACTCCGTTTGGCAACGGCCCCCGCGGGACTCCCACGGTAGTCGGCGATCAGATCGTCACCTTGGGCAGCACCGGTATCCTGAGCTGCTTCGCCGTGGCCGATGGGAAACAACGTTGGCAGGTCGACACACTGAAAACGTTCAGTGCCAAAAACCTGTTCTTCGGGATCTCGGCATCCCCGCTGGTTGTCGATGACAAGGTGCTGGTCAACGTGGGCGGCCAGGGGGCGGGCATCGTCGCTTTCACCCTGGACTCCGGCGAAGTCCAGTGGCAGGCTACCAGCGAGCCAGCCAGCTATGCCACGCCGAGCCCGTGGCCGGTCGGTGATGCCCAGCAAGTGGTGTTTTTGACCGGTGCGAACTTGCTTGGGATCTCGGCCAAGGATGGGAAGGTCTTCTGGAAATTCCCGTTTCGGGACCCGCTCAACGAAAGCTCCACGACCCCCTGCCAGGTTGGCGACGTCCTGATCGGCAGCTCGGTCAAAGCGGGCGGCATTGGCCTGCGGATGCAGGCTGAGAACGGCCAACCGATGACCAAACCCTTGTGGAAGGATTCAGCCCTGACCTGCTACTTCTCCACCCCGGTCGCAGTCGGTAAGACTCACGCCTATGTGGTCACGGGCGAGGCGACTCTGTTCAACGCTTCCGCTACGCTGCAATGTGTCGAGGCCGAGACCGGCAAGGTTCTGTGGAAACAGCCCAAGGTTGGCAGCTATCACGCCAGTCTATTGCGTTTGGGCGATGGCAAAATGCTTATGCTCGAAGACGATGGCGAGCTGGTCCTCCTCTCGGGGAAGCCGGGCAAGTATGCCGAGCTGGCACGTAGCAAGGTCTGCGGCGACACCTGGGCCCACCCGGCTTTGGCCGACGGTCGGCTGTATCTCCGCGATGGCAAGGTGCTGAAGTGTCTGAAATTCTGGGAGTGATCAGACTTGTAGCCTGAAGCGATGGGAATTTGCGACGGCAGCCAGGGAGCTTCCTGGCTGCCGTAAAGAGGAGAGGTCCAGTAGCCCGATCGGCTATTGCTCGTTGTCAATGTATTCGGGGCGGATGGAGCCGACGCTGCTGCCGTGTTTCACTTCCGGGACGCCGCCGTTGAGTTGGAGTTTGAGTGCCTTCTGCTTGCTTGCTGTCGCTACGACCGGTCCGACCACCGAACCCATGTTCGCCCGGGCGTCGATATCGATCGCCGTCTCCTTGCGGACCCGCAGACGGATACTGCCAGCGCTGGTGGTGAGACGGCTGGTGCGGTGGGGTGTTTGGTTCTTCTTTGCAGTGGGGTCTGGGGGCGGGGCGAGCCTGCGTAGAAGCCCGCGGGCCCGCACCCGGTCGCGTTCGCTGGGTGCGTGACCGATGCGATGACTGGCAGTGTCCTTGCCGATGAACTGATGGATGTTGTCCCACCAGTCGGTGCCCCAGCTGCGTACTCCAGCGCTTGCTGGCATGCCGCGCAGTGTTCAAGATGCTCCCGCAGGGCGTCTTCCTCGGCCGGGGAGAGTTCCTCCTTGAGCAGTCGCTTCGGTTGCATCTCATGACAATACCGCCTCACGCGAATCATGCGCGAATCTCCCTGGGTCAAGACTACGGGTGTTTGCTACGCGGGGGTCAGATCGACTCGCCGCGATCTTCTGCTTCGAACGCTTCGATCGTGCTTCGGATACGGGCCATGACGCGGCACTTCGCTGTGTACACTGAGGCGATCGAGACACCCAGTTGGCGGGCCCCCTCGGCCGGAGACTGGCCGTCAATGGCGGTCAGGCGAAAGGCGTCACAGGTCGACTCCTGGACGTCATCCCGTAGCTGCTCGGTGGCCCATTGGAACACCGACCTCCGGTATTCCAGCTCGAACTGGGCCCGGTTTTGATGGTCGGGTTCGGGGATCTCGCTAAAACACGTCCCCATCAGACCAGGTACGGGTATATGAGCTGCTCATGCCACGCGCGTGCAAAAAGGTTGCGGGTCACCCGGAACAACCAGGCGCGGAAGCATCCCTGCTGGTCGCTGGCCTCCCAGTTGGGGATGCGGCGCAGCACCGCTCGCAAGACTTCTTGGGTCACATCCTCGGCGTCGGCGTGATGCAGACGTTTCCGTCGAGCGAAGCGGTAGATGGCTGCTTCATAGATCGCGACGAATTCGCCCCACGCGGCCGAGTCGTCCAATTCCCGCAACCGAAGAATGAGACTGTGACGGGTTTCCGGTAAATCGCTCATGCGGTCTCACTTCGCCACGAGGTTGTCGAGCACCAACGCTCGTCACCAGAATACTTCCGGGTACGGCAGATTTCTTACACGGAGAGAAGTGTTTTTCGCAAGAAAGTCAGCTGGGCGAGTTGTGTTCGTCCAGATTTGGCTACCATCTGAGAATGTGAAAGGAGCCTGGGCTCCGCAGCGCAGTTGGCAAAGCGTGCGCGCAGCTCGCGATCGCTCTTCACACGATAGGCAAGCCGATCCTCCGCTCGGAGTTGACCGCTGAGGAGTGCTGTTTGGGGAACGCGCACTCGATGCCCGTTCCGCCGATGCGATCTTCGGTAACGACTTCGCCATACAGGGTGAACGGCGAGGCATCGGCCACCGCTAGCTCGACCATCTGGCCGATCAGCCGGTCGTTGCCCTGGAAGACGACGATGTGGTCGGTCTCGGTGCGGCCGGTCAGCTGGCGCGGGCCAGGCTCCGTTTGCTTGGCGCCGGTCTTACTCGGGCCCTCGACCAGGACCCGGACCGTGCGGCCCACCCGCTGGCGGTGGTCGGCCAGGCTGTTCTCGGCCTGGATCGCCAACAGCTCGTTGTTGCGGCGTCGCTTCACCTCATCGGGTACATCATCGTCGAACCGTTGATCCGCCTTCGTGCCGGGGCGGGCGCTGTATTTGAAGATGAAGCTATTTTTAAACTTGGCGTCACGGACAAGGTCACAGGACTTCTGGAAGGATTCTTCGCTTTCGCCGCAGAAGCCAACGATGAAGTCGCTGCTAAAGGCAACCCCAGGGACCCGTTCGCGTGCTCGGTGCAGCATCTCCCAGTACTCGACGACCGTGTAGAGCCGCTTCATCCGCTTCAGCATAAGGTCGCAGCCGGACTGGGCCGGGACGTGAAGGTACTTACTTGCTTTGGGCAGATCGCGGACCGCGTCGAGCAGGTCGTTGCTCATGTCCTTGGGGAAGTTGGTGACGAACTTGAGTCGCACGATGCCAGGGATGTCGTGGCAGCGTTCGAGCAAGTCACTTAGACGGGCGACGCGGCCATCCCCGAGCGGATAATGATAGCTGTTGACCGTCTGTCCAAGGAAGGTGATCTCCTTACAGCCCTCGGCGGCCAGTTGCCGCACTTCGGCGACGATGTGATCGGGGTGGCGGCTTTGTTCGGGGCCGCGGACGCTTGGTACGATGCAGTAGGTGCAGAACTTGTCACAGCCAATCTGGATGCGGACGAAGGCCTGGAACGGGGATGGCCGCATCGACGGGTCGCGCATCGGGTCATAGCTCTCGAAGCTACGTTCGACTTCGTCACGACTGGCGTCTTTGCGACCTAGACTCACGGCCAGTTGGACTTTACCAGTCGTCTTAACTTCGTCGATGAGCTCCGGGAGTCGAGACAACTGGCCGGTGCCGCAGATGATGTCGACAATCGGGGCACGGCGGCGAATCGCCAATTGATCTTTCTGGGCCATGCAACCTAGCACGCCGATAATCTTGTCGGGGTAGTGCTTCTTGTGGCCAACCAAGCGGCCCAAGGCGGAATAAATCTTGTCTTCGGCGTGCTGACGAACGCTACAGGTGTTGAACAGGATAACGTCGGCGTCGCGGGCCTCATCGGTGAGCTCGTAGCCTTGTTTGCGCAACGCACCGATCACCAGCTCGCTATCGAGCACATTCATCTGACAGCCAACGGTTTCGATGAAAACTTTCCTGTTCATAAGTTTATAGTGTATGCATCTCGTTGATCGGTGGCGATGGCCGCACTCGTCCATCCGAGCGAGGTTGGTGATGGCTGCCTCGGCCGAGCTCAAACCAGGAATTCCACAAACCGAGTGGGGCGATTCAGTGGACGCGGAGCCGGGCCCAGTAGCCACCGTCGGCCGGTTGCCCGGGCAAGGTGGTTTGTTCAGTCTCCAGCTGGAGACGGGGTAGCTCTTGTAGGACGGCTCGCACTACTCCCTGATTCTCTTCTTGCTCCATACTACAGGTCGAATAGACTAAGACTCCCCCGGGGCCAAGGCGATCCACAACTTGGTGGATAAGCCGCATTTGCAGCTGGACCAGATGGGAGATCTCACGCTCTCGGAGGCGTTCGCGGACCTCGGGCCGACGGCCGAGCACGCCGGTGTTGCTGCACGGGACATCCAACAGGATGGCATCGAACGGTCCGGAGGGCAAGCTGCCTTGATCTTCCTGGGAAAGTAGATGCGACTGAACCATGTCAATGCCCAAGCGTCGGCACAGTTGTTGTAGCGTGTTTAAGCGGTTTTGTGCAAGATCACAGGCGACGATGCTCCCTTGGTTGCCCATCCTCTCAGCCAAATGGCTGGTTTTGCCGCCTGGAGCTGCACACAAGTCCAGGATGCGTTGCCCAGGTTTTGGGTCCAGGGCATCGGCTACTTGCATGGCCGTCAAATCCTGCACACAAAAGTGGCCTTCGGCATACCCTGGCAAGCTGCGGATCGGTCGACGGTCCTGCAAGCGGATACTATCCGGATGCTCACCAAAGCTGCAAGGGATCCCAGCTGCGGTGAAGGCGGCCAGCAGCGCCTCCCGTGTTGTTCGCAACCGGTTTACCCGCAGCCAGATCGTTGGCGGATGATTAAACCAGTGTCCCAGACGTAGACATTCATCGAAACCCAGGCGATGCAGCCACCGCGAGGCGAGCCAGTCCGGCCAGGAGAATGCAGTGGCCAAATACCCTGCGGGATCGAGATCGGGTGGAGGAAACACCGATTGGCTCAGCACACGGTACACTCCCGGTTGCCGCGGCAAGGAATCCGCACTGGGTGTGGGCATGCTGGTCGATGTGACCAGTTCGCTCACCCGGCGCAGAAGCCCGTTGACAAACCCGACCACGCGGGGAAATTCCGCTCGAATCAACTCCACCGTTTCGTAGACTGCTGCGTGCGCGGGCACATGATCCAGGTAGGCGAGCTGATACGCCCCCAGCCGCAATGCCTCACGGATTGGTGGATCGATCGGGCGGTTTCCCCGGCGAAAGGGCTCGATCATGGCATCGAGCGAGCGACGATGCCGGAGCACGCCAAAAACCAACTCTGTGAGTAGACGCCGTTCGGGGTCGAGGATGGGCAAGGGGTTTAGCGTACGTTCGATCAGCTCGTTGGCATAGCCGGCCTGAGCACGATGCTCACGCAGGATTTGCCAGGCAAGTCGGCGGGCGGTTGGGATACGTGGTTGCTTGGGTGGCCGTGGTGCTGTCATGCAAGAATTTCCGAACCGAATCGATCGCCGGGCTCGATGGCTTGGCCACGTAGATAGTCGCGGGTGGGCATGCGTCGTTTGCCAGCTGGCTGCACTTCGAGAATCTCCACCAAGGTCGACTCCCCAGTGTGCACTAGAAGCCGTTGGTCGGCTTCTCGATGCGCGGCCACCTGCCCCGCTAAAGGCGCTTCGCAAACGGATTGGGGCAAGCCAGCCAAGGGATGAGCCTCCAAGATCAACAATCGGGTTGGTGGCTTGTTGCCCAGGCGGCGGTGCCAGAAGGTATAGGGGCTCGGCCAGGGCTGCATGGCCCGGATTTGGCGGCAAACCTGCTCGGCGGTGTTCGACCAGTCGATTAAGCCATGCTGCTTGCTAAGCTTCGGGGCCCGGGTGACCTGCGCCGGATCCTGAGGCTGCCCACAGACCGGACCCTCGTGGAATCGCTCGATCACCTCGGTGGCCAGACGAGCACCGAGTATCGCCAGGCGTCCTTCGAGTTCTCCCGCGGTTTCCTCGGCTCCAATCGAGATCGCCTCTTGAGCCAGCATGTCCCCAGCATCTAGCCCTGCGGACATCCGGATGATGGTCACCCCAGTCTTGTGCTCGCCGTGGTAGATGGCCCAGTTAATCGGCGCGGCCCCGCGATATTTGGGGAGCAGGGAGGCATGCACGTTGATGGCACCCAAATTCGGGACGGCCAGCACTTCGGGGGAGAGAATCTGGCCATAAGCAGCCACCACTAGTAAGTCTGGATGCAACCCGCTGAGCAGTGACACTCCTTCAGGAGTGTTGATGCGTTCGGGTTGATACACGGGCATCGCATGTTCACGGGCGATCTCTTTCATGCCTTTGCCGATCTGACGGGTCGAGCCGCGCTGGGCCCCAAGGGCGCGATCGGGTTGCGTAAACACCCCAACTACTGGATCAGGACCCGTGAGTAGGCGTTCAAGGGTCGGCTCCGCAAACAGGCCGGTGCCCATCATGACCAGGCGTAGGGGTCGGGTGCCATCCACAGGCATCGGGGTGTTCGAGTTCTCCAAGTTGGCGTCGTTAAGAGATCGTTTAAAGCTTGGCTTCTAGGTCGGCGGGAAGATCGCCACGTTCCTTCGCGCGAGCAAAGTTTTCCTGAAATTCTTTTAGGGTTTTACGGCTATTCATTCGGCCGACCATGCTCATTTTATCGATAAACAAGACACCGTTGAGATGGTCGATCTCGTGCTGCCAAAGTCGCGCGGCCAGATCGCTCGCGACCATCTCGAAGAGCTCCCCTTTGAGATTATACGCTTGGACCCGGATGGTTTTCGCCCGTCGCACCTTCTGATACAGATCCGGAAAGCTCAGGCAACCTTCGGTCTCCTCGATGCTGCCTTTCTGCTCGAGGATAATCGGGTTGATAGCGATGCACTCCTGATCCTTGTTATTGGCATCTCCCTCAAAGTTCATCACGATGAGACGAGTTCCTTGAGCGACTTGAGGCGCGGCCAGGCCCAGACCATTGTGCGTGTACATTAGGTCCAGCATCTGACTGGCAAGGGTTTGTAGTTCCTTGTCAATGAGTTTTACCGGCTCTGCCCGTGCACGCAGGGCAGGGTGAGGATACTTAACAATTTTCATGCAACGACCGGCTAGAGAGATGCCCGATTGGTGGTTCGCTTACGACATCGAAGATATTGTACCGTATGTGCGAGTTCAGGACCAATGGACCTGCGGGGTGAGAACGAAGGACCACGGAGAGCTTCGACACCCAGCAGGCAACGAGGGGAACGGGGGGCAGTTCAAAGCCGCCCGCTTGGTTCCGCCTCAAGACGATTTGTTGGCATCTTCGGATTGGGCTTTGTCCGGTTCGTGTTCCGCAGAGGCTTTCGGTTCTTCGGGCTTGTCTTCCTCGGTGGAAGGGCTGTCCGAAGCTGGCGCTGACGTCTCCGCAACGGGCTCTTCGGAGGTAGCTTCGTTGCGAATCTCTGGAGTGGCTTCCTGAGCCGCCGGCGTTTCCTCTGGTTCCAGTGCGGGAGCAGGTGCAGCAGGCTCTTCACGCCGGGCCATAAACTTTTGCTCGCCTTCCTTGAGCAGCTCTAAAAAGGCGGTTTCACCCGCATCGCCAAGCCTGCGCTCATGTCGCTTAATGATGCGGGTATAACCACCGGCTCGGTCATGAAAGCGTGGGGCGATCTCATCAAAAAGGAGTTTGATGATCGCGGGGTCCGGCAGTCGTTGGATGGCCAGACGTCGATGATGTAAGGTCCCTTTTTTGGCCAGGGTGATCAGCTTCTCGACGAATGGGCGTACTTCCTTGGCCTTGGCCAAGGTGGTGATAATCCGGCCATGTTCAAACAACGCCCGCGATAGATTACGCTTCAGCGCCAGTTGATGCGCGGGACTACGGCCAAGGGTGCGGCCAACACGACGGTGCTTCATGACGCAAACTCCGATGCCTGCTGCTAGATGGGCAGGCGGACTGAGGCTTAGCGACGGGCCGAGCCGAGCTTCATTCCCAAGCTCAGGCCGCGTTCAATCAACTTCTGTTTGACTTCTCGTAAGGTCGTTTCGCCAAAGTTCCGGACCTCGAGCAATTCTTCGTCGGTTCGAATCACCAGATCACGGACGGTGGTAATTCCCTCGGATTCCAAGCAGTTGGTAGCGCGAACCGAGAGCTCTAACTCAGCCAAGCTCATATTGAGTTGTCGTTCGAGGTCAGCATCGACAATGATCGTCGCGGCATTCGGATTGGCCAGCGACTCTTCGAGCGGCATCTCCGGCCCGGGCTCCGAGTATTGGATAAATGGGTTTAGGTGCTTGCGAAGGATCTTTGCAGCTTCGACCAGAGCCATCTGCGGGCTGATCGTGCCGTTGGTCCAGATCTCCAGCACCAGGCGATCGTAGTTGGTCTTCTGACCAACACGGGTGTCCTCGATCTCATACTTGACCCGCCACACCGGTGAATAATCGGCATCGACGGGGATCACGCCGATCTCACGTTCCTTGATGGTACGCTCTTCCGTGGTTTCATAGCCACGGCCATTATCCACGGTCATCTCGATGACAAACGGGACATCATCGGTCAGCGTCGCCACAATATGATCGGGATTAATGATTTCAATCGACTCATCGTGGATGATGTCGGCGGCTTTGACTAAGCCTTTCTCGTGGCGGTCAATGCGGATCATCCGAGGTTCATTTGACAGGTTCTTGACGACCAGACTCTTGATGTTCAGGATAATCTGGGTCACATCTTCGATGACCCCAGGAATGGTCATAATCTCATGCTGAACGCCCTGGATTTTGACCTGAGTGACGGAACTCCCCTCAAGACTCGAAAGCAAGATACGCCGCAAACTGTTGCCGACCGTAACGCCAAAACCGCGTTCGAAGGGCTCGGCAATGAATTTGCCGTAAGTATCGGACAACGTGCTGCGGTCTGCGACCACACGCGTGGGCAATTCTAATCCACGCCAGCGGATGCGCATAAATACTACCCTCCTGGGGATATCGATAAGAATGCTTGGCTCCCCATCCCCCTGGGAACCGAAGGCTCGGCTGCCCTGGGGTGGCAGGACCACGATCCCAGGGAGCACAGCATCAATGCATTGAGGGCGGAGAGCGTCTTAGCGGGTGGCGATTTCAATGATTAGCTGTTCGCGAATCTCCGCAATATTGGGGTCCACATCGCCTCGGGTAGGAATGCGGATCATGCGGCCTTCGGGACGATCGCCGGGGGTTAATTCAAGGAAGTCGGGCACGTTGGGGGCAGCGTCTTTCATCGCCATATTGATCAGTTGTAGACTACCAGGACGATTCTTAACCTTGATGCGATCGCCTGGCTTGAGAAAACGGCTGGGGACATTACACAAGTAATCGTTGACAAGAATATGGCCATGAGCAATAACCTGCCGTGCACCCTTACGTGACGAGGCAAAGCCCAGGCGATGAATAACATTGTCCAGCCGGCGCTCCAACAGACTTAGCAATTCTTCGCCGGTATTCTCGGGAGCCCGGGTGGCAATGCTGAAGTAGCGGCGAAACTGACGTTCTAACACGCCATAGAAAAACTTCAATTTCTGCTTTTCCCGGAGGCGGATGCCGTATTCACTCACTTTGCTCCGTCGATAACCATGCATCCCGGGTGGGACAGCTTCTTTCTCGATCGGACACTTGTTAGAGTGACAGCGACTACCCTTGAGGAACAGTTTCATCTGTTCTCGACGACACCGCTTGCAGGATGGATCAGTGTAACGTGCCATACTTTCCTAAGATCAATTGCTAGGGTGCGTTCCCACAGCCAATCTACCACGAAACGATTTAGGATTGCTCGGCCGGGATAAAGGCCCAGGAGTAATCCCTACCATCGATGAAAAAGTCCCGCCGACAGTACTGAATCGGCGGGAACTTGGTGCCTAGCACATCCGACCAAATCCGACAGACAATTGCCAACTCCTGGCCACTGTCGCTGGGCAAATTAGACGCGACGCTTCTTGGGTGGTCGACAGCCATTGTGTGGAAGGGGGGTGACGTCCTCAATCATTTTGATGGTCAAGCCCGATCCCTGGAGTGCAGTAATCGCCGATTCTCGCCCGGCACCTGGGCCCTTAACCTTGACATCGATCTCTTTCAGACCATATTTCGTCGCTTTGCCCGCGGCATCTTCCGCAGCTCGCTGTGCGGCAAACGGCGTGCTTTTCCGGCTGCCCTTGAAGCCCACACTCCCAGCCGAAGCAAACGTGAGCGTATCCCCATTGGTGTCGGTAATCGTGACGATCGTATTGTTGAAGGTCGAGTAGATGTGAGCAACGCCTCGGCTCACATTACGACGCTGTTTCCTTTTCTTGACCTTGGCCACGTTGCAAAGTCCTCAGATCCAAGGGCTTCACTGGGTACTCGTGATCAACTGAATGATCCAGGTATCCAGTACCCGCGAACGAATCAGTAACTCGATGGATTCTTGGGTTGCTCGCACCCAGCCGAATGGTCGCGGGTCAGAGCCGGACACCATGAGGGCCAGTGTGCTCGAGCTTAGCGCATGTCCTTGACGCCCTTCTTGCCCGCGACAGTCTTGCGTGGGCCTTTCCGCGTACGAGCATTGGTCTTGGTCCGTTGTCCGTGTACGGGCAGACCTCGACGATGACGGACACCCCTTAAGCAGCCAATCTCCCGTAGTCGGGCGATATTCTGGTTCGTTTGACGCCGCAGAGTCCCCTCAACCACGTAGTCACGATCGAGTAATTGCTGGATGCGGCTCAGTTCATCTTCATTCAGGTCTCGAGCCTTGCGCGTAGGATCGATCCCCAGTTCCTCACATAGTTTCAGGGCGAGTGCAGGGCCGATCCCCTCGAGGTATCGAAGGGCAATGAACATTTGCTTATCACTAGGGATGTCGCGACCCTGGATACGCGGCATAGATTAACTCCCGCACTCAATCAAGCAATGACCAGCCCTGAGCAACAACAGGTGAGAATTACTATTTGAGAATTTCTTTTCAGGTGCAAAGAAGTCGGGGGGAGACTAAGGCAAGCAATTCGCTCTCAAGTAACTCCCACATGCGCTTTGCACCCAGCGACGGTGGTTTACCCTTGCCGCTGCTTGTGTCGAGGGTTCTCACAGATAATCCGGAGCTGCCCTTTGCGTTTGATCAGTTTACACTTCTCGCAAATACGTTTGACGCTTGAACGTACTTTCATTGTCATCTCCTTCCCATCTATCCATGGAGGGTTCGCGTGGGATGGGAAATTATGAGTATAGCGGCTTGAAGGCTTCCGACAAGAGGAATGCCCCGTCAAGCCCGGCTTTTCGGACTCGATGGCACAAGGATCGATGCCTGATCTTCATCCGCGGTTAAGATCTGCACGCCCTCGTGGGTGATGGCAAGTGTGTGCTCGACGTGCACGCTTGGCAAGCCATCGCGGGTCACCACCGTCCAGTGATCGCTGAGCGTGAGGGTCTCGGGTCGACCCATATTGACCATCGGTTCGACGGCGAGGACCAAGCCCGGTTCGAGGCGAAAATCCTGGCGTTGCCGTGGGTTGGCCGCGACAAAATTAGGCACCTGCGGATTTTCATGCATGGTACGGCCAATCCCATGGCCGACATACTGCGTCACCACGCTAAACCCGGCGGCTTCGGCATGGGCTTGCATCTGGCTGGCCACTTCATTCCAGCGTTGCTGGCGGTTCATCTCGGTGATGGCAATGTCCAGCACTTCTTCGGCCACTTTGAGTAGACGCAGGCGTTCCGGTCGAACCTCCCCAACAGGAATGGTAATCGCCCGGTCGGCACACCAACCATTGAGTCGACACGCTGTGTCCACTTTGAGCAGATCACCATCACGAATGACGCGGGATCCTGGGATGCCGTGTACCACTTGTTCATTCACCGAAATGCAGGTGACCGCCGGGAAGGGGTGACGACTGCCTGCCGGGTAACCCTTGAACAACGGGGTCGCCCCATGGGCGTCGTACAAGGCCTCGACGGCTTGGTCCAGTTCGGCCGTTTGCACCCCGGGCTTGGCCAGCTCACGGCACTGGTGCAGAGCACGGGCAACAAGCTTGCCGGCTTCCCGCATCAAAGCAAGTTCACGGGCAGACTTGAGTTCGGGCGCGCGGGGGCTTCGGGATCGTAACACTCGGTTTTCTCGATTCATGCTAGGTGGCTTCGGTCGAGGGCGAATCCTTCCCGGAAGAGTCCTCGCTGCCCTGGTGACCATTGCCCTGGATGGCTTGGACAATGTGGCGATAAATGGTTTCAACCGAATTATAGGCCGATATCTCCTGCAGCAACCCCTTGGCACGATAGTAGTCTAGCAAACCTTGGGTTGAGGCTCGATATACACGTAAGCGACGGCGGATCGTCTCTTCACTGTCATCGGGGCGCTGCACAAGGGGTGAGCCACACAGATCACAAATGCCCACGACTCGGGGGGGGCGGGCCTGTAAATGGTAGCTTGTGCCACAATCCGGATTGGGGCAAGAACGCCTTCCACTAATGCGACGAACCACTTCTTCATCGTCAATCACCAGATCGACGACCCGGTCTAGAGGTTCACCGAACTCAGTTAGTAACGCATCAAATGATTCGGCTTGGGGAAGGGTTCGTGGATACCCATCCAAGACAAATTGTTCGGGCCGATCCGGTCCACGGAACATCTCGGCGATCAGGTCATTCACCAGTTGGTCGGGAACCAGCTCACCTCGATTGATCAGAGGTTTGGCCAGCTTTCCGATGGGGGTGCCGTGTTTGGCCGCATCCCGGAGGGCGACACCGGTACCGATGTAGCGTAGGCCCATCCGCTCGGTGAGCAACGCCGCTTGGGTTCCCTTGCCGCTCCCAGGAGGGCCTACCAAAACCAAACGCATGGTGTGTCCGCAACGTCCATTGATCTCGACCACGGGAGTTACCTCCCATGGCTTATTATACGGGTGCCTTCGAGAAAGCGCAGGATTGTCACCAGCCAATTCCCTCCGCGGCGCGGAATAAAAGAACCCGCACCGGCCGGTTGGCTTAGGCGGGTGGTCACCAGCCGTGGGTGAGTGGTTTGGTCCAGGCTGGCGACGCGGTCAAGCTCGCCGCACGCTACTCGTCGGTCAAGCCAGGATAACTACGCATAACGAGGTGGCTATTAATCTTTTGTACCAGATCCAAGGCGACACTGATCACAATCAGCAGACCGGTACCGCCATAAAAGCTGGCGATGCGATAATCCACACCCATCTCAGAGCTAATCAAATTCGGGATAATCGCCACGATCGCCAGGAAAGCCGCACCCACATAGGTGATTCGCATCAGTACTCGCTCCAGGTACTGTGCGGTTTGTTTCCCAGGACGGTATCCCGGAATAAAGCTGCCATGATCTTTGAGGTTGCTGGCCACTTCGGCCGGCTTAAAAGTGATCGCCACCCAGAAATAGCAGAAAAAGTAAATCAAAACAATGTACATGACATTATAAGTATACCCTTGCCGCATAAACGCACCAGCGATGCTGCGGAGAGTTTCGGAGTTGAGGGCGTTGGCGAGAGGCCCTAGAACAAAGCTAGGCAGGATCAACAAGCTACTGGCAAAGATCACTGGCATCACGCCGGCCTGATTGACTCTTAAGGGTAAAAATTGTCGCGTACCACCGAACACTCGGCGACCGCGGACATGGCGGGCCGACTGGGTGGGGATGCGCCGCTGTCCCTTGGTGATCGCGACCACTCCGACGACCACGCTGATGAACAGAAAGACCAGGACTAGCAGTTTTTCAAAACTGACATCTCCGGTGCCCCCGCCACCAAGTGTCAGCACCGACGCCTTGAGGCCACCAGTCGTTGGATCAATCAAAAGCGATTGGGTAGCATCCGGTATCCGCGCGACAATGCCCGCCATGATGATCAAGCTAATCCCGTTGCCAATACCATATTCATCGATCTGTTCGCCCAACCACATCAAAAAGATCGTCCCCGCGGTCATGGTAAGTATCGCGGCAAAGCCGAACAGATAGAAGTTGAACCCCGCCTGGGTCACCCCTGGCACTGCAAGTTCCAACCCCCCCGAATTTTCTGGAGCCATCAAGAATCGGACCAGGAAGAAAGACTGCAAAGCGCAGATGGGTACGGTAGCCATGCGGGTATACTGATTAATCTTTTTCCGCCCCGATTCTCCTTCTTTCTGGAGGCGTTCCAGAGGAGGATAGACGCTGGCAAGCAATTGGAAGATAATCGATGCCGAGATGTACGGCATGATGCCAAGTGCAAAGATACATGCCTGACTAAGGTTGCCACCGGAAAACAAAGAGACAAAACCCAGTAACTGGCCGATCCCTTCCTGGGTGGCCGCCTGCATTTTCTGTTCCAGCTGCGTCTGGTCGATCATGGGCAGCGGGATGTAATAGCCGATGCGATACACGGCCAAGATGAAGACCGTAAACAGAATCTTACGGCGTAATTCGGGAATCCGAAAGATGGTGATAAGGGTATTCATCGAACTCCTCGTGGAGGCGGGGCATCCAGCCTAAACAGCGGGTCAGCACGCTGGGAAGCAGTGGAACGGAATTTTCGCCACGGTGCAAGTCGACCAACCCGGCCGCGGCGCAGTAGGTGATCCCCGCGGGGGCGATGCCGAGGGGGCGATAGCGGGCTTAGGACGCCGCGTCCGACTGCGAATCACGTGGTTTCATTGGATTGCGTATGGGCTTTTTCGGCGAGGGAATGACTTCCGCGACGCCACCGGCGGCTTCAATCTTCGCTCGGGCCTGCTTCGAGATGTGATGGGCCCGGATGATCAGCTTCTTGGTCAACTCGCCATAACCTAACACACGCACTCCATCGGTCGGCTTCTTGGCCAGTCCGACGTGCTTAAGCTTCTCGGGAGTCACGACATCGCCATCCGCAAACGCATGGTGAATATCGCCAACATTGACCACCAAGAACTGCCGAGCAAAGCGGGCGTTGCTGAAACCCCGCTTGGGGAAGCGACGGAACAGCGGGGTTTGTCCCCCCTCGAAGAGCGGGCCCGGTAAATTTGCTCCAGCACTGGAGTACTGACCCTTGTGCCCACGGGTAGCCGTCTTACCCGTGCCACTGCCCACGCCACGACCGACGCGCTTCTTTTTCTTTCGCTTCGTGACGCCGTGATGTAATTCCGTCAAGTCCATTAGATTTTCACCCCGCGCAGGCGTTCGACTTCTTCTCGGGTCCGCAGCTGTTGGAGACCGCGGATGGTGGCTTTGACGAGGTTCAGGGGGTTCGTACTCCCATGGACCTTGGTCAGGATGTTACTGATACCGCACGCCTGGAGGACTTCGCGCACTCCAGGGCCCGCCTTCACCCCGGTGCCGGGCCCAGCCGGGATGAGCACCACCCGGCTGGCACCGTAGCGTCCGACGATGCGATGGGGGATGGTCTCACCTCGTACGGAAATCTTCCGCGAGCGTTTCATCGCATTGTGGCCGTCTTTTAGTGCTTTTTCCACAGCAGGGGGCACTTCATTCGCCTTGCCATAGCCACATTGCACCTTGCCCTGCTTATCGCCGACGACCACCAAGGCGTTAAAACTGAACCTTCGTCCACCCTTAACAGTCGACGAACAGCGGCGAATCTTCACAACAAAGTCGACCGTGTTTTCTTGTTGACGACTGTCGCGATCTCGATCCTTGGCCATAACCTCATCCGCTCGCGAGGAGCTCCCTGAAACTTGGTTAAAACGACATATTCGTGCGTTCGACCTGATTCGCCTCGGAGGCAACCCACCGGGGCTGTCGACCCATGATTGTTAGCATGCCACCATTCTCAGCGAGCTGCCAAGCCTACTCAGACAAGTCAACTCAAAATTGCAGTCCACCCTCTCTCGCAGCATCGGCCAGTGCCTTGACACGCCCATGGAATTTGTAGCTGCCACGGTCAAAGGCGACCTTCTCGATCCCTTTGGCCTTGGCTTGTTCGGCCAGCAAACTCCCGATGGTCTCAGCTGCTTTGATATTGCCTCCATATGGAATCTTCTCGGCCATGGCTTTCCCGAGCGTTCCGGCCGCGACCAGGGTGATTCCACGAATATCATCAATAATCTGAGCATAAATGTGTTTCGAACTGCGAAACACACTGAGGCGGGGACGTTCGGCAGTGCCAATAATCGTGCGCCGAACGCGATGGCGTCGGCGTACTCGTCGTGCTTGAATTTGCTGTTGCTTTTGCATGGTTGCTGGCTCGTCATCAGAATCCAGGCCGGCCATTGCCAGCCTAAATTACTTCTTGAACGCCTTCCCTTCCTTGCGCCGTACCGTTTCTTCGAGATAACGAATTCCTTTCCCTTGGTAAGGTTCCGGTTTTCGCGCGGCCCGAATGTTGGCAGCGAACTGGCCGACTTTTTGTTTGTCCATCCCCTTGACGGTGATATTCACACCGTCTTTGTCCACCTCGACCGTCACCCCTTCTGGAGGCGTGAGTCGAATCTGATTGGCGTAGCCCAGGGACAAGACGATGGTCTTGCCATCCAGTCGGCCATTAAAGCCTAGACCTTCAATCTTCAACTTTCGCTCGAATCCTTTGGTAATCCCCTCGATCATATTGGCGATCAGCGTGCGGGTTAGACCATGAAGCGAACGATTCAATCGCTCATCATTGGGTCGGCTCACACGGATTTGTTTCGCAGTCTCATCAATCTCAACGTTCATGTTCGGGTGGGGAGCGAATGACAATTCTGCTCCTTTGCCCCCCTGAACGGAGATAACTCCATCGGTGAACTGCACTTTGATCCCGGAGGGAATTGCGATCGCTTGTTGGCCAATCCGAGACATCCGTCAACCCACCTTAACAGGACACGTGCTCCACTTGCCGACTTGCCCAAGATTCTGTCGGCCCCATGGCCATGGCGGCAACCATGCGGATCATTGTGGCTACCATACGGTACAGATAATTTCGCCACCAACTCCAAGTTCTCGAGCTTTCCGATCGCTTAGAACGCCACGACTAGTACTGACCACCGCAATACCAAGGCCATCCAGGACACGCGGCAAGCGATTACAGGGACGATAGAGGCGACGTCCTGGTTTGCTGGCTCGGTCGATCTGCCGGATGACCTTTTCCCCTTCCGCGCTGTATTTCAAAAAGACACGTAAGATCGGTTTCTTCGCCGCCTTCACATCTTCGACGGATTGAAACTCCTCGTAGCCGGACTCGTCCTTGACGTAGGTGCCGACCTGGTAGTCCAGGATAAACCCTTCTGCCTTGAGCACTTGGGCAATGGCTACCTTGAGTTTCGAGGCCGCTAATTCCACCGCAGGTCGCTCGATCGCGTTGGCATTGCGAATGCGTGTCAGCATGTCCGCGACCGGGTCGGTCATCATGGTACAAGGTACTCCTACACGAATGTCGTAACACTGCTGGACCAATCCAGCTTACCAACTTGCTTTGCGGACACCAGGAATTAGGCCATCGCTGGCCAGATTACGAAAACAGATGCGACAAATGCCAAACTTTCGATAAACTGCCCGTGGTCGGCCACATAGGCGACAGCGACGAGTGATCCGAATCAGATCACGCCGTCGGAGTTTGGAATTCTCCGGGCTCTTGCGGTATTCTTCAATGGCCTTGAGATCACGGGCCAGCTCGACCATTTTCGCATTGGTCGCCATGACGGTTCAGTTCCTCAGTTACGATCGGCAACAGACAGTTTCAACTCACATTGGTCGATGGCTCGTTTGCAGCAGCCGCCGCTGCAACCTCGAGCATGCGTGGTTTGGTCAACTTTCCCGGAACGGGATCCCAAACAGTTTCAGCAGTTCGCGAGCCTCATCATCATTCCGGGTGGTGGTGACGAAAGTGATATCCATCCCTTGCGTAAAGGTCACCCGGTCAGGATCAATCTCAGGGAAGATCAGCTGTTCGGTCACACCCATACTGTAGTTGCCGTTCCCATCAAAACTCTTCGGATTGAGACCCCGGAAGTCTCGTATCCGCGGCAGGGCAGTGACAATCAAGCGGTCCAGAAACTCATACATGCGTTTGCCACGAAGCGTCACTCGGCAACCGATCTCATAGCCTCTACGCAGGCGGAAGCTACTGATCGCTCTTTTGGCCCGAGTAATCTGAGGTCGCTGCCCAGTGATCTGGCCGAGATGCTCAGACGCCTGTTCGATGCGGTTTTTGTCCTGCAATGCCTTGCCAATACCCATGTTAATGACAATCTTTTCGAGCTTGGGTAGGCTCAGCCGGTTCTTACGGCCAAACTTCTCCGCCAAAGCTGGCAGAATTTGTCCGGTATACGACTCGAATAAGCGTGCCATCTCAGACTACCTCCGCCGCCAGGCTGATAATCTTATTAAACCGAGCACGTAATTCCCGAGCGACCGCCCCAAAGATGCGTGTGCCGCGTGGGTTCATGTCGTTGTCGATGATCACCATGGCATTGCGATCAAAGCGGACGTAGCTGCCATCCTCTCGGCGAGTCGCCCGCTTGGAGCGGACGATCACACCCTTGACGACCTGGCCGGGCTTCACATCACCACCCGGGATGGCCTTCTTGACGCTGGCGACGATCACATCGCCCAAAAACGCATAACGTCGGCGGCTGCCTCCGAGCACTTTGATACACATGCACTCTTTGGCGCCGGTGTTGTCCGCAACATCGAGATACGAATACATCTGGATCATAGACTGCCTCGGCCATCTTCCCGCTGCTGTGCACCTGGGAGGAAATCAATATCTGCGGACGGCAAACCCGACGGTTCTAAAGCAAAGTTTCAGCATGACGTCTCAGCATGACGTCTCAGGACGATACGGTGCGGCATTAGCTCTCGGTTTCACTGGTCGTAGCAGTGGCTTGCGGATCCGGATCGTTCAGAGTGTTGACACGATCGCTGGACGCTGCCGCATCCGTGGCAGCAGCGGTTTCTGCCTGGGCTTGGGCCAGTCGACTGGCCTCCTCGCGTAAAGCGCGGCTGGTCCCAGCATCGTCACCGCGGCCACCGGGAGCACGCTGCAGGACCCGGATCAGTCGCCATGCTTTCAGTTTGGAGAAATGCCGAGCCTCGGCGATCTCGACCGTATCGCCGCGACTCGAGTCGTTATTTTCGTCGTGGACATAGCACACCGTTCGACGCTTGATGTACTTGCCATAGCGGGGATGCTTGACCAGACGAGAAATCTCGACCCGTCGTGTCTTATTCATCTTATCCCGAGTGACCACGCCAATAAGGACGCGTCGATTACCACGTTTCTCTGTCGTTTTCTTCTTGGCCGTCACGCTTTCGTTCCTCCAGCCGCGTCATTTTCCTCGGTCGAGGCTGCGACCTCGACAGCAAGCTCGCGCTCACGTTGAATCGTCCGAATACGGGCAATCTCTCGGCGCGCCTTGCGAATCTCACTCGGTGTTTCCAGACGGTCGGTCGCTGACTGGAAACGCAGGTGGAACAAGTTCTTTTCCAGTTCGCGCAGCGACAGCTGCAATTCTTCATCGCTTAGGTGGCGATACTCGGCTGCCTTCATCACTCGCTGCCCTTACATTTCCGCGCTGATTGACTTTTCCCGCTCGTACTTGACCATGAGCCCGTCACTGCCCAACTGACTCCACAATGGGCAGATCACGACCAGGCTTCTGACTTAGGCCCCGCCAACATTCGGTCGACGACTAACAAATCGACATTTCATTGGCATTTTATAGGCAACCCGTGCGAGGCAATCACGGGCCGCACTTTCGGGTAGCCCCGTTACCTCAAACAACAACATTCCAGGCTTGATCACTGCCGCCCAAAATTCGGGTTCCCCCTTGCCTTTTCCCATGCGTGTCTCCGCTGGGATCGAGGTTACCGACTTGTGCGGGAAGACCCGGATAAACAACTTGCCCTCGCCACGGACAAAGCGGGTCGCGGTCATACGGCCCGCTTCAATACATTCGGCGCTTAGCCAGCCAGACTCTAAAGCCATCAAGCCAAAGTCGCCATAGGCGACAAAGTTACCGCGCATCGCGTTCCCGCGGATTTTTCCGCGCTGGCTTTTTCGATACTTTACCCGCTTGGGCATCCGCCCCGGCATCGCTGTTCTCCTCTGGTGTCAGGTAATCCCCGTTGTTCACCCAGACCTTGATTCCAATATTGCCCTGGGGCGTCGATGCCTCGGCAAAGCCATATTCCACCTTGGTCCGCAGAGTCGACAGAGGAATGCTCCCATCCATCCCGGTCTCGACGCGCGCCATTTCTGCACCGCCTAGGCGGCCCGAAAGCTGGATCCGTACCCCTTTGGCACCGTTTTCCATGGCCCGACCCAGGGATTGCTTGAGCGTCTTGCGGAAGCTGGCACGGCGTTCCAGTTGCTCGCCGATTTCCTCAGCAATAATCTGGGCATCGACCTCAGGGCGATTCACCTCGATCGTTTTGATCTCGATGACGCGCTTGATCAGATTTTGGAGCTGATTTGTCAGCTCTTCGATTTCCGAACCCTTTTGGCCAATGATCATGCCAACCCGCGAGGAGTAGATGTAAACGACAACTTTCTCACGGGTCCGCTCAATGACGATCTTGGAGATCCCGCTCAGCTTGGCCTTCTGTTTGGTCGTCCGGTAGGTTTTCTTAACGAAATCACGGATCTTCTGGTCTTCAACCAGCAGGTCCGAGAAATCCTGCTTACTGGCAAACCAAGACGATTTCCAGCCAACCATCACCCCCGTGCGAAAGCCCGTGGGGCGTACCTTTTGTCCCATAAACCACTCCCGCTCAACCACTGTCACCGTTTCCGAGCGAACCTCGACACAGCGACGGTCGTTTGCCTTGATCACGTCCCGTGTTTAGCCAGCATTCTCCGGGCTGAGAGCTTGGTTCGCTTCCTGATCTTCCAGGGTCGTTTGATCCAGATCCTCATCCACCTCATCGGCAAGGGTGATGGTGATATGAGACATTCGCTTTAGGATCATGTATGCCGTGCCCCGAGCTCGTGGTTGGATACGTTTAATGATCGGCCCATCATCGATCCGTGATTCTACCACCAGCAACTCATCCACATCTCGGGCACCCTGATACTCAGCATTGCCCATGGCGCTTCGCACCACAGCCTCAAGGAAGCGGGCACCTCGGTTCGGATAGAAACGCAGCAATTCCATTGCTTCAGCAGCGACCCGACCGCGGATCAGGCTGGCAAAAGGGCGTATCTTTCGCGCTGACATTCGTACAAATCGGTGTTTGGCCGTATAACGCATAGCCCCGTATCCTGAACGTTCACTTCCGAATGGTTCCACATGGTTCCACAACGTGCACGGCTGTCGTGTGGAAGACGGTTCTGCAGCGAAGCCTTACGCCGCCACTGGACTTCGCGCGACTTCGATACCAAGGCTTCTCGCTAGTTACTTTCGTTTGCCCCCAGAGTGGCCTTTGAAGGTTCGCGTGGGAGCAAATTCACCCAGTTTGTGCCCGACCATATCTTCGGTTACATACACTTTGATGAAAGTTTTGCCATTGTGCACCATAAAGGTGTAACCGATGAATTCAGGAACAATGGTGCAATCGCGCGACCAGGTTTTAATGGGGTCGCGATTCTTCACATTTTCAGCCTTTTCGACCTTCTCGAATAGGCGCTCATCCACATACGGACCTTTTTTCAGTGATCGACTCATTCGCGAAAGTCCTTGTCCAAAGTCCTTGTCCTACGAGCAGTTGCACACGAACCTTAGGCGGACACATTCCGCGGACCGGGTCGACGGCGACGGATAATCGCGGAGTTGGAGGGTTTCCGCTTACTCCGGGTCTTGCCTCCCTTCGCGGGTACCCCAGTCGGGCTACACGGGTGCCGACCCCCAGTGGTCCGGCCTTCGCCACCGCCCAGAGGGTGATCGTGAGGATTCATGGCCGTGCCTCGGCTATGCGGCTTCCGCCCCAGCCAGCGCTTGCGTCCTGCCTTGCCCAGCGACAAGTTCATATGATCAGGGTTACTCATGCTACCGATGGTCGCACGGCATTTGGCACTGACACGGCGAACTTCGCCCGAGGGAAAGGTCAGCTGGGCCCAGCCGGCTTCACGGGCAGTGAGGGTAGCCGAGCAGCCAGCGCTACGACAGATCTGACCACCACGACCGGGTTGTAGCTCGACATTATGGACCACCAGGCCCAGTGGGATCTTCCGCAGAGGCATCGTGTTGCCAACGCGCGGCTCGATCTCTTCGCCACTCATCACCGTATCCTCGGCTTTGAGTCCTAAAGGGGCGAGGATATACCGGCGTTCTCCATCCCCATATTCGAGTAGAGCAATCCGTGCCGAGCGATTGGGGTCATATTCAATCGATATCACCTTGGCGGCAATGTTGTCTTTGTTGCGTTTAAAGTCGATAAGACGATAACGCCGCTTGTGGCCACCACCGCGAAAGCGAACACAAATCACCCCTTGGTTGTTCCGACCGCCTTTCTTCTTCAGCGGTCGAAGGAGAGACTTCTCGGGCTTCTTCTTTCGGTCGGTGATCTCAGCAAAATCACTCACCGAACCGCTGCGACGGCCGGGCGAAGTGGGTTTATAATTTCGGATGCCCATATTCTAGTCTCCCTCTTCGGCACGGCGAGCGGCCAAATGGTGCCCAGGCATTAGAAGAATTCGATGCGATCTTCCTCGTGCAGGGTCACAATGGCTTTTTTCCAGCTTGGCATTTGGCCAACCTTAAAGCGAAACCGCCGTTTCTTCCCCTTGCGGATTTGCGTTCGCACGGCTTCGACGCGCACTTCAAACAATTCTTCCACCGCAGCTTTGATCTCATCCTTAGTGGCCACGGGATTGACTTGAAAGGTATACGCATTGTAGCGCGAGCTTTGGTGCGTGCCTTTTTCGGTCACCAGTGGGCGAAGGATAATCTGATACGGCCGCAACTCGATCCCAGGTGGCCCCGGGTGATATCGCGTCCGATGCTTGCGGATGTAGCGTTTGGTATGGGGTCGAGTGTCCATCGCCGCTTCTCTTGATACGTTGCCGTTTCTGGGTCCATCGGCCTCAGGCCAGGTTCGCGCCGACGACGCTCACCTGCGGTCGACGACGGGGGTGTCGTTGCCGCAGCACCTCCAAGGCTGACGGGGTCAGCAGGAGGCGTTTTTGACGCAAAACAATGTATGTATGAAACTGCTGTACGGGCAGCACAGCGACACCGGCAACATTTCGGGCGGAGCGATAGACCGTCTCATCAATCCCATCCGTTCCAATCAGCACTGTGCTGTCGGCGAGGCCCAACGCGTTGAGGATCCCCACCATCTCCTTGGTCTTAATCGCTTCAAGCCCAAAGTCGTCGATGACGAGGGCCTCTGCATCGTCAAACTTACTCAACAATGCCATCCGGGTGGCCGTGCGAACCGCTCGCTTGGGCAGATGATATTCGTAGTCGCGCGGCTTGGGCCCTTTCGCGGTGCCACCACCACGTCGCTTGTTGGTTCGTTTATTCCCGACGCGAGCGTTGCCAGTGCCTTTCTGACGAAACAGTTTCTTGGTGCTGCCGGCTACCTCACTACGCCGTTTGGTCGAGTGGGTCCCAGAACGTTGGTTGGCGAGATACATGAGCACGACCTCATGCAGCAAGGGCCGGCTGATCTTCCCGCCAAATTCGCTGGCATCCAGGGTGATCGAACCATTTTGCTGACCTTCGCGCGTGAACACTGGCACTGTCAGTGCTCCATTCACTTCGTAACGCAACGGGCGGGACCCACTCGCTGCAGAGTGGTCCTGATCCGGCGTGCTCGCGGATAGTTGGTCAGATTCGGGGGTAGCGCTAGCGTCACTCATGCTCGTTCATCCACACGTTCATGGCGATGGGTCGCTTGCTGGTGGCATCGCTTCCTCATTTGGGTAAAGCGAGTAGGTTCCACCAACGCAACCGCTCGCCGCAAAGGCGGCGAGCGACCAGATCGAGTTCAGGTTGTCGGCGGTTGAGGCTTGGGAGGGGTTAGGACAAAGAGAGCGTTGTGAGGGTCAGGAACGCATGCGTCATGGTTCGCTTCGTAGCCGCGACGCTCAAGCTGAATCGACGTTTAATCCGCAATCGATGCTGAAACTTTAATCGATGTTGAATCAACGTTTTATTTCCGCTGGCGTGGCGTTGACGTTTGTTTATGCCCCTGAACTCATTACGCGGATCTTGATGTCTACCCCGGGAGGAAGGCTGAGGCCCTTGTTGAGTGCCTCAATGGTCTTGGCGGTTGGTTGCAGGATGTCGATCACACGCTTGTGCGTACGAATCTCAAACTGCTCACGCGACTTGCGATCGATGTGGGGGCTGCGTAGAACCGTGTAACGTTCAACACGGGTCGGCAGCGGGATCGGCCCACGTACTTTTGCCTCAGTACGCGTTGCCGTTTCCACGATCTCACGCGCGGTGCGATCTAGCACCTCGTGATCGTATCCTTCCATGCGGATGCGAATCCGCTCATTGGAGAACCCAGCCAATTCCTACTCCTCAAGCATCTTCCAGGTTGCCGTTCCATCAACCAACAACTCAGGAAAGTGTAATACTAATGGCCGCGATGGGCTTGTCAAGGCGGGTCCGCCGAGAAAAAACCTGTATAACCGCTGCTACTCGCACTGCGGATGTATTGATTGCCTGGACGCCGGCTCACCCATTTTTGCATCTCCATCTGCACGAGGACTCGGCTCAGCGTAGTCACACTGATTTCTAACCGCTCGACCAGCTCGTCGGCAAACCGCGGTTCCTCCAGGGCGTCCCAGATCCGTCGTTGCAGTGGATCCATGCCCTGCGGCAAAGCTGCGTCGGAGCCCGTTGGACGTGGCACAGCCGTTGGACTTGCTCTGCCTGCGTGCTCGAACGTTGCAGGTAGCAACGGCGCGATGCCATCGAGATCCTCAAGTAAGTCGGCGGCATCCCGGATCATAGGGGCGCCATCGCGCATCAGCTGCAACGTTCCTGCGCTGGCGGAGCTATCGACATTCCCTGGGAAAACAAATACCTCACGACCCTGCTCGGCGGCATGATGGACGGTGATGAGTGCGCCACTGCGTTGACTCGCCTCGACCACCACCACTGCGCGAGCCAAACCCGAGATCAACCGATTCCGTGCATGAAACATCCCCGCTTGCGGTGCCATCGCCATGGGCGTTTCACTCAACAGGGCTCCCGATGAGGCGACTTCCGCAGCCAGCTGGGTATGGGGCGGGGGGTAGATGCGGGATAGCCCTCCGGCCAGGACTGCCAGGGTTCTTCCCTTGGCACGCAGAGCGCCTCGATGGGCTTCCCCATCAATGCCCAGTGCCAATCCCGAGACCACCACATAGCCGGCGTTGACGAGATCTCCCGCCAACCTCTGAGTGATCCGACGTCCATAGGGAGTACAGCGTCGACTGCCGACAATCGCGATCGCGGGCTGGTTGGCCAGCAACGGGCAGCCCCGGCGATACAGCACATAGGGTGGATCTGGGATGGTTGCTAACAGCGCTGGATACTCTGGACTCCCCTTCAGAATCGCCTCCACCCCATGACGGGCCATGCGCTCGCGCTCTGCGGCTACATCCACGCGGGCGAGTGCTTGCGCAAAGTCATCGGCTAGCTTGCTCCCGATTCGTGGCACCTGTCGCAGTTGTGTGGCGGTGGCCCGACGGATCCGGCCCACTTCGCCGAAATGTTCGAGCAACGCCGTGGTCAAACGCGGGCCGAGACCGGGGACCAAGTGCAACGCCAGCCAGTTGTCGAGATCGGGCGGGGCAGCCACCGTCATGGTCATCTCCGAGCTAGCTCAAAGGGCGGATGCGGGTTGAAATTCAGCTATCCGAATGGTTGTAGCGAAATGCTGGACAAAAGTTAAGTGAGAAACACCATTTGCTTCGGTCCACACGGTTGCGAACGTGACCGAGGCTTAGGCACCGTCCTCAGCAGAACGTGAATCGGGCCGAACGGCCACACCCCCAATCCAGACCGCCAGCCATCGAGTCACGGCCATCAGCAGCAGGGTCATGACGCTGACAATCACAAACATCGCCATGACGATATTGAGCCAGCCTTTGAACACTTCGCCACGTCGAATCAACGCGGGGAACTGATAGCCAATCATTTCTGCGCCTGCGGTCATGGTGGTCGATACGACAAACAGCATTGGCAGAATGGTCAAGGGTGCGAACCGCCCACGACCGGTGTTGACCAGCCAGGTGGTGACTAAGGCGAGAGCCAGTACCGCCAATAACTGGTTGGCAATACCAAACATCGGCCAGATGGTGGAAATCTCCCCGGTATAAATCAATGCCCCCCAGCCGAGGGTGATCACCAAGGTTGTCAACACTGAACCCGGCAGCCAGTCGGTCCGCTCGAACGGTTGGTGGGCCTTGCCCAGCAGCTCTTGGAGTAAGAAGCGGCCGATACGGGTTCCTGCATCGATGGTGGTCAAGATAAACAGAGCTTCAAACATAATAGCGAAGTGATACCAATACTTCATCAACGATGCGATATTGAGCTCGGTCCAGCGGAAGGCATCGGTCAGGATGGTCGCCATGCCCACGGCGAGGGTGACCGCCCCACCGGTGCGGCCTCGCAAGGACTCTCCGCCCACCATCTCCTCCATTTGAGCCAGATTCAGAGTATGTAGATCGTGGATGCCGGCTCGATGCATTGGATCCGCAGCGGCAGGGTCTTGAACGCCCAGCCGGGTATACATCTCCTGTAACTGCTGCTGATACTGAGGTGCCTTGTCAAGATCGACATTGATGTCGTAGTAGAGTTCCGGGGGCAAGGCGGCGGCGGTGATCAATGCCACCAAGCCGACGAGCCCCTCAATCAGCATCGCCCCATAGCCGATCGGCCGGATGTCGCGTTCGCGTTCGATCATCTTGGGAGTGGTGCCGGACGAGACCAGTGCGTGGAAACCCGAGATCGCCCCGCACATGATACAAATGAATACAAATGGGAAAATGCTACCAGCAAAGGTCGGACCACCGTCCAAAAAGGTCTGGTTCAAAGCGGGGCACTTCAGGGTCGGATTGGCCACCAACACTCCCAACACCAGCAGGATCAAGGTACCAATCTTGAGGAAGCTTGACAGGTAGTCGCGGGGGCCCAACAGTAACCAAACCGGTAATACCGAGGCAACAAAGCCATAGCCACATAGGGCCAGAATCGTTTCTTCCCGGGACAGCGAAAAAAAACGCTCCCAGGAGGAACCTGGGACCCAGGCACCGGCCACGGTTGCCCCGATCACTGCCACGGCTCCCAGAACCGAGGCCTCCACAATGCGGCCCTTGCGGATGCGATACATCCACAACCCGACCAATAAGGCGATCGGGATCGTCGCCGCGATGGTGAATGTGCCCCAAGAACTCCCCGGAATCAATTGCCGTGATTCCCCTGGTAAACGCACGCTTCCCGCGGCATCCAGTGTGAGTTTCGCCGGCGTGACAATCTGAAACGCTTCCGGGCGTTCAATCGGCATGCTTTGCGTTGTATAGCGGATGGTGCAACCCGGCGGCAGCTGGTATCGAAAGCGATCGGGGGTGGCTGGGTTGGCGATCGTCTCCAGCTTCGTCGCCTCGGGCAAGGTAATCTGCATACCAGCAGGGAGCTTGACCTGCTCGCCGCCCAAGGCCTTGACCACGACAAAACCGAGCCCAGCCAGCGCGATGACCACGATAAAGAGGATGGCCAGTGACACGATGATTGCGGCCGGCTTACCCAATTGGATGCGTGCGATCTCGGCTAATGACTTGCCATCGTGCCGCACCGAAGCAGCCAATACCAGCATATCCTGCACCGCTCCGGCGAGGCAAACGCCGATTACGAGCCACAACAGGCCTGGAGCGTAGCCATACTGCAGTGCCAAGACGGGCCCGATCAGCGGACCGGCTCCAGAGATGGCCGCGAAGTGATGGCCAAATAGTACCCAGCGATGGGTGGGATAATAATTTTGACCGTCATTGAAGCGATGGGCCGGAGTCACCCGCGAATCATCGAGCACGGCCACCCGGGCGGCCAGAAAAGCGCTGTAGTAGCGGTAGGCCAAGGCCAGAATGCACAACACCCCCAACATCAACGGCATCGCGTTGAGCAGGACGCGCTGTCCCTGTGGGTCAATTTCGGTAAACCAACTTGCCAAGATCGCGGTCATCGCTTTCCCCGGCCGGATCCAGAGAGTGGAGCCTATGGTAGCGGTCGGTATGGCCTGTGTCAAAAGACCGCCTGCATAGAGATTAGGCAAGTCGTGGACAGTCGCGCGGCGAAGCGTTAGGATTCCACCATCGATTCGAAGCAACTAATCCCGGTGATGTGGTTAAGAGTATATCATTGTTGTGGGAGTGTTTATGTTTGCTGACGTGTCTCAGTTGTGGTACCTCGCCCCAGTGATGGCCTTGCTGGCCCTAGCCTTTGCGATTTGGACGACCAATAAGATTATCAAGCAGTCGCCCGGTTCCGAAGAGATGCAACAATTGTCCGCTTATATCCAGGAGGGAGCCCAGTCCTACCTGCGCCAAGAGTTTTTATGGGTCGGCGTTTTTTTTATCGTGGTGGCGGGCTTACTGACCTGGTTGGGGAGTGCGGGTTATGTCCATGAGCTGACGCCTTTGTCGTTCGTGATCGGGGGCATCCTTTCAGCCGGGTCGGGCTATGCCGGAATGCTTATCGCTACTCGGGCCAACGCACGCACCACGGCAGCCGCTGCCGAGGGGCTCAACGCCGGCCTACGGGTGGCCTTCGACTCCGGGTCGGTGATGGGCCTGACCGTGGTCGGGCTTGGGCTTTTGGGGGTGAGCATCTTTTACCTGATCTTCCCAACAGACCTAGATGTGCTGATCGGCTTTGGATTTGGCGCTTCGGCCATCGCCTTATTTGCCCGTGTCGGCGGTGGCATCTACACCAAGGCCGCCGACGTCGGCGCCGACCTGGTCGGCAAGGTCGAGGCCAACATCCCTGAGGACGACCCGAGGAACCCAGCGACCATCGCCGACAACGTCGGGGACAACGTCGGCGACGTGGCCGGCATGGGCGCTGACCTGTATGAGTCGTATGTCGGTTCGATCATTGCCGCCATGACCCTGGGGTTGGTGGCGACACAGATCACGACGGAGCCTCTTCCGGAAAACGCCACCATCTTACCGCTGTTGGTCGCAGCCTTCGGCATTCTGGCCTCGATCTTAGGCACCTTCCTGGTCCGTACCGGAGAGTCGATCGACCAGAAGGCCCTGCTCTGGGCTCTATCCAAAGGCGTCTACGGCGCGGCGATCCTATCGGCGCTGCTTTCGTTCGTGGCGGTGTACGTCCTGTTGGGCGAGGCCTACCTCGGGTTCGCCTGGGCGATCCTGATTGGGTTAGTGGCTGGCAACATCATCGGGTATTTCACCGAATATTATACTTCTGACCACTATCGACCGACGAAGGGGATCGCCGAGGCGTCGGCCACTGGCCCGGCCACGGTGATCATCCAGGGTTTGGCCGTGGGCATGCTGTCGACGTTCGTACCGGCCTTGACCGTGGCCCTGGCGATCATCGGCGCCTATACCGTCGCCGGCGGGGGCGAGCAGTTCGAGCTGGGGCTCTACGGCGTGGCCCTGGCAGCGGTCGGTATGCTGTCGACTCTGGGGGTGACCCTGGCCACCGACGCCTACGGGCCGGTGGCCGACAACGCCGGCGGCATCGCCGAAATGTCGGCACAGCAGCCGGAAGTCCGCGAGCGGACGGACGCCCTGGACGCCCTAGGGAACACCACCGCCGCCACTGGCAAGGGCTTCGCCATCGGCTCGGCGGCCCTGACCGCCATGGCCCTGATCGTCTCGTATAACACGAAAATCGAAGAGTTCGCGAAAATGAAGGGGTTGGAGATCCTCGACCTCAACATCATTCGCCCGGAGATGCTCACCGGGCTGTTCATTGGCGGCATGCTCCCGTTCCTGTTCTGCGCTTTGACCATGAGCGCCGTCGGCAGAGCCGCCGGGGCGATCGTGGAGGAGGTGCGACGGCAGTTCAAGGAGATCCCCGGGCTGATGGAGGGGACGGCCAAGGCGGACTATTCACGGGCCGTCAGCATCTCGACCAAGGCGGCTCTGGGGGAGATGATCGCCCCTACCGTACTGGCGGTGGTGGCGCCGGTGCTCACCGGAGTCATCCTTGGGGTGCTCGGCGTGATCGGTCTGCTGGTTGGCGCCCTGGTATCGGGGTTCGTCCTGGCGGTGATGATGGCCAACGCCGGCGGCGCCTGGGACAACGCCAAGAAGCACATCGAGAAGGGGAACTTCGGCGGCAAGGGGTCGCAGAACCACAAGGCAACGGTGGTCGGCGACACCGTGGGCGATCCGTTCAAGGACACCTCGGGCCCCAGTCTCAATATCCTGATCAAGCTAATGTCCTGGGTGGCTTTGATCTCCGCCGGCTTTACGGTCGTCGCCCACGACTGGTTGCTGCGGCAGTTCTAGTCGGCGTGTCTCCCGCCTCGCCGACCAGCCACCGGCGAGGCGGGCAATTCGCGGCCGCCGTATTCCTGCATGCGCACCTCTTTGATCACGATCTTGGTATGCCGAATTGTCGTGGTTACCTCGGCGAGGAGCCCCATATCGTAAGCACTCCCCATTGCTGGGCGAAGGGCGACAACCTGCCGTGGCCACGGGCAAGGTGGGCGGAGTCGCCACGGTCAGCCGGGAAGTGGTGTGTGATCCTCGCCTGTGCAGACATGCTCGGACGTATGTTAAGTAGTTGCCGTGCTGCCGCGACTGCTTGACACTTCGGCTCTGGCCACCGATCATGCGGGAGCCGGTTCCGCTCAGCCACTCTGCATTGGATCACTCTGCATTGGATTCGGAGAAGCGATATGAAAATGGGCATTAACCTGCTGTTATGGACCGCACAGCCGACCGCCAAAGAACATGGGCCGCTGCTCGAGAAGATCAAGGAATGGGGATTCGACGGTATCGAATACCCGGTTGCTGCCATGACCGACCTCGACATCCGCGAGCTGGCCAAGCGGGCCCAGGAGCTGGAGTTGGCCTGCACTGGGCTCCTTGCGCTGTCGGCGACTGAGGCCGATCCCGTCAACCCGGATGCCGCGCTCAGACGAGCGGCGGGTGAACAGATCCGTCAGGCACTCGACAAGACGCGGGCGCTGGGGGGTGAAATCCTGGTCGGGCCGCTGTTCCAAGGGCTGGGCCGCTTTACCGGCAGCGGACCCACTGCAGAGGAACGCAAGCGGGCACTGGATGTGCTACGCGGTGCTGGAGAGTATGCCGCACGCATGCATATGCGCCTGGCTTTAGAGCCGCTCAACCGTTTTGAGATGTTTATGGTCAACACCATCGCCGAAGGAGCACGGTTCTGTGAAGAACTTGAACTCCCCAATGTGGGTCTTCTTGCCGATACCCACCATGCCAATATCGAGGAAGAAAAGCCCGCCGCGGAATGGGCCAAGGCGATGAAGCACATCTTCCACGTGCACATTTCTGAGAATCATCGCGGCGTCCCAGGCCAGGGGCACGCCTGTACGGCGGAGATCTTTCAAACCCTCAAAGGTGCGGGTTATGATCAATGGCTTACGATTGAGGCGTTTGGATTGAAGGTTCCTTCCCTGATCCCGCCTTTGCATCTGTGGCGTCCGTTCTTTCACGATGCCGAAGATGTTCCCAAGTTTGGGGGCAAGTACATTCGTGAACAGTGGCAACAGGCCTAAAAAGATCCCCAGCCCAATCGGCCAACCGTCAAAGTGGTGACGGTTGGCTTCTCTATTCTCTTACGATGCATCCTGAAACGGAATGAGCTCGCGGTAGTCCGATGCTGGGATGCCCAGATTGGATGAGAGCATCATGGCGATATGTCCGGGCTGCAGGGCAGAGAAGAACGGCTCAAGGTCCGCTTGCTGCTTGATCTCGTGTTCCCAGCTGATCAACACAAGATCCGAGTCATCATAGTAATGCTGGTGGTCTTCTTGCAGCACTCGGTCGACAAAGGTGCCATACAGGATGTACTCGGCGAAGTGTAATTGCTGGGCAACGCTGAGAAACCACGACCAGCCTGTGACCTGATGGATATGCTCATACATCTGGACCAGGTGGTCGCGTCGCCAAGTCACCAGCGCCCCGATATAGTTGGTCCGAAATCCAGGCTGCTCGGGCAGCCCAAGCAGATGTTCGGCAGTGCGGTGCCAGCGGGTGCGATTTCCATGGACGACGCGAAACAAACGCAGTTTGCCATTCCGCTCAAACATCGACACCTCAAACGGGCGAACGAAGGCAAGGTCAGAATCCACAAATATATAAGCATCGGCATCGATATGTTCGCCAACCGCGACTTTGATGAGCTGCTGGACGATCCATCCACGCACGGGCAGACTCTTGAGACTCAACCACCAGCGGCGCGAAAAGGGGGACCGCCGGATCCACCACGGCATCCAGTCTTCTTTGATCGCCAGGTGGGTTCGCTCTCCTTGCAGTGGTGTAAACAACGACTCGTCTTTGCGATCGACAATGACATGATGCGACCAATTACCGCGTGCATAACGCTTGACGCTTTGAACGAGCAGTTGGCAGCGTTCGAAGTCGGGAGCGTAGCTGGGTGTGATAATCGCGTAATGCACAGGACCACTCCGAGCCGCGGAACCCCGACAGCGACCGCATTGTCTGGGTTTGTTGGGTTCCGCCTGGGCGTCCACCTCGCAGCGCTCGAGTCTACCAAGACCGCCAGCGATTGGGTTCTACAGGGCGGTGACGCTGGAAGGGATGGATGGGACGTCATTATTTCCAATGAGAAGGACCATATCAGACTTCCCACAGGGTGCCAATGCGGGTCGAGGGCTGTAAGCAGGGTCGCTTAGAGCTCGGGAATCCGAGTAAAGGCCCGATGACCGTGGATCGGACGATAAATCGAAGTGAAATCCAGAGCGTAGTTAAAGTCATCGAGCTCGGTCTGACGCTCGGCGTGGATGTCAATATTGTGGACGATTAGCAACTCCTCATTTATACGGGACCCCTGGATGAGCGGGATGCCCGATGGCGCCCAAATCCCCGAACCGCCCCAGAACTTGGCGCCACTGATGGGATGTCTGCCCACCGCATTACAAGCAATGGTCCAGACCTGGTTGGTCGCGGAAGTTGCGGCGAGCATAAGATCCCACAAGTATCCATAATAAACATCTGTCTTAACATTCATATGTGGATAGTCACGGCGGGCTTCGGAGCGCCACGAGGCGATCTGAATGACCGCATCGACCTTGTCGATTTTGGCATATTCCAACAGCAGCTGGGCGAACATAAAGTCATAGCAAGTCGTGAAGCCAATGCGCCCGAACCTGGTTTCGATCACCAGGCGATCATCCTGACCGGTTTCCGTGTACTGTTTCTCGATGTCTGGCAGAAACGTCTTGTCGTACATTTCCCCTTGCGCCAAACAGGGGTGTAGCTCGCTAAGCACGTAGGTGGAATTCAGAAACTTATTGCTGGAGCCACGGCGTAAATTGTTGAACACGATCGCCTTGAGCCGATCATCGAGCAGTGGCCGTAGGGACGTGTCGACCCAGTCCAGATGGTTTTCGAGCAAGGCCTGCTCCATGTAAGGCCAACAGGCTGCTTCATCCTCCCAGAAATAGCCCGACAAGGAAAATTCTGGAAAAATCGCCAAGTTCACCCCCTTGGCTCGAAAAATCTCCAGGATCTGCAGCATTTTCGCTTTGTTGGCTTCGATGTCGGGCACACAGGCCTCGATGTTGGCCAGACCCACCGAGAGCAGGGAATCATCATCGGAGCAATAGCGTTCGGCGATCAGGAATCCGTTGCTGGGGGTCATGCGCAGACTTCCTCCAGGGGGTGCAGGCTAAACCGCATTGTTTGCACCGTCGACCCAGCCAAGGCACGACTTGGATTGGCTGGCGAGGTTCTCGGCATCCACCCACCAAGTTTGGTAGACCGTATTTGCCACGGTGACGCTTGCAGGGCACTCACCGAAGTTGACTTACGGCCACGGGGGGAAAGGAACCAGGTTTCCCCAGGCTGACAGTGGACAATCGGCCAGCCCGACTTTCGGACAAGAAGGCGGGAAATAGCGGTCGCACAGGATACGTCACGACGCCCAATAGGGGAGCCTCGAGTTTACCCAGGTCACGGAGTCGGGTGGCGGTTTTGGCCGGTTGCGTAAGTGCCGGTGGGCCGACTGCGACGACTCCCGCTGCAAAGGTACTCAAGGTTTCGCTGTCGACCGGTTCGGCATGAGCCGGACCCAAGATGATAATGAAGGTATACGCTTGACGAAGATCGGCCAACACCTTGCGCATCCGCTGCAGAGCGGTGGCACCAATCATGCGGCGGACATTCCCTGCGGGGAGATAATCGACTTGTTCCACTTGGGTCGTAAAGACCAGCTCGCGGGCACTCTGGCCGGTTTGGTGTAGATAGGTCAAGAACCCAAGTTGTAACTGGTTAAACAGGATCATGGACCCGGAAGTTTGCTTGAATGCATTACTACTCGGGGGTGTGACACTGCTGACGTCTTTGGCATCGTGTCCGTTTAACTCGTCAAACAGGGCTACTTGCTCGGGATCAGACAACGCAGGGGCGCTGCGTAGCCTTCGCTGCTCGCGGCTCTGCCCAGCGATGACCGAGCTCGGTGGCCGCTCGCCGTTTGCCTGGAAAATGGTGACATGTTCACTGACTGCGCGTTGGGCGATCAGCATGGCGAAGCCATGGTCATCCAGCGACATATCGAGGATCAGCACCTTCTCTTCGTGACAAGCGAGATATTCCCCAAGTTCTCCGGCTAGCTCTTCGATCCGGGTATTCGGGTCCAAGGGGGTTAACAACAACACACTGCCAGGCTCGGAGAGACGCTGACTCAGACGCAAAGCGAGTTGTCGTGTTTGCCCGGCTCGGTCAGGATCCGTGAGCGGGCGTAGGCCCTGTCGTTCCCAGGGTGGGTGGGCGTAATCGGCTAAGACGGGCACTCCTTCGTGCCAAGCGACCCCGCGCAGCGACCGGGCCATCCGCCACAACTCGGGTCCCATCAGACCCAGCAGCACCAAGCCGATCAATCCTACACCACTGGCGACGGTGAACTTCATCTGCGTCGTGCCCAACAACTGGCTGACCCGGGGCGGAGTCATGATCGCAAGCTCGGGCTCGAACTCCGTGTAGGCCTCGAGGGCGGCCAGTTGCTTCTTCAAGTGCTCTTTCTCATCGCGCAGATGTTCTAGACGGCGGAAAAAAGCGGCATGTTTGGCAATCAACTGCTCAACCCCGTCCAGTTCGGTTTGCTTCTTTTCCCGCCGCAGGTGGAGCACTTGGATTTCTTTCTCAAATCCGGTGACTTGAAGCTGCAGCCCTTGCTTGCGGTGGACATCCATCTTCCCAGGCGTGAAGTTGGGAGTGATCTCCAGAGGACTATGCAGACTTGGATCCTGCTCGAACAAGTTTTCAATCAGGCGGATGTCTTCTTTTGTACGATGGACCTTGTCACGCAGACGATCCAGCTCCCGCCTTAACTTCTCGACGTCATTGGCGGCGATAATCCCTTTTTTGACCAGAGGTGCAGCGTCCGAGTACTCTGCTTCCAGGTTCTTCAGCTTGTACTCGTCTTGCTTGAGATCTTCGAGGTAGCCACGAATAGAGATGCGTTTTAGCATCTGATCGCGCAGCGCTTCCATCTCGGACGTACCTGGTCCCTTTTGGATTCCCTGGATCAATTCATCATAGTTCTGCAACAACGTCTGCTGGATCTCTTTCTGGCGTGTCGCCAACGCGATCTTCTCCTCAAGTTTTTTGAGGTCGTCCTTCAGCTCCTGTTCGGCCTCCAGGGGGTCCTCGGGATAGTCGGTGTCGCGGAGCAGATCGCTCAAGACCTGTTCTTGTACTTGGGTATCTTGGATCACCTCATCGAGATGCCTGTTGAGTTTGGTCAGTGACGCATTCAACTGTTTCGTGCGCGAAGCCTGCTGGTAGACAATCGCCTGCTCCATGAGCGTGCCTAGCATCCCCACGCCACTCTGGGGATCGCTCCAGATCAGCGAGAGCACCAGCATCTCACTATCCCGGGGTACACTAATCTCCAAGTTATTGGCAATTACCGCGGGTGGGATATACAACCCCTTCTCGAGCAGGGCGGCTTCGATGAGCGCTGGCAGTTCAATCATCTCCTGCATCGAGGGGAAGTTGGGCGAGCGATACAGGATCTGATGCTCCTCCCGAATGGTGATGGGTTGGTAAAGCAGGCTCGCGCGAATTTCCCACCGAGTCGTCGACATCCGATTGCCAAGGTACAACGCCAGCCCAGCGCTGAGGCAAATGCCAATCAAGGCGAGTCGCCAGCGGCGTCGAAGGGAATACCAGAGCAACTGAACGAGCGAGGGTTGCAGATCGATGGAGGAAGGTTTCATGGTGCCCTGGTTTCGAAGTTGGACGCCGGCTTGGCTGTGCTGGGGGTGGTCGATCCTTCGCGAACAAGTGCGTGCTCTCCGCTCGCATCCAGAGCAAGGTCAGCCACGGGGATTCAGGCCACCGCGCAAGTTTGCGGGGTTGATTTTGGGAGTCCGCGGGGTGGCAGGAGGCGCTTCCTCCTCCGCGTCGGACTCCGCCTGGGCCGCCTCCTTTTCGGCCTGAACCGCCTTGAGCGATAACGCGATCCGCCGCTGATCCTCGTCGATTCCGAGGACCTGCACCGTGACCAGTTGCTGTTCCTGGACGACATCGCGGGGCTTACGGACTCGCTGGGTGGATAACTCGGAGACATGGACCAGGCCTTCCAAGCCCGGTTCGAGTTCCACGAATGCCCCGAAATCGGCAATCCGAGTCACTTTCCCCTCCACATTGGTACCAGGTGCGTACTTGAGTCGCGCTGTGTCCCAGGGGCTCGGTGACAAGTGCCGCAGGCTCAAGGTGATTTTGCGGGCCTCGCGGTCCAGCCTTAAGACCTTGACCTGCACTTTCTGACCCACCGCGACTAGCTGACTCGGATCCGCCACCCGGGCCCAGCTCATTTCCGAGACGGGCACCAAGCCATCGGCACCGCCAAGATCGACGAACACCCCAAATGGCTTCACCGAACGGACAATTCCTTCGAGGGTGGCATCTTCCTCGATGGTTTCCCAGAACTTCCGCTGTTTCTCTTCACGCTCACGCTCGAGTAACTCCCGGCGGCTCACTACCAGGTTCTTCTCGACCGGATCGACCTCTGTGACGACGCAACGGAGCCGCTGATTGAGAAACTGCTCGGGCTGCTCTACACGATACATGTCGATCTGGCTAATGGGCATGAACCCACGAATTTGATTGACCTCGACCGACAACCCTCCCCGGTTGGTACCGGTCACCCTGGCCTCGACGATCTGACCGCGGGCCACACTTGACCAGTCCACCGCCACGGCTGCACCTTTGCGGCTTAAAATCAATAACCCGTTGGCGGGATCATAGCGTTCAATGGTGAAATCAACCATCGAACCGATTTCGGGTCGGCCTTCCTCGAATTGCAGCAACGACATGACCCCCTGGCTACGTCCGCCAGGGATGTCAATAAACACATCTCCGCTATGAATGCTGACGACTTTGCCCTTTTGTTTGCCGCCAGGAGTCGAGCTACTCTGCCCGCCGGGCTTCTCGCCGTAGAGATCTTGGTCATCGAGGCCCGCCAGAGCCGCGGCCATCTCCTCTTCGATTTCCCGATCCAAGTCCCGCATCCGCGGGCCGCTAGTGCTAAAGTCGTCGGCATCGAGCTCTGGTGGCTTCCCGGAGACATACGGTGGACGCTCGCGCTGCAACGACTCGCGCTTGTGCGCGACATAATCCGCGGCTTTCTCCTTGTGCGGATTGCTTCCTTTGTCAGGATGATCCGAATGAGGTGGATCCTGTGGATGGTGCTCAGGATGCGGATCGTTGGGTTGCGCCGCAGTCATTTTGAACAGTCCTCGTGGCAATTCGTCACCACTGCACCCTCGGGATGCAGATGATTGTGGAAATTTACGCTATCAAATCAGCCCTCAGACTGCAACGGCGGGCCTAACTCGGATCGTCGTTGGGCATTGGCGGGCGCAAAATCTGATCGAGCGGGGGGCGTCGCTGATGAAAACCGGTCGCACGCTGATAGGCATCGGCGACCGCCAACAAGGTCGTCTCGCCGAATAGTCGCCCGGTGAAAGTGATCGCGTTGGGCACCTCGCGTCGACCGGACTTGCGAAATCCGTTGGGCATCACCACGGTCGGATGACCGGTCAAGTTGGTGATCAAGAGATCATCACCAGCGACATAACAGTCGACCTTCTTAATCATCTCGGCCATTTGCCGCATGAGTAACGTGCGGACCCGGTTGGCCCGAATATATTCCACGGCGGGGATGAATTCACCGGTCCGGAAAGTGCTTGGCCAGCGGTTCAGTCCTTCGGGCATGCCATTGCGGGTCAATTCATCAAAGGCGGCAGCCGACTCCGCGGTCAAAATGGTCAATAGCGAGCCTGTCGGCAGATCATTGGGCAACTCCAGCTTTACCAGCTGGACCCCAAGTTCTTTGAGGACGCGCAGGTCGTCTCGTTCATCATCGGGCGTGCCGGTTTCGAAATACCCAACCCGCGTTTGCTGGAGATCGACCCCAGCGGGATTGGCAAACGGTCGTCTTACCACGGAGGGGTCCTTGCCATCGGGCCCATGGATTGCCTGAAAGATGAGTGCACAGTCATGGACCGAGCGGGCAATCGGTCCCACCTTATCCATGCTCCAAGCCAAGGCCATACAGCCAAAGCGGCTGACCCGGCCAAAGGTCGGCCGTAAACCGGTGGCACCACAGCGGGTGCAAGGCGAGACGATGCTGCCCAGGGTTTCCGTGCCCAAGGTAAAGCCGACGAGACCGGCCACCGTGGCGCTGGCCGATCCCGCCGAAGAGCCACTGGAACCTTGCTCGGGGTCCCATGGGTTGCGCGTTCGGCCGCCAAACCAGCGGTCGCCCATGGCGAGGGCACCGAGGGTCAGCTTGGCTAGTAACACGGTGCCGGCTTGATCGAGTCGCTCGGCGACGGTGGCCTTGGTATCAATGACCTGGTCTTTATAGGGGGCGGCGCCCCAGGTCGTTTTCGTGCCTGGGTAAGCGATGAGGTCCTTGGCCCCCCAGGGGATGCCGTGGAGTGGGCCACATTCAATCCCAGCAGCACGCTCCTTGTCGGCTTCGGTCGCTCGTTTCAGCGCCGATTCCTCGAGCAGACTGACCACACAGTACAGTTTCGAGTCATACTTCTTGAGCCGGGCGAGGTAGAGCTTGGTCAGCTCAACGGAGCTCACTTGCTTTTTTTGCAGCAAGCCGCCTAGCTCAGCGACACTCAAAAAGGCGAGCTCATCGTCACTTCCAGGTCGGGTGGCGTCGCGGTCAATCCCAATGGATTCGTCACGGTCGGCGCGTTGGGCCTGGGCTGCCAACGGTTGATCCAGCAGGTCTGCTTGGCCGTCTCCCTCGGCCTCAGGAACAAAGCTGAGGGCCATGGGTACGCTGTTGTCCAGCTCGACCTCCCGGATCTGCTGAAAACTGGCCAGCATGCGGCGAATGTTTCTGAGAATGTCTTTGCGCTGCTTTTCGGTGAGCTCGATGCCAGAAATCCACTCTGCTTGGTGGATCATCTCCGGGGTGAGGGCCTTTTTCTCTTCGGCCTGGGCGGCAACGGCACGCTGGAATGTCGTTGAGCCGATGCCCAACCCAGCCAGTAAGTGAAACATCTCCCGTCGACTCGGTTCCAGAGGCCGATCCGAAGGCTTTCGCATGGGTTTGGCCATACCGCAACTCCAAAGCATGCCAGGATGAGGAATCTTGCGCTTAGTTTATCGTCGGCTGGATGGATTGCCGAGCACCGCTGCCAGAAACTCGCCCTGGCGATACAACGAGAAGAAAGCATGGCCATGCACAGGAGTACTGCCGATGTTTACCCTCTCTGCCTTCGCCGATGAGATTGGCCCCGACCCACAACAGCAGATCGCGGTCCTTCAGGCAGCCAACGTTCGCTTTATCGAGTTCCGCTCGATCCTCAACACCAACGTCCTGGCCTTGAGCGATGAGCAGATCCACGCGTTCAAGGGTTTGCTCGACGGTGCCGGTTTCGGCTTGAGTGCTATCGGCTCACCGGTCGGAAAAGTGCCCATCGATGACCCATTGGAGCCACACCTGGACAAGTTCAAACGGGCGATCGAGCTCGCGAGATTATTTAATACACCAAATATTCGAATTTTTAGCTATTATCCCCCCAAGGTGGCTGTGGCGGACTGGCAGACCCAGTACCGCGACGAGGTACTGCGGCGGATGCAGGCCAAGGTCGACCTAGCCGACGCGGCCGGGGTCCGGCTGATCCACGAGAACGAACATCGTATCTATGGCGATTCTCCGGACCGGGTCGCCGACCTGTTGCACACCATCAATAGCCCAACCTTACGCGCTGCGTACGACCCGGCGAACTATGTCTTCTGCGACTTTGACCCCTGGACCGGCTGGGAAAAGACCCGCGAAGCGACCGTCCACTTCCACATCAAGGACTGGAAGCGGGGTGTCAGCGAGCATGGGGCGCTGGCCGGAGAGGGGGACGGCCAAGTCGAGCGGATCATCGCCGACGCGGTCACCCGCGGCTACGACGGCTTTGCCACGCTGGAGCCACACCTACTCGGCGGCGGCCCAACAGGTGGCGTCACCGGCCCCGAGCTGTTTCCAAAGGCCATCGAGGCGTTCCGTGCTATCCTCCGCAAGGTAGGAGCCGAGGAACGTCTGCCGAACTGAACCCCTATGACCACACTGACTGTCTCCTTACGGGTCACCGACAACGCCACACAACAGCCGACTCCGGTGCGGCTACGCATCACCGGCCCCGACGGGGAATACTATCCCCCTCTGGGCCATCCCGCCGAAGTGCCGATCGGCCGCTGCGAAGGGGTCGGTGCCAACTTACGCTTCGGCAGCCGGGTGATCGCCCTCATCGACGGAACCTGTGAGGTGCCTCTGCCATCGGCCACGCCGCTTACCGTCGAGATCCACAAGGGTCCCGAGTACCTTCCCCTCCGGGAGGAGCTCCGTCTCGGCCAAGGCCAGATGACCCTGCGGTTCCAGATCGAGCGGGGCAGCGACATTCGCGCCGAGGGCTACTATCCGGGCGATAGCCGCAGCCACTTCTTGAGCCCGCATGATGCCCTGATCGAGGGCCAGGCCGAGGATCTTGACCTGGTCAACTTGTTGGCCACCGTGCGGTATCTTCCCAGTCAGGACGGGCAGAATTACCCAGTGGTGCCGAACATCCTTGCCTTCAGCGGTCAGCGCCCCGCCTTGGAACACTTTGGCTGTCAAGTTCATGTCAACACGCATAACGTTCACCCCGTCCTTGGGCGGCTCGGGCTGCTGTATTCCCACCGAGCCATTTATCCTCTGGCCTTCGGCGGTGAGCTGGGCGATGACTGGTCGGTGTACGAGTGGTGCGAGCAGTGCCACCGCAAGCGCGGCCTGGTCGTCTGGACCGACGCCTTCCGCAGCGACGGCGGGCTGCTTGGAGGAGAGGCCCTGGTCAGTCTGCTGCTTGGCCAGGTCGACGCCTTGGAGTTCGACGCCCACGAGCGGCCGCGGCCACTGTTGCCCTGGTACTATCGCTTGCTCAACGCTGGCTGGCAGGTGCCGCTGGTCGGCGCGAGCGGCAAGGACAGTAACCGCTACGCCCTCGGCGGGATGCGCACCTACGCACGACTCACCGAGAATTCCTTCAGCAGCCAGGCCTGGATCGAAGCCGTGCGCGCCGGCCGTACCTTTATCAGCAACGGCCCCTTACTCCGCTTGGAGGTCAACGGTCAGCCCCCAGGTGCCCGCATTGAAACCGATTCCCCTGATCAACGACTGTCGATTCAAGTTCGTGCCTGGAGTCTGGTCCCTTTCGAGCAACTGGAGTTGCTCATGAACGGCGAGGTGGTTGGCCAGGTGCTACCGAGTGGGGATCCTTGTACCGCTCAGCTTGTCATGGAACAGACATTGCCAAACGGTGGCTGGTTGGCCGCCCGCTGTCGCGGGGCTGCCCGAAGTCTGCTGCAACCGAATATGCCGATCTTTGCCCATACAAGTCCGGTCATGGTGCAGCCCCGCCAAATGCTCCCTTACCGCGATCCGAGGTCCTTACCGTTGCTGCGTGAAGCGGTTGAACAGACCCGCCTCTGGGTCGAACGTGATGGCCAGTATGCCCAGCCTAAGTTCCGTCAGCAACTGCTCGAACGCTGCCAGGCGGCCGCTGAGCGTTTGGATTAGGCCGAAGTGTGCCTTGAGGTTGAATTGAGGCCGAGGCTTCACCGGTCGGTCCGCAGCTCTCCTCGAAACTTTTAAGATAATTCCTAACGTACTTGTGTAACGCCCCCTGGGATGGCTGGCTCCAACTCTGGTAATGGAATCTACCTCTTGCGATCCGAAGGATACCCCTATGCCACCTACCGCAGCATCAGAACAGCCGACCACAACCGGTGAGATCGCGACGACCGGTTCGCGCAACCACTGGCGCTGGTTTCTGTTTGCCGCGATTGTGCTCCTGCTGGTATTGTTTTACGCCCTGGGGCTTCACCGTTACGTGGCCTGGGAAACCATCCGGGCCAACCTGGAGAGCTGGCAACGCCAGGTAAGGGCCAATTTACTGGTTGCCTTGCTGGTGTTCTTCCTGGGCTACACCGTGATCACGGCACTTTCGCTCCCTGCAGCGGCCGCCCTGACCATGTTGGCGGGCGCCTTGTTTGGCCGCTGGCTGGGTACCGGCTTGGTAAGTCTGGCCGCCACCAGCGGTGCGACCCTGGCCTTTTTACTCAGTCGTTATCTCTTGCACGATTGGGTTCAGCAGCGCTTTGGCAAACGCCTAGAGCCGATCAACAGCGGGGTAGCCCGGGACGGCGGTTACTACCTATTCACCCTACGATTGATTCCGGCGATTCCCTTCTTCCTGATCAACCTGGGCATGGCTCTGACGCCGATGCGGGTCGGGACCTTCGCGTTGGTGAGCTGGGCAGGTATGCTGATGGGTACTTTTTTGTATGTGAATGCCGGTACTGCCCTGGCCACTCTGGATTCGCCGAGCGATGTGCTCTCACCAGGGATCATCGCCTCCTTGGCAGCGTTGGGCGTGGTCCCGTTGTTGATCCGCAAGCTGCTCCAGTGGCAGGTTCGGTTGCGGCACGTGGTCTACGCCGTTGCTGGACTACTGGTGATGGCCGTGCTGGCGATCGGGGTCCGTACCTATTTCCGCTATGCCACGGCCGAAACCATGGAGATCGCCGTCCAGGAATTCTCCAATGCCGAGTACTCCGAGGATCCCTCCGGTCGCAGCGTCCACCATGGGCAATATGATGGTCGCACGCTCACCCTGGTGAAGAAGGACGACACGCACTTCGATTTCATCTTCGAGCCACAACACGAGCACATCTCGCGGATCGTGTTCCGCGATGTCGATGTTAGCCTCATGACACCTAGCCTACCTGAGTGGACCAAGACGCATGATGGTCTTACCCGCATCGCTTTGACCGACCGGCAGTGGAATCGCCAGCAGGTTCGTTTCGGTGGTCCAGAATCGCCCCAGGTCGAGGTCGAAGGGGGCGATGGCTTTGAACGCGAAAGGCTCTATTCAGCCGAGCTGGCCAAGAATTGTCTGAATGCGGGATTGTGGGAGGTGCTCCTGTTTGTCAAGGAAAATGGCAAAAAGGCCATGTATTATCAGGGCTGGTTCACCTTCCCGCACGGCCATTATATGGACATCTTCGAGCAGCAAACCGGATTGCCATACTGGCAGCACTGGTACTATTTGGAGCACTGGTTTGACCCCGCTGGTACCGTTATGGATTTGGACCAGCTTCGCGAAGTCCGCGCTGAACGGGAAGTGCCAGCGACTTTCGACAAACACGAACGGGTGATCTTTCACGGTGAGCAGGTGCGCAAGACGCGTACCACCATGGCCGACAACGTCCGCAACTGGGGCGACTTCTACAACGGTAAGCACATCATCCGCTTCGGCTCGTTTATCCCGCCGGGACGCTACAGCAACGATCATCCGTGGAAAAACCGATACACCGAGATGGATCGTTTCGATCGAGCGATTCTTCGCAAGGTCCAATCGCCAGGCTCGGCCGAACCACTCGATGAGCTCGAGCTGATCTTTTCCAGCAGCAATCATGCTGGCCTACGGCGATTTATCCTCAGCGGGTTGGACTTCGCCAAGATTCCACAATTGCCAATCGCCAATTACCCAAAGAGTGTTTATATGCCAATGGGTATTGGCGTACCTCCCTTTTATCAAAGCTACGAGCAGTTGCAACAGAAGCCGCCCCAGAAGAGCCCCTATTTCAGCTTTTTGCTGGATGAGGACGATGCCTGGATCGATCACCACAGCTTTGCCATTGATGGTCCGGTGATGCATCGGGATGCTGCCGATCCCCTCAAGCTCCATTTGTATTTGTTATCGTATGAGCGGCATACTCTGGTGGCCCACCTGGTGATCGACCTCCACCATGGCGCGGCCGCCGCCGAGTAAGGCAGCCGCACGCGGCTGAAGGATCGTCGGCTTTTGGCTCCGGGCTGGGGGTTCCGTGGGTAGCGTCTGCGCAAACCGTGTTCCGACGGTCATCGTCTAGAAGAAGAGATGGCCATGGCGGGAACCGGGTATACAGGGGATGGTCTAATGGGTTCGATTGCTCCGTGGGTGACTCAGCGGTGGTTGGCGAGCCGCCCGCTCGCGGGTTGGCTGCCCCTGGCGGCCTGGTTGCTGGCTTGCCCGTCCGTCGCGGCCAGCGAACCCGCTTGGGTCCGCAAGCTGTTAAAGACGCACTGTTATCGCTGCCACGGAGAAGTTGGCCGGGGTAAGGGGGGCTTTGACGCGGTCACCGACCTGTCTACGCTGCTCCGACGCGGCGAGATCCTCCGCGGCTCCGCGGCGAAGTCACCACTCTTTCAGCGGATGACCGATGGCAGCATGCCGCCGGAAGGGGAACAACCGCGGCCCCAGGAAGCCGACTTGCAACGGCTCCGCCGCTGGATTGATGCCGGAGCCCCCGGCGTGCAGTCTGCAGCTAGGTCGGAATGGATCCCCGGTGCGGCGATCGATCAAGTAATCCTTGACGACCTGGCGGACATGCCGTCCCGGGCGCGGCGCTTCCAGCGCTATTTCAGCTTGGCCCATCTGCATAATGCGGGGGTGCAAGCGGATCGATTAGACCAGTATCGCCAGGCACTTTCGAAGCTGGTCAACAGCTTGTCCTGGCACCCCCAGGTACGTGTCCCGGTGCCGGTCAACCCGAGCCAGACGATCCTACGCATCGATCTTCGCTGGTATTTTTGGGATGCGGTGTTATGGAACCGCGTCCTCGAATTTTACCCTTACGGAATCCTCACCGACCGGGCCACTCGACAGGCGATCGCGGTGGAGACACGTTGCCGCATCCCAATGGTACGCGCGGACTGGTTTGTGGCCACCGCGTCGCGGCCACCGCTCTATCCCGAAATCCTGCAGTTGCCCAGCAACCTGGGCGAGCTAGAACGTCAGCTCCGTATGGACGCCCGGGTGAACATCCTGCAAGACCGGGTCATGCGTAGTGGCTTCAACGGGTCCGGGATCTCCAAGAATAACCGCATCCTTGAGCGGCATGTGTCGGTGCATGGCTACTACTGGCGGACCTACGATTTCACCGAGGTGCCAGAAAACCTCCGTGACCGCGGTACCTTGTTGCCCGATCCTCGCAACGTATTTGCCTTCCCTCTAGGGCCAGGCAACGTCCAGGCTCAGGGCAGTTTCCTGCATGCCGGCGGCGAGGTGATCTTCCGGCTTCCCAACGGTTTGCAGGGCTACATGCTAGTCAACGAGGTCAATGATCGAATCGACAAGGGGCCGATCGAGATTGTCAGTGATCCCAACCGTCCTGACCGGGCGGTAGAGACGGGAGTGTCATGCATGGGCTGTCATGTGCAGGGGATCATCCCCAAGGCCGACCAGGTGCGTGACCACGTCGCCCGCAACCTCAAGAGTTTTCCTCAGGATGACCGGGAACGCATCAACGCCCTTTACCCACCACGACAAGCGTTGCTTGTACAGATGCGCTCGGACAGCGAGCAGTATCGCCAGGCCGCCGCCCGAACCGGGGCCATCGTCGGCACGACTGAACCGGTGTTGACGCTGACCCTTCACTATGAAGCCGACCTCGATGCCCGCCGGGCCGCCGCCGAGCTGGGGCTGCGTGAAACGGAGTTTATCGACCGTCTACGCGCATCCCCTGTGCTCCAACGCAATCTCGGGGCGTTCTTGTTGTCGGACGGGACGGTGGCACGCCCCGTCTGGATACAATCCCTGGCCGAAGTGGTCGGCGAGCTTGGCCTGGGTCGCCTGTTCCTGGGCGACCCGGTGCGGGGTAGCTTACCTGACAACACTGGTGATCTCGACCCCTTGGAAGTCGGTGCTGGGCGAGCCAACCATATGGTGTTTACCCGCAATGGCCGTTACGCCATCGTCGCGGGCGGGGATCGTTCGGTACGCTGGCATGATGTCATTGCGGGTCGGGATGCGCGCACCTTGGTCGGTCACACCGCTTCAGTCTGGAGTGTGGCCCTATCGCCCAATGGGCGTCTCGCTCTCTCGGGTGGCATGGACCGCACCGTGCGGCTCTGGGACCCTCACACTGGCCGGGAGCAGCAAATCCTGCGCGGCCACCAAGGCTTGGTGAGTGCAGTGGCCTTTGACGCGAAGGGGGAAAGAGCTGTCTCCGCCGGCTATGACGGCATGGCCATCGTCTGGGATCTGGCCAATGGCAGTGTCGTCACACAGTACAAGGGACCCACTCGGTACTACCATGCTGCGTTGTTCCACCCCGACGGGGCTTCCGTATTGTTGGCTGGCGATAATACGCTTCATCTCTGGGATCTCCACACTGGCGAACTAAGCCAGAGCTTACGATCGCATCAGCATGCCGTCACCTGTCTCGCATGGTTACCCGGAGCCGAGCGTTTCATCAGTGGCAGCGATGACGGGAGTGTGATCGTGTGGGATCTAAGCACAGGAAATGCGCTACGACGCTTCGGCCAAGACCATAGAGCCATCAAGGCCTTAGCGGTTAGCCAGGATGGTACCCGTCTGATCACCGGGGGGACGGATCGAGCTGTAAGATTATGGGATTGCAAGAGCGGCAAGCTGCTCGCGCTAGACCGGAGTCATGCGGATCCAGTGATCGGCGCTCGCTTTGTCTCGGGGGGGCGACAAGTTGTGAGTGGTAGCCGCGGTGGGCGAGTGCGGGTGTGGAATTTGCCGAAATGAGAAACCCCGCGAGGTTTGTCTCGCGGGGCCAAGCGAACACTTAGTACCGATACGGAAACGGGTAACGCTTCCGATAACCTCGGTAGGCGGGATACACCGGTCGAGCCCGGAAGTAGGGATCCCCATAGAACCTGCGGGGGGGCACTACAATCTTTTGCGGTCCGCAATAGCGACCCGGGCGATAGCGGTAGTCTGGTGGATAGAAGCCACCGCGTCCAAACCCAGGATTGTAATAGGTTGGATTCCCGTAGGATTTCTGGAAGCCAACGCCGAAGCGAATGGTTTGCGCTTGGGCTTGCTCAGCACTCGCAAAGGTAAAGGCGAGGGCACAGGCTCCCGCCGTGATCGTCAAGTACAACGCTCGCATGGTTGCCATTCCTTATTTGGAGCTCTTGTTCGGCCGGCCGCTGCTCGACCTTCGTCAAGGAAACGAGTGACGCCCGTAGACTTGCGCGGCGTGGCCAATCGAGATCAAGTTTTTCACTCTCTCGACCGACCAGGTAGTCCATTTGCTTGCCATTGCAGCCACTTTGCCCATGCATAGACTGATCTTGAGCGGAGGACCTGGCTCGAATTCTCAGGAGAGGATGCAACCGATGCTTCCGAAGCCGATTTCGGTGGGGTCAGTGGCGATTGGCGGGGGCAGCCCGCTGGCCTGGATCGTCGGACCCTGCGTGATCGAGTCCGAGTCGCATACTCACGCCATCGCCGACCAGCTGGCACGGTATGCCGATCAGCTTCATCTGCCGGTCATTTTCAAGGCCTCGTTTGACAAGGCGAATCGCTCCTCGATTCACTCGTTTCGCGGACCAGGCATGGAGGCAGGCCTGCGCATTCTCGAGCGGGTTCGGGCTCAGACGGGTTTGCCGGTGACCACGGATGTTCATGAAACGGATCAAGTTGCCCCGGTTGCCGAGGTGGTCGATCTGTTGCAGATCCCGGCCTTTCTCGCGAGGCAAACCGACTTACTGGTCGCGGCCGGGCGAAGCGGCAAGCCGGTGAACGTCAAAAAGGGACAGTTCATGGCCCCCTGGGACATGAAAAACGTCGTGGGTAAGCTGCGGGAAGTGGGAAATTCCTCCATCCTGCTCACCGAACGGGGGACCACCTTTGGCTATGGCCAACTGGTCAATGATCTGCGCGCGATTCCCTGGATGCAGGAACTGGATTGTCCGGTGATCTTTGACGCGACTCACAGCGTACAGATGCCAGGGGCCCTCGGCGACCGTACCGGCGGACATCGCGCGATGATTCCCTTCCTGACCCGGGCGGCGGTGGCGGCCGGTTGCGATGCGGTATTCCTGGAAACCCATCCCCAACCCGATGCTGCCCCAAGCGATGGCCCCAACATGCTTCCTGTGGAGCAGTTGCCCGCTTTGATGACAATCTGTCTGCGCTTGCGAGCGGCTCTCGCACCGGAGTGTGAGCCCTCAGAAGGATCCTTATGAACGTTCAAGCACGCCTGGTGATGGGCTTCTTGCTCGCCGTGATCGTTGGCTGCTCTCGCCCGAGTCGTGAGCCTACCGCGGGCACGGACTCTGAGATGGCCCCCGCGACGGTCTACAGTGAGGTCTCCTTCGATCGTCTACGCAATAACATTGATCCTGAGACCTGCCGAACGGTGCTGCAACAACTCGATGCCCTGCGCCGACAGGATCGAACCGAAGCACCGACCTTGAGCAAGGCGGAAGCGGAACTGCTTCAAAACGCCTTGAAATTGCTACCCGCTGAGCAAGAAGAAATCAACCGAGCCGAATATACGCCGCTCGATGGTCATTACCTTTCGGAATGTCTGTTGTTTCACCAGGTGGCCGCGACGTTGGAGGTGGGCAAGCGGCCGGTGCGTGAACAGGCCGAGCGACTGTTTGCCTGGGTCCAGCGGGTGATCGTTCCGCGTACACGTGGCCAAGAGCTGCCCGCCCCAGCGACCTATGTGGTTCGCCGGGGCACCGGGGATGCGTTGGAGAAATCGTATGTGTTTGTCGCTCTTGCCCAACAAGTCGGCTTGATACCGTTTTTTGTGGGTCCGAGCGATGCCAGCCGAGTAAACTTTCTCAAATCGGAACAAGCAAACCCCTTTTGGGGAGTGGGCGTACTGAGCCCAGAGGGGCTCCTCGTGTTCGATCCAACGGCGACGATGCCCTGGGAATATTCAGATGCTCAATCGTCAATACTGCTGCAGGAATTGCTCGCCCGTCAAGCGAAGGCGGAGGATTGGTTGCCAGGATCGCCAGCCTGGAATAAGCTCCCACTATCGGCTACGCAGAACCTCTGTATCTACCCTGCCGTTCCGCTTTCAGGCCTAGCACCCCGTATGCAGACTCTGCAGGAGGAACTGCAACCAACCGCTGCAGTGCATCTACGCATCCATCCCTTCGAGTATCAACGGCAGCTCGAAGCGCAGCTGGCCAAGCTCAATGTCCCCGGTCAGCGTCGTGTCGCATTTTGGGCTCCGCAACCCTTACAAGGCTATACCCAGTCGTTAGCTTTCTTTCACACCCAAGAGCAGGGAGGGTTGCTGCCGGCCAAAGTCCCCATGTCGCCGATTGCAATCTCGCCATATAGTTTGTACATTCGATCATTAGTCCCGATCGAAAACTTTCCCGCAGTTCTACGACGGGTACAAAACCAGGCCGTGGAACGACTTTTAGGCTTTTTTTCCAAGCCCATCGTCGAGCTCATCGATGGGACCCAGACCCCACGAATGAGTTTCCTCCGCGGTCAATACAGTGATGCGATCGAGCAGTTAACGACGCTGCGTGATGCAGCCCGCAAGGCTCGCGATCAGGTGGTTCGGGAACGAGATGTCCAAGCTGCGGCTGCAGCCTGGGTCGAACATGCAAGCGCTGTGTATGCCGCGCTAAGTCGTGCCCGCCGAGGCGATGATCCCCAGAAAGTCGGTGACGCTGAAACAGCGGTCCAGCATCTCTGGGCCGGTTTTAGCCTGATCGACTTCGAGGAAAAACTCCGCAAGGCTCGGCAACAAATGCGTTCGATGGGGGTCGATCCTGGCCAATCCTTGCCTGCGATCAATACGGCTGGGATCGAACCCAAGCTCATTGAACAAGGCCGCAAAACTCGAGCACTCGTCGAGCGAATTACCAATAAAGAGGTGTTTCGTCGGACCACCTTTCAACTGGCCCAATGCATGCATGAGCGGGCCGAACGTATGCACGCTCAAATACCCCCGACCAACTCCAATCGGAAGCAGCGACAACGCGAGCAGACTCAACAAACCTGGAAGACCGCCAGCAATTGGTGGCAGCAGTATCTCGACTTGTTTCACGATGATCATGTCCGTTATCCGGAACATGAACAACATGCAAAGCGTCTGCTCCAGCGTAGCGAAGGCTTGGCCAGTGACTAGAGAAGAGTGGAGCAGTCAGGGACAGATGTCTCAGATCCAAGTCATCCCTGGTGGTGAAGGAACTCTATGATCCCGGCACGTTTCCTCTTACGAATCGCTTATCCATGCCCGTATATTGCCGACTTGCCCGGGGATCCCGAACAAGGCCCATTGGTGGATCTTCCGGAACAAGCACGCTTAGAACCGTTCACTGAATATGGGGCGATGCCTCGATTTGCGGATGTTCGAATGGGCTGGAATGGGAGTGGGATTGGGGTTCAGGTCAGCGTAGTTGGTAAGGAACGCCCTCCGCTCGGGGATGTTCAAAAGCCGCGGGTGTCCGATGGGCTAACCTTGTGGCTAGATACCCGGGACGCTCGGACAGCTCATCGGGCCAGCCGCTACTGCCATCAGTTTCATCTGTTACCGGCCGGTGGAGGTAGCGATCACGACGAACCGGCCTTTGTGCAAAGCAAAATCCACCGGGCTCAGCAGGATGCTCCGCTCGCGTCCAGCTCCGACGTACCATTTCGCGGCGAACGATTGCGGGGAGGCTATCGGCTCGAGGCCTTTGTCCCGACAACCATTCTCACCGGTTTTGACCCCGAGCAAAATGTTCGTCTCGGAGTGTTTTACGCCGTCCGCGATCTGGAACTGGGCGAGCAAACGCTGGGATTGCCCGCCGAATTTCCTTATTGGGAAGACCCGTCGTTATGGAATGTCCTTGAATTGCGACCGGCCGACGAAATGACTATGGAACTGTGATGTGGGCAAGACAAGCGACGAAAACGTGACGCTTGCCCAGCCCAAAGGTCAATGCGGATGGTGGAGTCAGTCAGTACCGCCAACGAAAATACCCCCCAGGAACTCGCTGATTGGAGTAAATTCCCCTTCAAAGATTCCCGAAAAACCATCGAGGATGCGGATACTTCCAGGGGCTCCAGCAAAGTTGCGGGCAACCAGCAGCTCCGCACGATGATCACCTTCCACATCGATCGAGGCAATCCGCAGATTGTCTGGGGCTACTTCCTCGAACAACACCGAAGGTGGAATCGTTAATAAGTTGGTCAGCGGAGCCACATCGGGGAACAATGGGCCGCCGGTATCATCGGTGAACAGCCGGGTCCCAAAACCGGCTAGCACATTCAGCGAGCCCGTACCCTGCGCGGGAGCGAACACATATTCATTGCGACCATCGCCGTCCAAGTCTCCCACGGTGACTTGCACCCCAGCCCGGCTGGTAGGATCAAAGACAAATAGGTCGGCCAGCTGCATTCCGGTCTGTGCATCCCAGACTTGTGCCCGAGGTCCACCCCCAACTCCGACCCCTGTAATGACTGTGTTTGCAATAGCATCCACACCAATATTGACGCCGATACGGACGGTCGGATCGTACGCAAAGAAGTTGCTCAGCTCACTACCGTCTTGACCACTAAACAGTCGCACATGAGGTCCGCCCCCTGCACCCGCTCCAGTGACGATGTCCGCGAACCCATCATCATTGACATCGCCCGCTGCGACAAACACCCCACCAGTAAAGCTGCTATCATAGGCGAAGTAACTCAACAATTCAGTTCCGTCAACGCCATTAAATGCTTTTACATGGGGGCCGCCCCCAGAGCCTGCTCCAGTCACAATATCCGCTGTGCCATCGCCGTTGACATCCGCGACGGCCACCCGAACCCCGCCTCGCAGGCTTGGATCATACGCAAAGAAGCGGAACCGTTCACTGCCATCGGCGTTGAACACGACCACGAGTGGGCCACCACCTACATCGGTGCCAACTGCCGAAATCGATGGGACACCTTCGGGCCGCATGGGCATTCCTGGCGGCGTGACCGGAGGATTCACGGGGGGCATTCCCGGCGGGGGCATCACCGGCGGGGGCATCGTCGGGTCCCCGGGTATAATTGCAATATCAAACATGGTCGTGGTTGAGCCCCCGTCATCATCGCTGGCTCGCACCTGAACCGTAAACGCCTGCCCCGCGCTAAGCCCCGTGGCCGAGAACGTTGGGTTGATTCCTACTTCATCTCCACGGGTCGCCGCCGCACCAGTCTCGCCAAAGATACCATCACCGTCCAAATCCCAGACAATGTCCAAGACCTGATCACCTGGGTCAGTGATAGTGGGGGTCAACGTTAGCGTCCCGTCCGCAACGACTTGATAGGGCCCGCCCGGATCGATCATCGGGGGTTCATTATTGACAACCACTAGAGCCTGTGCGGTGGCGCTACGGGCAAAGGGATCAGTGACTTGAAGCAGGACGGGCACTGAAGTGGGACCGTCGAGATTCGCGGCCAGGAAGGTCGGTTGGATGCCCACCTCATCACCGCGGGATGCGGCGGGGCCGGTTTCGCCAAAAATGCCATCGCCATCCAGATCCCACAGGAACGTCAGCTCATCGGATGTCCCCTCCGGTCCCCGCGAGCCCGAGCCATCTAGCTCAACGCTGCCCCCTTCGCCGACGTTATAAACCGTACCGGCATCGGCAGTGGGGGGTGTGATGAACAGGATGGCAACATCATTGTTGGCTCCATCCGCATCCGCATCAAAGTCGTAGACGATGAAGCCGGGCGTCCCGTTGACATTCACCGTGCCCCCCGGAGGAAGCCCATTAAATTGCCCTTCGGTAAGGCCGGTCCCACTATTGCGAAGGATCACTAGATGGCCATCCGATCCCGCTACCGGACGGAATTGACCACTAATGCGTAACGTTGCGCCATTGATCTCGACGCCTCGCCGGGTCAGGAATTGTCCATGACCAGTTAGGCCTCCTGGTGTCAGGCCATTTACAGCGATCCGTAACTCACCTAGTTGGGTAAAACGAATATCATCGGGAGGACCTACCCCACTCGCGGTAAGGATCGATGTGCCAAGATCCACAGGAGCCGATACTTGAAGCCGACCTCCCTCGCCAAGGATCGACAATGGCGTACCGCCGGTTTGGATGATGCCGCTGTCAACGATCAACAAACCGGTTTGGTTGGTAATCTGCACCGGCCCAGCAGTGGTGCTGCTGAGCTCCAGTTCAGTGACCGCAGTGTCCAATACGACCAAATTTCCACTGTTGATGGACAGCCGCGTGGTGGTTACTTCGGGACTGACATCGACTCCGGCCTCGGTGATTGAGCCGCTAGCGCTCAGGGCCAGGGTGCCTGTCCCTTGATAACGGTTGACTTCGATGGTTTCTGCGGTTACCGCGAACTCTCCGGTGGCAACGGACTCCCTCAGATCAACCAGGATCGAGGTATCGACTCCGCCGATGACTGCAAAGGATTGTTCGGGCGAGCGGAAGTTGACCAGCGGGAAGCGATCTTCGTTTGAACGCAGCTGCGACTTGTTATTGCCACCGACCCCGTCTTCTTCTAACGCCGCAGTGTTTACCCCGGCGGGTAGAAGGAGTTGTACTGCGTCAATCGCCGCGTCAATGTCGATGCTCTGGATGCCGGTGAAGGTCAACGGACTGCCATCGAAGTTGCCTGAACCGCTCCCATCGAGATCCAGCGTAATTTCGAGAGATTCCCCATTGCTGCCAACAAACGCGAGTTGGTCCCCAGTGAGTGCTTCTTGCCCGGCGAAGGAGATCGCCATCTCGGCGAAGTCTCCTCCACTGCGATCGATGCGTAAGGAATCATCCGCATTCGTCCCAACGAAATTGATGCTGGTGAGGACCGAAGCAACCAACGACTGGGACAGGACTTCATCGATCAGCTGGCCGTCCTGCATAAATGGTTCAACATCAATGAATACGTCAACGAAGTTCCCATTCCGGACCAAGCGGAATTGGTTGCCCTCGGTCTGATCGCCAAAGATTCCCGCGAAATCATCAGGACCAATGACGGGATCGGTGATCTGTGTTGCTGCGTTGGGTAAGCTCCACACCCCACGCCCAAGCGTACCTACGACGAGAACATCATCGCTTCGGTTGTAATCCAGGTCGAACACCGGGGCATTGGGCAAGTTCGTTCCCCACTCCACCCAGTTGCCCAAGTCATCCACTGGGGACATGTAGACGCCCGAATCAGTTCCAATCACAATGGCATCAACGCCAGTTGGACCTGGGATATATTCAAGTACCTGGATGGTGCCTACACCCAGAGTCAGGAGATTTCCAGTGACATTCTCCCAAGTGCTGCCGGTGTCCCGACTGACATAGATGTTGCCAGAGCTGTCAGCGACGTACAGAGCACGGAAGTCGTCCGGATCAACATTCAGCGCGTTGACGGTGAAGCCGGGATAGTTCTCTAGTTCGACGAGTGAGTCCAGGAAATTCAGTCGGAGCAATATCTGGTCGCCAGAACCAAAGATTAACAAGTCTTCATTATTGACGTTGCTGCTGCGGCCACCGTAGACAACGCTGGCAGGAGAGTTGGCCCCCAGTCCTCTCCCAGGCGCGAGTTCCGTGATAAAATCGCCTTGATCGAGGCTTTCATAATGCGAATTCTGCGCCCCAATAATGAGTCGGGTTGGATCGATTGCGTTTAACACCACTGGTGTGATGCGGCCAAACTGAGGGGTGGAACTACCCCCGGTGAGGTTTAAGGTGGGAATGAAACGATCCACTTCAAGACCGTTTGAATTGAGAATAATCACCTCAAAATTGTTCAGAAACTGATCACTCACATAGCGAATCGACAGCCCAGGGGTACTTGTGGTATCGACGGCGACATCCCCACCACTTCCCGGGGTAATGACCTGCCAGATACCCCCCCCATCCACTGCAGCACCCAATTCTTGGGACTGCACTCCGATGCCCTGGCTGCCAGCCAAAATGGAGTTTGTATTGTCGTCATAAGCAACGGCGTAAGCCTCGGCGATTTGGAGATTGCCGTTGAGGGAGAACCAGTCACCGATGTCTTCGCGCGGGTTCAGGCGGCGATAGATCCCGCCGTTGTCTGCTTGTAACAGCTGATCGTCAGCGCGGAAGACCAGGTCCCGACTACCGGCATGTGGGGCCGAATCGCTAAAGGTGCCCGCGCCAGGTCCTCCAACATCATCGGAGTGGGTCATGTGCACCCATTGACTGCCAGGGGTGTTGTCGGCATCGCCACGGAATACACGCCCCGAAGACAATTCTGCACCAATCGAGTTCGGAAACGGTCCGGGCTGTGAGCCACCTCCCAGGTAAACCACGCTGTCGTTGGTGAAGTCGACTGCCAGTGCGATCTGCGGATCGTTGGGATCGAGGTTGAGCCCAATCGGCATCCCATCTTCCATGGTGGTCGGGTCGTCCAGTTGAGTGAAGCCCCCGAGCCCGCCGGTTGGCGAGTAAAAGACCCCAGTCACATCGCTCCCCGTGGCAATGGCCACGAAGACGTTGTTGTTGTCGCCAACCCCAATGCGAACGGAGTCGGCACTGCCAATCAAACTATCCATGGTAAAGCTGCTGACTTTGGTCCAGTTGGCTCCTGTATCGGTGGAGCGATAGACGCCGCTGGAACCAAAGCCAAAACGGTCCGTGGTGATGGCAGTGTAGAGTATGCGTCCTTCTCGAGGGTCGCTGGCTAATTCAAGGGCCTCTCCGGCCGGCAAACCCGTTAACGACCCATCGGTGAGTGAAACCCGTTGAAAGGTCTGTCCATCATCGATGGAGCGATACACTCCGCCCTGCAGTCCACCGCCTCCGAACAAGGGCAGAGGATCAGCGGAGGAAACCACCAGGGTACTCCCCCGTGGAGCGAGTCCGGTAACGTTCAGTCCTTGGATCGACTCGGCGAAAAGCTCCCAGGTATCCCCGCCATCATCGGTCCGTAACAGTCCGATTGGGGCGCTCCCTTGACCGAAAGTGCTGGTGCTGGCCACCCCGGCGATCAGCGTTTGGTTATCGGGATCGTCGGGGTCAAAGGCCAATGCGCCGATCGACAGTGAGGGCAGGAAATCGATTGTCGGCGACCAATCGGGCGACGGTGCGGTGGCATTGGTGGTCTTCCAGACGCCGCCATTGACCGTTCCGACATAGACAATGTCTGGGTTGAGCGGATGCGGAGCGATGGTCTCGATGGCGCCAGCGACTGCGTTGTTGATGGCGGCTTCTTCAAACGGAGCAATATTCTCGACCTGTCCATCGAACAATGGCCCCGGTCCCTGAGCGAGATAGCTGACCGGCGTCACCCGATCTTCGAGGGGCTCGACCAGCAACGGTCGCGCGGGCGTCGGTACCACGGCGGTCCCACGCCTGCCAGGCTGACGGGAGGCGAAGATGGTCATAATTGCGCTCACAGAAAGATCAGCTCAGAAGTAAAAAGTCGGTTTGACTATAAAGAAGGTAAGCAATTTTGTCCAGAAACAGTGAACCGCGCGACTTAAGGAATGGAACATCGCCATGATGATCCGCGCAAGAGATCCAGATGAGGAGGTTTTGGCCAATGTATCGATTGTCCGGATCGATTATTCGCGAGGGTTGTCACTACCAAATGTCCACTTTAAAGTCGCAAAATATTGTAAGTCGCTCGGTTTGGCCCCTTCGGGAGTACTGTCATAAAGGTTCAGCACTCCCAGTTTGAGACTTAGGTTCCAGTCGGGATCGAGCAAAATCTCATACCCCGCTCGAAGCTCCCAGCGGAAGTCGCCGAAGTCGCGGACTTCAGGGTAGTAATCGAACGTCGAAGTAAGTTTGTGACGGTCGTTGATCTTGTGGTCAAAATCGTAGCCGAACAAACATTCCGGCATAAACCGGTTCTGCGGTCCGCCGAGTTCACGCGAGCCGCCGATCCCCGCGCGGGTCTTGAAATTGGTCCGGTCGTCGTCCAGCCACTGATATCCCATCCCGAAATGGCCCGCGAGCCGGACATCGTAGGCGGTAAATTCATTGTAAAGGGTTTCCCGGGACAGAAAGAACTTCCAATTCGAGGCGTCTAGAGGCAGCTCATGGCGGGCTTTGAATAGGAGCCGGTTCTCGGTGGTCGCCGCCGCAGCGGTTGCATAGTTGTAAAGCAAATTGGCTTTCAGGAGGTAATTGTCTGACTCCCGCTCGACATCAGCAAGGAAACGCAAATTGAGATTCTGACTATTGCCTTGCGCGCCATTGAGACCAAATTCCGCACTGCCATCCCACTGTTTGGCCCACCAACGCTCCGGATCCACCAAGAGTTCAAATGGAGTGGGTGGCAAGGGATCTGTTGCCGCCAGATCGACGCTTGGTGCGACGCTCAACGGTGCTTCACTCACCTCATCCGACTGCCCCACCGCAGTCGCTCCCAGCGAAACAGCCGTCCCGAGCAAGCAGCCAATAAACCAACGAAACAAGCTCTGTTCTCCTCTCGACCATCTTGGCGATCCGCTAGCCAGCAAACGTCCCGACCTACGCGGAATTCACCGAAAAAACAACCCAGTTTCGCCGGCTGGGCTTGACCCTGGTTTGAGGCAAGGAGTACATTCAGAGTTATTCGAGCGACGAACACCGGATCGCAAGGATGCGAGGTGGTGCATGCAAGTGGTGATCCTCTGCGGTGGTCTGGGTACCCGACTCCGAGACGTATCGGAGCATATGCCCAAACCGATGGTTCCAATCGGGAATCGCCCGATTCTCTGGCATATCATGAAGGGCTTTAGCGCCCAAGGTTTTCATCGTTTTGTATTATGTCTTGGCTATCAAAGTTGGAGCATCAAGCGCTACTTTCTTGACTACCACCTCGCACAAAGTGATCTTACCCTTTCGCTGCAACGTTCCGAACAAGTTCAAATCCATGGCCCCCACCCGACCGAGGACTGGACCGTCAGCCTAATTGAAACCGGGCTGGATGCCATGACCGGGTGTCGGGTCAAACGTGTCGAACGTTATCTTGACGACGATCATTTCCTTCTAACATATGGCGATGGCGTCGCGGATGTGGATCTCGCTGCATTGATGGACTTTCATCGTTCCCATGGCAAGATCGGCACGGTTACCGCCGTGCGACCTCCAGGTCGCTTTGGCGAAATTGAGATCGAGCAGGGACTCGTTACCGAGTTCAACGAGAAACCTGTGGTATCCCGCGGTCGCATCAATGGGGGTTTCTTCGTATTTCAACGCCGCTTTCTCGATCGGTTGGTCGATGATGCCAATCTGGTGCTCGAGCAACAACCGCTGATCCAGCTCGCCCGCGACGGTGAACTGATGGCCTATGAGCACGATGGCTTCTGGCAGCCGATGGATACCAGTCGTGATTACCGCTACCTCAATGAGCTATGGGAGCAGGGGGATGCTCCATGGTGTACCTGGCACACCTATCCCAGTCGACCAGGAGTTGCGGTTGCCACCGCAGGGGAAGATCATTCCGCGTCGCCCCACGCTGAAGCTGCAGGATGGTTGCCGCGTAAACCCCGCTAACTGCCTCACCTGGGAGCTACCATGATTGATGGGGTGCACATCGTTCCCTTGCTCCAGATCCCTGACGAACGTGGCAAGGTCATGCATATGCTCCGAAGGAGCGATCCCCACTTTCGGGAGTTCGGCGAAGTTTACTTCTCCATGGTTCTCCCCGGAGCGATCAAAGGGTGGCATCTTCATGAACGAATGGTGATTAATTATGCCGTTCCCTATGGTCGCATCAAACTAGTACTTTTTGATGATCGCCCGGGCTCACCCACCCGCGGGACGGTTCAGGAAGTCTTCCTCGGGCAAGACCAGTACAGCCTCGTACAGGTCCCAACCGGTGTCTGGAATGGTTTCAAGGGCTACGGTCCCACCGAGGCCATTGTTTGCAATTGTGCCACGATCGTGCACGATCCCGATGAGATTGTGCGTCGCGATCCGTTTGACCCGAGTATCCCCTACGATTGGAGGCTGAAGCACCAATGAACACCTTACTCTTCGGAGCCTCGGGACTGATTGGCGCCCAGCTGCTCCAGGCGGCCACAAGTCGCAATTGGTCGGTCCTCGGCACGCGCCGGCAACCGGGAGACCGCCAGTATCCATCCGCCGATCTAGGTGATGCCTTTCAGGTCGAACGACTTCTGACCATGGTCCGCCCGCAGGTGATTTTCCTGGCCGCGGGGCTTCGACCAGGGCTTGCTGACGGTTATCCAGTCGAAGCTCGGTCGTTTCAGGTGGAGGGCATTAGCCACATCGCGCAGCTCACTCGGTCGCTGGCTTGGACCGAGGTTGGAGCCTCGGGTCAGGAACAGTTATGGCCCCAGGTGGTCTATTTTTCCAATGCCGAAGTCTTCGGGGATGCGAATCGAGCCCGTCGGGAGGACGATGATCCCCAACCCAACCAACCGCTCTTCGGCGATCAAGCAAACGCAGAGGAGATTCTACGGTCCATCGTCCCGGATCAACACATCATTGTTCGTACCCATACGGTCTTTGGTGGCTCACCCTCTGGCAACGACTGGGCCAATCGAATTCGAGAACAACTGCGACACGGGGACAATCTGACCCTACCTCATCAACGCCCCGCTCAGCCTACCTATGTCGTGGATCTGGCGGAGGCAACCCTTGAGTTGGTAGAAGCTGGTTGTCTGGGAACCTACCATGTGGTGGGACCCGACCGCCTTACTCCCTTTGCGTTTGCCCGGCAGCTGGCGCACCTTGAGGGCACCGACGTGCTCCAGATCGAGCCAGGGCCGGCAGCGAGTGATTCCCCAGGCCCGGCTTGGCTTGCACGGCATAAGCTCGCCCAGACCCTAGGAGGCGAGGTCATCCGGAGCACCGCCGAGGCATTGCGCGACTGGCGGCGACGCCTCAGCCTCCCACGGCGGGCACTGCGTGCCGCCTAATCCACAAGCGTCTCCTCGACGGCATCCCGGATGGTTTCTATGCTAGATCCCATCTGCGTCGCATTGGTGCCCAGAGGGAAGCGCAATCATGACCACCAACCTGGCCGCCCACTTTGCTGACTACGCCCAGCAACTCCACTTTGAGCGACTGCCCGGGAACGTCGTTCATGAGGTCAAGCGTCGCTTGATCGACTCGATCGCCACAGCGGTAGGGGCGATGGACGCTAGCGCATACGCCAGTGCCCGCCGCTGTGCGGAGCGGATACAATCCAGCACTCCGGCCACCTTATTTGGGGGCGGGCAATCCAGCCCGGAGTGGGCTACGTTCGTCAACGGATTACTGATCCGTTATCTTGACTACAACGATACCTACTTGTCGCTCGAACCTGCCCATCCCAGTGATAATCTGGCCGCGGTGCTCGCGGTGGCTGAAGCCGTCGGTGCAGATGGCAAAGCGGTGATTACTGCGGCTGCGCTTGCTTACGAGATTCAGTGCCGGCTGTGTGATGCCTGCAGTCTCCGCAAGCAAGGAGTCGACCATGTGACCTATGGCGCGATATCCTCGGCTATCGCAGCTGGCAAACTCTTGAACCTGAATGTTGAGCAGCTGACCCATGCCATCGGCATTGCCGGGGTGTGTAATGTGGCTTTGCGGCAAACCCGGGCGGGCGAACTGAGCATGTGGAAGGGATGTGCCTTCGCCAATGCTGCTCGCAACGGGGTATTCGCAGCCCTCGTTGCCGCGGAAGGAATTACCGGTCCGGCCCCCATCTTCGAGGGCGAACTGGGTTTCATGAACCTGGTGACGCGTACCTCGTTCAGCGTAGCCGCGCTCGGAGGGGAAACACGACCCGATGGTACGCTGCAAGGGTTTATGATTCCTCAAACATATATCAAATTTTGGCCGGCTGAGTACCACTCCCAAAGCGCAATCGATGCCGCATTGCAATTGCGAGAGGAAGTTGGCGGCGATTGGCCGTCGATCACCAGGATCGACATCCATACTTTCGACGCCGCGGTGGATATTATTGGCAAGGATCCGGAAAAATGGCGGCCCAAAACTCGCGAGACGGCCGATCACAGTCTGCCTTATTGCACCGCCGTGGCGCTTATGGAGGGGGATGTCACCCTGTCCTCCTTTGACGATGCTCACCTGAACAGCCGGCCGCTACTCGACCTCATTGCCAAGATCAATGTGCATCGAGATGCCGGTTTGTCAGCTCGTTATCCGCATGGCATTCCTAATCGACTCACCCTCACGCTTGCCGATGGTCGACAGCTCGTGCGCGAAGTTGAATTTCCACGGGGCCATGCGGAGAACCCGATGACCGATGTCGAGGTGGAGAGCAAGTTTCGCCGCATGGTCGAACCGCGGTTGGGTATGCCGAGTGTCCAGACCATCCTCGATCGTTGCTGGCGGTTGGACGAAGCCGCGGGTGTGCGGGATATCGTGCAGCTCCGGTGAGATTGCTGCAAGCACCCGTTGTTCTTGGTGGCTGAAGGGGTTAGGATACCGTCGCGGCGAGCAGCATGGTCAGTTGCGCCAGATACCCTGCCGCACCGATGGTATCTCCAGTCAATCCACCGAGCCGTAAACATACAAACCAACCCCAGAGTCCGCAAAGCACCACGCTCGCGGTTAGCCCCCCCAGGCATCGCCCCGGTGCGAGCCAAAACCACCAGCCGTGCCCAATCAGGGCAAACAAGGCAGCTCCGATGAATCCTAGGGGGCTTAACGTCGAGAAGGCTCGCATCAAGCTTTCACGCTCGGGAACTGGGGGATATCCGGCGAGCAAGATCACCATGATCCAACGACCGCTCGTTGCCGCAGCTACCGTCACCGCGAACAACTGGCTGAGTGGTAGCTCTACCAGGGCGGTGATCCGCAGAACAACGACCAAGATCAGTGTCAGTCCACCGAAGCTCCCCAGACGACTGTCCTTGAGGATCCGAAACACATCCTCACGGGTCCAACCACCACCAAACGCATCGGCACAGTCGGCAACCGCATCCTCATGAAGGGCTCCAGTGAGGACTGCCTCTGCAACTAGACCCAGCAGAATCGCCAACATCATTGGCCACAATTGCGCAGCGGCCCAGATGATTCCGCCGGTGTACACGCCGATCGCTACCCCTACGACCGGGAACCAGACCAGGGCATCCGCGAGGCGCTGGTCGTTCGCATCCGCGGAGTGCATTCCCCCAGGAACAGGCAATCGGGTCAAGAATTGGACGGCACTAAGCAAGGCATGTCCTTGACGCCTAATTCCCATGCAAGAACCGCTCCAGTGAGCTCAGACTTGCCATCTGACTCGACAGGGCCGCTGCAGCGTCCAACAGCGGCATCAGTAGCAGAGCCCCTGTCCCTTCGCCAAGACGCAATTGCCAGCCGTCCAGACATGGATCGAGTCGCAGCAACGCCAGCGCCTGGCCATGCCCGGGTTCGGCAGAACGGTGCGCGGCAATCAAACCAGCGGATGTTCCCGGAAACAGCTGCTCGGCGATCAATGCAGCGGAGGTTGCGATGAAGCCATCCAGGATGACGGTGCGCCTTCGAAGCACCCCTGCACGCAAAAAACCAGCCATGGCGACAATCTCAAACCCTGACACGGCCGCCATGGCCTTGAGTGGATCAGTGAGCATTTGTGCCTTGGCTTCCGTCACTGCGTGGTGAACCACTTGCACCTTGCGTACCAGCTGCTCGGGGGTGCTTCCGGCGCCAGGCCCAACCACCAGGGGTGGTGCAAAGTTCCCAAGGAGGGCAATTAAACAACTTGCCGCCGTCGTATTGCCGATACCCATTTCTCCAGTGGCAATCACGGACATGCCATCGTCGCTGGCTTGATGGGCAAACCGCTCTCCAAGATGAAACGCCTGGGTGAATTCTTCGGCTGTCATGGCCGGTCCATCCGCCAGGTTCCGTGTTCCCGAACGAATGCGGCAATCATGATAACCGGGCATTTCGCTCAGCCGAGCTCCTGCCATCCCGACATCGACGAGCACCAGCTCGGTCTCTGTGGTCTTTGCGAGGACTGCACTGGCTGCCCCGCCATGGCGAATCGCCTCAGCCACGGCCGTGGTGACTCGTTGCGGCCAGGCACTCACCCCCTCGGCGACAACCCCATGATCTCCGGCGAATAACACCAAACGCCGTGGCGTCGTGACCGGAGAGAGAGTCTGCTGCAAGAAGCACAAGCGGGCGGTCAACTGCTCGATCCTACCGAGACTACCCGTGGGTTTGGCAAGTGCATCCAGGTGTTGACCAATCGCTCCCAGTGTAAGCATCGATAGACAAATCTCATAGAATTGAACGGTCACTCAGGGCTGGCGATCGTCGAGTTCGGGTGGAGACCAGTTTGGACAAATACGCATCCGAGGGAATTCTCTGCCAGAGAGTCCGTTCGACCGTCAGACCACGTACTTCCTCAACGCGTAACAGGAACTGGGTGATGTCGCTTACCTTGCGGGGCACGGTCAGTTCCACAACGGCGTCCGTTGGCCGACGTTGCCGACAACGCTCAGCAAACGGGTAGGCATGGAGGGAGCGGAAGGTTTGTCGGCCCCGTGGCAACGGTGGCCGGGTACATCCGCTGTTGATCGCTGACAGCCGGATCTGGCTTCGATAGGTGTGTAACAACGCTGCAGTATCCACGACCAAGAGCGTATGCGGGCGGTTTCGGTTGAGCCTTGCCTTGAGCAAACGCTCAAGCCGTTTGAAGGTGAGCCAAAAGAACACCTGTCGATTGAGTAAACGGTACCACCCCCGAGGAGTCATATCGATCAGGCACTGAGCCAGCACCGACTCGGACATCGGGCGTTGATCACGGATCACAACCGACGCAAACTGTGGATGATTCAGGGTTACTGCCGCTGGGCGACGGCACGACTCGATCGCTTCCCTTGGTTTTCCAGCGATGCCGTATCGGTCGAGCAAAGTCGAGGTACTCTCCAGACCATAGGCTCGAATGCTATCCCACTGGCCGATCTCGGCCAGATGATACAGACGGGGAAAGAGGGTAACGAGTTCCTTTGAAGTCATGAGTATCCTGAATCTGGGTTGGACGACGTTCCTTCTATTCTGGCTTGCCGGATGGGCAACCTTCTAGAAAAGTTCCTTTAGTATATAGAGTCCGTTCCGTATTCGTAGCCAAGCTGAAGACTCGCGATCAAGTGCTGGTGTTGGCGTCGAGGGAGTGATCGCGCTTGGCCTAGTGAACCCGCGAGTCTAGGATGGCTAGGGGTCGCTGGTGGAAGAGATGGAGTCAGTCGATGGCCGTCGTCATGATCCAAGGGACTGCCTCTCATGTGGGAAAAAGTCTCTTGGCCGCAGCTGTTTGCCGTCTGTTTGCCCGACGGGGTTGGCGGGTAGCACCGTTTAAGGCACAGAACATGTCGAATAATGCCGCGGTCTGTGCTGATGGTAGCGAAATTGGCCGGGCGCAGGCACTTCAAGCGTTGGCGGCGGGGGTGGATCCCACCCCCGAAATGAACCCGATCTTACTCAAGCCCGAGGCCGATACTCGGTGCCAGGTGATTGTCCGCGGTCGCCCCGAAGCTCGCCTGAGTGCCTTGTCCTATGAGATACGCAAACGCCACCTGTGGGGGGTGGTCACGGACTCCCTCGACCGTTTACGACAGGTGTATGACCTCATTGTCATCGAAGGGGCGGGTAGTCCGGTAGAGCTCAATCTCAAGTCAGGGGACATCGTCAACATGGCGGTGGCTCGGTATTCCCGAGCGCCAGTGCTCCTGGTTGGCAATATTGATGTCGGCGGGATCTTCGCCCAATTACTGGGTACCCTGGACCTACTAGAGCAGGATGAACGGCGGCTAATACGCGGGCTGATCGTCAATCAATTCCGCGGTGATCGCCGACTGTTTGATCGCGGGGTGGAAATACTCGAGCAACGAGGTGGGGTACCCGTCCTCGGCGTGATCCCCTTTCTCAAAGACCTGGGCTTACCCGAAGAAGATGCCGTGGGAGCACAGAACCCATCAGCTGGGCTCCCCACCCCAACGATCGAGATCGTTGTGCCGCGCTTACCACATCTGGCCAACTTTGATGATCTCGACCCGTTACGTGGTGAAACGGGGGTCCATGTCCGCTACGTCACCTCGGTCGAGGAACTGGGGCGACCGAATGCGATCGCATTATTGGGGACCAAGAGCACCGTCGCGGATCTTGAGTGGCTACGCGAGCGTGGCTTGGCGGATGCGATCAACGCCTTATGTCGCCAGGGTTGTGCAGTGGTCGGGTTATGTGGGGGGTTCCAGATGCTCGGGGATTCGCTCCAGGATCCCGAGCACATTGAATCGGAAAACGATTGGGTTGCTGGCCTAGGCCTATTGCCAGTGGAGACGACTTTTGCAGCCACCAAGGCAACCTATCAGGTGCGGGCAACCATACAGGCGAACGCGGGCTGGCTGGCCGAGCTCATCGGCTATGAAGTCGAGGGGTACGAAATCCATCATGGTCGGAGCATGAGTTCTACCGCGTCTTGGCTGACGATCACTCAGCGCGGCGGGTTCGACTGCAATGAGCCTGATGGCGCCATGGTTCATCAAGGACGGGTATGGGGTTGTTATCTGCATGGAGTGTTTGCCAATGATCGATTCCGGTGGGCTTGGTTGCGAAGCTTGAACCCTTCCTTCCAACCCGGAAACATCTCGGCAGCAGAGCGATTGCAGGCAGGGCTTGACCGTTTGGCCGACGCAGTCGAGTCAGCGTTGTCATTTTCCACCATCGAAGACATGGTACGAGAGGGAATCGCTGGATGAGTGAGACAGACGATCAATTGCATCGCGAGCGCATGGCGCGGAAGAAGGCGATTCAGGACCAACGACTGGCTGCTGCCAACCAGGAAAAGGGCTTGTTGATCGTCCACACAGGGGCGGGTAAGGGGAAAACCACCGCGGCCCTGGGTATGGTTTTCCGTGCTCTTGGGCATGGCTTCCGGGTGGGAGTTGTCCAGTTCGTCAAGGGAGCTATCGCAACCGGGGAAGCCGCCCTCGCCGCGAGGCTCGCACCCCAACTGGTTTGGCATACGGTTGGCGAGGGATTTACCTGGGATACCCAGAGCCGTGAACGGGATCAGACCAGTGCTCAGCAAGGGTGGGACATCGCTGTGCAACTGCTGCGTGAACCTTCGATCGATCTGGTGCTACTCGATGAACTCAACATAGCTCTTAAGTATAATTATATACCTATAGAAGTGGTCCTCGAGGAACTCACCGCGCGAAGACCAATGTTGCACGTTATTGTCACAGGTCGTAATGCCAAGCCAGCGTTGTTGGAGCAGGCGGATCTCGTTACCGAAATGAACCTGATCAAACACCCCTTTCGTGCGGGGATCAAGCCGCAACCTGGCATCGAGTTTTGATGAGCGGCCTGGTACTAGTCGTCATATAAAGCTCGGTAAATGGATTCCAACCCGTCAACGACGCGAGGACCAGGCCGGTTGACCAGATCTGCATCCAACGGAACCACCCGCTGTTGCCGGATCGCCTGCAATTGCTGCCAACCCGCACGCTCGGCGATTCGGGTCGGGAGCGAGGCACGGTTGTCATGATCGGGCGTCAGAATCGCCTCCGGTTGCTGAGCTAGAACAGCCTCATCGGTGACTCTGGGATACTCCCCCTGAAGCTCTGCAAACACATTGATGCCGCCAGCGTCTTCGAGCATCTGGCCAATAAACGAACTGCTGCTGGCGGTTTGCAACGGTTCGTCCCAGATCACAAACATCACCCGCGGGCGCTGGTCAAGCGGTACACCTGCGGTTCGCTCTCGCACCGCTTGTACGCGCTTGAGCAGCTCGGCGGCGACCGCTTCTCCCTGGACGGTGTGACCAGTTTCTTGGCCTAAACGTCGAAGATTGGCGGCCACCTCCTCGATCGTGGTGGCATCAAGCGACAGAGTGCGCAGACCAAGTTCTTCCACCCGGGTGATCACCTGTTCTTGCAATCGACGCGTTCCCACGACGAGGTCTGGGCGAAGGGCAAGAATCGCTTCGAGGTTGATGGTTCGCGGGGTGAAGCCGCCAATCTTAGGGAGCTTTTCTACTTCGGGAGGGTAATTATCGACGGTGGTTACCGCACAAACCTGGCGACCAGCACCAATAGCGAACAAACATTCGGTGATCGCAGGAGCGAGGGAGACAATTCGTTGGGGGTGTCCGGATATACTTGGTGGTTCCGACTTCCCCGTGCATCCCCATGCGAGTATTCCTACCAACACCCCCCCCAGGGCTCGACCAACGCTCCGTGCCCGCATGCGTTACTCTCCGCTTGGAAGACTGATCGCGAGCGCCTTGATGTCGATCGGCAACCCTGCGACCATGAGATAAACCGCCGATGCAGCCGAAGCCAGACGTTGATTGGCTCGACCGAGAAGATCCTGATACTGGCGGCCAAGTTGATTGGGCGGCACCACCCCAAGGCCTACTTCATTGCTCACCACCAGCACTTCCTTGGGGTGTTGGTAACTCCAGATCAGGAATTGGTCCAATTGCCGATCCAGTTCTGAGTGAGCGCTGTTCGCACTATCACTACTTAGCAACAAATTACTCACCCACATGGTCAGGCAATCAAGCAGCACAAGGCGATCTGGAGGTACGTTGTCGAGCTGGGAAGCGACTTGGCGTGGAGCCTCCAGAGTCAGCCACCGGGACGGCCGGCGATCTCGATGTTGCTGGATGCGTTCAGCCATCTCTGCGTCCAATGCTTCCGCGGTGGCCAGGTAGCAAACGGCTTCTCCCGCCTTTTCCCATGCTAACTGCTCTGCGAACCGACTCTTTCCAGCCCGGGCACCCCCAGTAATCAAAGTCAATCCACTCATTGGGACAACTCCGCTGTCACTGCTGCGACCAGTCGTTGGTTATTCCCTTCCAGACTCGGTGAGATGCGTACGAACGTTGGTAACCCGAACGAACGCGTATCACGCACACTGATGCATCGACGTAAGAGTCGCTCTCGCCAAAGCTGACCATCACCGACCTCAATCAGAAAATACGGCGTTGACGCAACCTGCAACAATAAGCCTAAGCTGCGAAGCTCTTGAACCAACTGATCCCGTAATGTCTGCCAGGCGATCACCGTTTGTTCGGTGTAGGTCGGGTCGCGTAAGGCCGCGATCCCAGCAGCTTGAGCAAGCGTATTGACGCTCCAAGGGATCTGGACTTGTCGAAGGTTTGCCACAATGGCTCGGGGTCCGATGGCGTAGCCCAAGCGGAGGCCTGCGAGACCATGGGCTTTGGTAAGCGAGTGCAAGGTGAGTACATTTGGCAGTTTACGTATGGACGCGGACACAAATCCTGGCACACAGGCACCGTAGGCTTCGTCTACGACCAGCAACGTCCCGGGTCGTTGCTTGGCCAACGTAGCAAGCTTCTCGATAGGGATGAACTCCCCGGTTGGGTTGTTCGGATTACACACAAAACAGACTCGGTCCTCCATCTGCGGGGCCGCTTGGAGAGCTTCGAGGCTGGAAGCCACCCTCCTTCGACCACCATAAACCTGAATCGACCGAGCATACTCACCATAGGTCGGCCCTAAGATCACCGCCGAATCTCCGGACCGAATGTACGCTCGGGCCACGAGATCGATCAGCTCTGAGCAACCGTTGCCCACGAGCACTTCGTCGGCACAAACGCCGAATTGGTTGGCGAGGATCTTGGTGAGTTCCCTGGCGTGGCGGTCTGGGTAGTGATCAAAGCGGGCCTCACGAATCGCTTGAATGACCTTTGGGGATGGGCCAAATGGATTCAAATTGGCACAAAACTCGAAGACCCCAGTTGGGTTTTGCCCGCCGTGAGGAACTTCCGGCCATGATTCACGAAGCCGAGGTTCAATTAGCACAAACTCGTTCCAAATCCCCAGAATGCTGTGAGCACCAGACACGCAATGACCGTCCAGTGCAGAAGTCTGTTCATACGAGGCAAATCCTCGACTGTTGGCAAACGCTGCCCCAGACCCAATCGGTACGCCCCTATCTTTTCCAGCTCAACTCCCAGAACTCCCGCAGAGGCTGCCATCGGGTGGCCAGCGTTGGGGCTTTCGGGAAGCCGACAATCCCGCCACCAGATCCGCGTCGCCTCCACCAATCGCCCAGTCAGTAGCCCACCCACACTCAACATCAACAAAGCGGTTAACCGGGCAGGTACGAGGTTACTCAGGTCATCCATTCGGGCCGGTACCTTGCCCAACCACTCACGTGGTCGGTCCCGGTAGCCTAACAAGGCATCAGCAGTGTTAAGGAATCGGTAGGCGAATGCCAACGGCAAGCCACCCACCATGAACCAAAACAGGGGCGCTACCACGCTGTCACTACTATTCTCCGCGACCGACTCAATCGTAGCTGCCACCACACGTGGTTCATCCAGCTCGCTTGTATCGCGGCTTACCAGGTGCCATCCTAGCAAACGCCTCGCTTCACCAAGATCCCCTGCAGACAGTGCCTGTTGGATAAGCTGACTTGCCCGGATCAAGCCATCCACTGCCAGCATGTACCTAAGGACAAACCCGGTGGCCAGGATGCCGACTACCGGTAACAGCGCGTTCACAGCTTGCTCAATCAACCAGCCAATTCCGAACCATCCACTGATGCCAAACAAGATGATACTCGCTCCCATCAGCAAGGGGGTTAAACGTCCTTCGGCTGGGCAGAAGCGGGCCGCCCAGCCGATCGTGGTTCCCATCCAGGCAACCGGATGCCATCGGGAGGGGGGGTCGGGCAGTAGTCGATCGCACACGATGGCTGTCGCCGCAGCGGCGACGGAGAGTACATCTCCGTACTGGTTCATGATCTCTCAACGGTCAATGCCACCATTGGAGCACCTGTCAGTGGGTGGGGAGCCACCGGGAGCCAGATCCCGTAGGCTTGAAATAGCCATTCTGGGGTGAGTACTTGATCGGGCGGACCACAAGTTAGCAAACGACCCCCCGCAAGCAGCGCGACCTGGTCAACCCAACCACTGGCCAGGTTGAGGTCGTGGAGGGTAACTGCCACCGCGAAGCCACCTGAGGCCAGTTGACGAACGAGGCTCAAGACCTCCCGCTGATAGCGCGGATCCAGATGGGTAGTTGGCTCATCGAGCAGCATAATCCCCGGCTGGCGGGTGAGGGCCTGGGCCAAGCGCACTCGTTGCCACTCCCCTCCGGAAAGTTCCGTAATCGGTCGGTCGCTACATTCGGCGAGCCCGAGACAATCCAACGCAGAAGTAATCGCAGCCCAGTCCTCGGCTGTGAGCGGCCACCACCAACCCCGATGCGGCGCCCGTCCCAGAGCCACATACTCCTGGACGGTCAAGGGCCAGCTCGGTTCGGCGGCCTGCGGCACATAGGCAATCTGGCTGGCACTCTTCCTTGCGGTTAGTGACCAAAGATCGACCCCGTTGAGAGTCACCCGTCCCGTTTGTGCCCGAGCAAGACGAGCTAGGAGGCGTAGCAGGGTGGTTTTCCCCGCACCATTCGGCCCAATTATCGCGAATACTTCGCCTGCTCGGATTTGTAGCGACACACCCTGGAGAATCTGCCGAGTGCGGTAGGCAAAACCTAGGTCCGATGCCGCCAAGATCGTCATCCGCCGCCCTCCAGCGTACTGCGTCTTCGTTGCAGCAAAATCACTAGGAAAAAGGGGCCTCCTAACAGGGCGGTCACCACTCCGAGGGGCAATTCGAGCGGTGGAACGACCGAGCGGGCTAGCAGGTCGGAACCGACTAATAGTATCGCTCCCACGAGACCGCTGGCCGGTAACACTCGTCGATGCACCCCGCCGACCAGGGCGCGGGCGACATGCGGAGCAATCAGGCCCACAAACCCGATCACTCCCGCTGCTGCTACCGAAGCTGCAACGGCCAGGCTGGCGCTCGCCAGCGTCAGACCAAGAATACGCTCCACGGGCAAGCCAAGGGCTCGGGCGGCTTGGTCGCCACAACTTAAGGCATCTAATGGCCGAGCTAGTGTGAGCAACACTCCACCCCCGACCACCATCCAAACGACGGTCTGCCGAAAATCGCCCCAACCTCGTCCAGCCAGACCACCCATCAGCCACCCAATGATTTGGTGCAGATCGCGATCGGCAAATGCCAGCACTAACCAAACCAAGCTCCCGAGCATGGTACTGATCGCTGCGCCAGCTAAGAGCAGATGGATCGGGGGTAAGCGTCCTGCCGTGGCAACCCCGTAGGCGAGCAACACCGCCAGCAACGCTCCGAGGAAGGCCCCGGTCGAGGCCGGACTAAGTGCTCCCCACTGGGCCGACCAACCCAAGGCGATCGCGAGGGTCGCGCCCAATGCAGCGCCACTGGAGGCCCCCACCACAAATGGATCGGCCAGTGGATTGCGAAAGACTGCCTGATATGCCGCTCCTGCCATCCCCAAGGCAATTCCAATCACCACCGCCAGTACGATGCGGGGGAGTCGGAGTTCGAAAACCACCGTCTGGGTCATGTGGTCACTGGCCTGGCCCAGAAGGGTCTTAACCAGTACGTTCCAAGACAGATCAACGACGCCTACTCGTAAAGCGAGAGCACTAATCCCGCACAGCACGACCGACAAGCCCAACAACATCAGCCGCCAACGCACCCGCCCAGTCGGTGTGACTGAGCGGGGCTCGCGCGGGTCGGTATCGAGGGGCGTCAGGGTCGTCGCCACCAAAGTACTCCTATTCGGCCGTGTTGACTTCGCCCCCTGCGCGGGTGGCGAGGGCCGCTAGAGTCGCCACCGAAACACTGTCGCGCAGGAAACGTCCGGAGCCATCGGCCATCAGCATATTCGCGCCACCGGTGTGGAACGAATAGACCTCATTGTCATTCGAGCAGTTCACGGCGCAGGGGCCACCGGGGGTACTACCGTTCGAACCTGCACCATCGATCAAAAAGCCCTTGAGGTGGCTTGCCCACACACCTCCGGTGACATACGGCATGTCGGAACTGGAACTCCACGGCGCGGGCGGTGGCAGCTGGTTGATACGTTGGCGTCGTTGCCATAGTTGTGGTCGGTTCGCCGACTCGGTCACCAGGATCGTGTTGGACAGACCATCGGTGACGCCGAGAACCCGGACCGGGACATTCCCCAAAACCCCAGTGCGATCTGCCGGGGGCGGCGTAAGACTGCCGGCCAGCGTGCGGCCGACACCCCCAACGTTCGTGTAGTCGGTCGGAGCGCCATTGAGAAAGAAGCGAGGCGTCGAGCTACTGAAGCGGGTGTACTCAAAACCCTCCCGCTCGGAGTCGCCAGACGGACATAAGAAAATCTTGATCCGCGTATTCACTGCCAACGCATTGGCAGGATCATCCCAGTTAAGGCCCGGGTCATATCGCTGAAAAACATTATCTTGCTCGATATAGGGCAAAATCGAAGTGATCCAACTACCACGCGGCGTCCACGTCGACTGGGCGGGCCAGTTGCCAAAGGCGCTCTCGTAGTTATGCAAGGCAAGACCGGCTTGACGGAGGTTGTTCAGGCACTGGGAACGAGCGGCGGCCTCACGTACCTTCTGGACGGCCGGCAGTAGCAGGCCAATCAGGATGGCGATGATCGCAATAACAACCAGGAGTTCGATCAGGGTAAAGGCACGCGAACGTGCGACGCGAAGATGCATGCGAAATCCTTTCCGGCCGGCGCGGGCCGAGAGGGGTGCCGCGCCCAGCAAGCCGGGAAGATATCCGCACGTACGGACGATTCCTGCCTGCCCGGTCGCCTGGGTCCGAGGCACCGAACGAACGGCCAATCAGGCAGGTCTTCTGGCTTACGGCTCCTCACGAGACCTGGGTAACCTTCCCGCCCTAATCCAGGACAGTGGCGATCATCCCCCAGGCTTCTGGCCGAACACAGCAGCGGCCCTGCGCCGGATTCACACCGGCTTCCCTTTTCATCTCACGCGCTCGGCAAACGAGTGGTGAGAACCTGATGGCCTTATTAACATAGTAAGCGCACTTGGATTCGACTAGAGCGCAATCTACCAAGCTCGAGACTGGGATCGGGATTGGCTATATATAATATATATTAAATATTTTTAATCAATCACTTGGCAAACCAACCACGTACTTGTTCCAACTCGGCCGGTTCACCTTGTTGTTGCAAGGCATCGAGCAGAATCCGACGGGCAGTCACCTCGCGGACATCGATGAGCAGTGCTTCTTTGGCGATTTCTGCAGCGAGCTTGGGCTTCTCGAGTTCTAGCCACAACGCTGCCAGTCGAACCCGCGATTCGAGATCCTCCGCATCTTTTTCGATGAGCTGGCTGAGGACCTCAGCCAGCTTCGTTTTGCGGTCAATGCGCAAATAGACTTGAGCCAGTTCCTCGAGCCAGTTTCCCTGCGTTGGGGCGAGTCGCCGTCCGCGTTCGAGTAACTCCGCGGCCTTACTCAACTCTTTCAGGGTGACATATTGCCGCGCTAAAGCACGGATCAGGCGCGGATCGTCTGGATGTTTGTCCAGAGCGGTCTCTAGGAGCTTCAGAGCAGTCAAGTGATGGCCGGCTGCGCTCTCCAGTCGAGCCTTGACCACTGAGGCCAAAGGGTGCGCGGGTTCGGAGGTCAACGCGACGTCAACCAGTTTACTGGCCTTCGCCGGTTGTCGACGACGCCGGTACACCTCGGCGAGTTGCGCGGCCAGTTCAGCGTTGTCGGGTTGGTTCGCCAATGCCTCTTGCATTTGCTTGACAGTTTTCAGTGCGTTCGTGCCTACTTGATGTCGGTACGGGGCTACCACTTCTTCGAGATACGCTCGATAACGCTTTTCAAAATCCGGCAGGGGAGTGCCACAGACGCTTCCTAGGACACGCTTCGGATCCGGATCTTTGGCAAACGCGGCTAACAGACGAGCGATAACCCCTTCGCCATACTCTTTTATCAAAAAATCGACATAAAGGTTGCTTTGACAGTAGGCAAGACTCCACTCTTCTGGTGAGCGGGGGCGGACAAAGGCCAGGACAATGGTGTCGAGGTTGAGCAGTTGGTCCTTTTCCAGGCGGTCACGCAGAATGATCATCCAGGCATCAGGGCGAGCAAACTTCTCGTTGCGGACGGCCAGTCCTTCGGTCAGCCAATGCGGCACCATAAACTCGGTTTGGGCCAAGTTGAAAATATGCACGAGCTCATGTCGGACGACCCTGCCCCAGTTGAACGGTTCGCGAATCCCTTTGGCATGCGGGGAGACCATGGTGATGACCTTGCCTGTACAGGCGCCGATGGTGTGTAGGTCGGGCAGAGCCACGGTCCGGCCACTAAACATTTCATGATTATTAAAAACTTCAACGAGTATTTTTTCGTTTGGCGCGTAGCTGAACTGTCGTTCCAGATGAGCGTATTCATCTTCGAGGTAGTCCGCGAGCACACGTGCCAGCGACGTATCCTGGTTCGGGTCGTAGCGGATCGCAAAATGGTCGGTGTTCAGCGTTTCATATTGCTCGAGGTGCCGTAACACCTTGAGCGAGTTGGCGACCCGGACATGGAATGGATCCGCTCGGAAAGCTTGCGTGAGAAACTCACGAGCCTTGGGTTCATTGCCGAGGCGTAGGTACAGGAGGCCGAGGTTGCAGCGTGCATCGGGTAAAAACGGCCGGGCAGCAAGGGCCTTTTCATAAAACTGCTGTGCAGCGGTGAAAACGCGACGGTTCTCCAGCGCTTCGGCCAGCTCGAAGTAGAAGGTTGACGGTTTTTTATCAAACTGGTCGACTTGGGCGACCAATGCAGCCAGGGCTTGCTGATCGCGTTGCAGGTAATGACAGGCGGCGATCCGGGCGAGTGTTTTCGTGTCGCGGGGATTGACCGTCCGGGCTTCCTTGAGAAGCTTGCGTGCCTGGTCCAATTCACCGGCGGCAAGCTGGATATCCGCCTGCAGGCGTAACGCGGCTGAATGATGCGGGTTAATGGCCAAAGCCGTGTTGGCAAACTGCTCTGCGGCTTTGAACTCTAAAGTCTGTAGGGCGGCCAGACCCTTGCCGATCAATGCCTCGGTGGCACGCGGATTGATCTGAAGTGCTTTATTGAAGGCTTTCAGCGCGGCGGGACGATTAAACTTTTCCAACAACATCATGCCTGCGAGCCACTCCGCCGGCCAATAATCGGGTTCGGCCTTGAGGGCATCCGCGATCACCTCGTTGAGGATAAAACTAAACTGATCGCTGAGCTGGTGCCAGCGAGCGTTTTCGGCCGCCGCCTGCGAAATCAGAATTAGATCCTCAGCATCGACGATGGGCTGATCATTAAAGTTTCGCTGCGTATACGTTCGCACAAACCAGCGCATGGCCTGATCGGCACCTTGGAGGTCGCCACGATCACGGAGAATCCTTGCCTTCACCCAGCGCGCTAAAAAATGATCGCTTTGACCCGCAATGGCTGCATTGGCCTGCTTCAGGGCGTTCTCCCAATCTCCTAGCTGATAACACAGGTCGGCCTTTTCTGCTAACAAATCGGGGTGGGGCTGTTTGGCGTCTTTCAAGGCCGATTCAAGTACGGCGTTGGCCTTGTCCAGTTTCCCTTCAGATTGCCAGGCTCGACTCAGCCCGACCAAGGCCGCGACCCGTGTTGCCTCTTGTTTGGTCAAATCCGCGAACAGTGCCCGTGCTTCGGCATAATTCCCTCGCAACCAACGAAGGCGTGCCTCTGCCAGATCGGCTGCCTGAGCGACCGAACTGAGCAGGGTAAGGACCAGGCCCATGGCCAACCGAATTGCGATATTCATGCGTGCCTACCTCGTAACAACTCGGGCATACCTTCTCTTCCAAGCTAGCGCCGCGCTGAAGTCAGCTCAAGAGCAGGGCAACATCCATTATTGCTTGATGAGGAGGCGTCCGGTGTAATCGATGCGGTGTAGTAAATAGTGGGTATCGAGCGTCGCCAGATATTCATCCACCGCTAGGCGAGCGCCTTGCCAGTGACCATAATCGTCAATGATCAGGATGCCCCCCGTTTGTACTCGAGGGAACAGATGGATGAGCTCATGCTTGGTGGAGCCGTACCAATCGGTATCGAGTCGTAGCAAGGCAATCGGCTCGGCTGGGGCTTGGTACGGGATGGTCTGCTCCACTGGACCGGGTACATAGCGGATCTGATCGCTGGGGTAGTCAGTTCTCGCCAAATTGGACTGAACGTCGCGGAGGCTGGCATAGCACCAAGCACCCGTTTTTCGAGGGTCACGCCGCAACGCCTTTGCCGCATCGGTGCCGTGACAATTCCGGTCATGTGGCGATGGCGGTGTCATCCCAGCAAACGTGTCGTAAAGGTAAATGGTCCGATGCCGATCCCCTTCGGCAAGTAGGGTCAGGGCCATGAGCATGCTGCTGCCGCCACGCCAAACGCCACATTCGACCAAACAGCCGTCAATCTTCCGCTGGACTATGTAGCGCACTGCTTGCACGAGAGCCGCTTGCCGCTCAAGGGAGGTGAGGGTGAGGCCATGCACCTGTTTGAGGATTGCCTGATGTTCCGTCGAGAGATCGCTCGAAGAAGACGCGAAGGGAACAATGTCGTAGCCAAATGACCGAACCAGGTTCAGAATGAGCGACTTCATAATGGACTCCTGGCCCAGGTGTGCTAGACGTATCTCAGGGGATGCACCATAATGCCCCCTGCTCGGACCGGCTTGAGCCGATGAGCTCGGAACTGCCGCGGTCCTTGGGGCTGGGTACGATCATTTCGCTCTTTCGGGAGTCACTGGATGGCCGAACTGTTGCGTCAGATCCAGGAAGTCTTTCTGAACCTTTTTGACAGTCAGCAGCTCATGGCCACGTTGGCCCAGCCAGAGATCACCGTTGCCGCGTTTATCGCCTTGAACCTCATCATCTTCACCGAAACCGGACTGTTGGTCGGCTTTTTTCTCCCCGGCGATTCGCTGCTGGTCACGACAGGGATCGTGGCATTCAATGCGGATTGGCACTTACCGCTACTGATGATTACCCTGAGCACAGCGGCCATCGTCGGTGATACCGTGGGGTATTGGATTGGCTATCAAGCCGGCCCCAAGCTATTTACTCGGGAACAATCCTTTTTCTTCCGTAAGGATTACCTCGTCTACGCGCAAAGATTTTATGAACGGCATGGTGGAAAAACCATTGTTATTGCGCGGTTTATTCCATTTTTACGGACATTTGCTCCGGTGGTTGCCGGTATTGGTCGCATGCATTATCCACGCTTCCTGGCTTACAATGTGTTTGGTGGAATTGGTTGGATTTGCAGTATGCTGCTGGTGGGCTATTATCTGACCCCGTTGCTCGAAGAACCTCTTCGGCGGGTGTTTGGACCGGAGTTCAAGATCCAAAAAAATATCGACCTAATCATTCTGGTCGTCGTATTTATCTCGATTGCCCCGGGCTTGTATGCCTTTGCCCAGCGTTATTTGAAGCGGGATCGAACTCCCAGCGACAAGACGAGTTCGGTGGTCTGATCGTTGTTCGCATTGGCCGGGTGAGCCGCCATGTGCTCGCCAGGCCAATGGAATATGAAGTTCATTGGGTTGATGCGCCGCGGGGACCATCTGTGTTGCTCAATGGAATCACTTGAGGGCTTTCAACCACTTATCAAAAGCTTCTTTGTGTTTAGCGATGGTTTTGGCCGGGCCGGTTACTTTGATGTAGTACGGACCATTGGAGGTAGGAACAATCACCCCGAGTAAGCGTGCGTTGCTTTTCCCCATGAAGGTTCCATTCACGTCCAAGTAGCTCGCCTCCGTCCCCGCGATCTTCATACTCGTCGTTTTGGCCTCGCCATCGAGCGGAGCCATCTGCATTTTCCACCGGGCCAGGTTCGCTTTGACCCCCCCCGCACCCGCTTTGCCGAAGTAGTAGACAATCATTTGCGCGACCTCGGCACCTTCGGCTTTGGGCCAGGTGCACTGGAAGACCCGCATTTGGCTGGTCGGTTTGCTGATCTTCCATTCCTTGGGAGCTTCCGCCTTGAGCGGTCCGAGCTTGACCTCTTCTGCGGCGAGACCGCTGACCGCCCCCAGAAGGCAAGCGAGTGTAACCAGTCCACGCATAACATACCTCCCTATCACATGTACTTTACCGAACCCATTCCCGTAGCAGGATTGCCGTGGAACGCGACTATTGTAGGGACTTGGCCGGGGAAAAGCCGTTATTCCAAGATCGCCAGCAGACTCTGCATCTCACTTAAGGCATGGTCATTGCCTTGAAGGCGGGCGGCTTCAATGCCGGCTTGCAACACCGTGCAGGCTTCCGGGTCTCGGCCCAGGCGGTTCAATGCTTGGGCGGCCATGAGATAAGCTGGCACATAGGCTTCCTCGGCCAAGAGTTCCTGCAATTGCATGACCCCGGTCGCATCGTCACCGTGGCTGATGTACTCCATGGCCAGGCCATAACGTAAGAAGGAATCCTTGGGATCCTCGGCCAGCATGGCTTCAATTTGTTGCATCCGCGGCGTTTTCGTCACCATCGAGGGCACTCCAGAATCAGACGCACACAAGACATATACTCGGGGAACTCGCTTGACTCGTGGCAATCGCCACAAGAGCTACACCCGCCATGTTAAGCTCCTTCGCTGCGATCTGGCCAGAGAATGCCGCCAAGCCGGGGGACTGAGGCAAGCAAGGTACAATTCCGCTCTTCGGGAAACCGACCTTTGGGAAGCAGGCCGCGGAGGGCACATGCGGTAGCTCTCCGAGGTTCACGATCCTGCGCCTGGATCATCGGAGGCCGCGACTGTCGGCCCATCGGCTCCCGAAAGGACTGGGGACATCATGTTCAGCCGTGCGCTTCCTACCCTCGTGGTCCTGAACTGGCTTGTTGTTGTCGGCCCATCGTTCTCGGCGGAAAGCCCGTCCGGCACCCCCGAATCACCACGTAGGACCCCGATCGTCCGCGTGGTGCAGGCGGTCCAAGGGGCAATTGTCAACATTCACAGTGAACGTACCGTGAACACGCCTGCCCTTGACGATTGGCCCCTCGGCGTAAGCCGCCAACGCGTCAACGGTATGGGCACGGGCATTATTCTCGATCCCCGTGGTTATATTATTACCAATAATCACGTGGTCGAGGATGTCTTGTCGCTACGCGTTCGACTGCAAGATGGCACCACTTACCCCGCCCAAGTATTTGCACGGGATGCCAAGAACGATCTGGCCTTGCTCAAAGTTACCACCCAAAGGCCGTTACCCACGCTTCCTCTGGGAACGGCCCGGGATCTGATACTCGGCGAGCCAGTGATCGCCATCGGCAACGCCTACGGGTACGAGCATACGGTGACGACCGGAATTGTAAGTGCGTTCAATCGCGATGTGGAATTAAACAAACAAATTGCGTACAAGGCGTTGATTCAGACCAATGCAAGCATCAATCCAGGCAATAGTGGCGGACCCCTACTGAATATCCATGGGGAACTGATTGGCGTCAATGTGGCGATTCGAGCCGGTGCCCAGGGTATTGCCTTTGCCATTCCAGTCGACAGCATGTTGGCCTCGGCAGCCCGAATGCTTCGCAGCCAACGACGTCCGTTGAGTTCCTTTGGACTGTTTCTTGAAGACGAGGTGGATGCTCGCGATCACCCCGTCAAACGCACCGTTCGGGTCCAACGTTGTGTCGATGGGAGTCCCGCAGCTCGCGCAGGCATTCAAGCAGGTGATCGAGTTGTCTCGGTGGGCGAACTTGCCACCCACACAGCCTTCGATGTGGAGCGGGGGATCTTGCATCAGCCCGCGGGGCAACCGCTAGCCATCGAGTTGGAGCGTCAAGGAGTTGCCAAACGCGTGATGGTCATTCTCCAGGAGAAGCCCCTCCAATCCTATCCATCGAAAGACGTCTGCTGGCAGCAACTCGGACTACGGGTGCAACCTGTACCGCCTGCGATGGTGGCTCGGATCAACCCCCAACTGCAGGGGGGATTGACCGTGCTTGAAGTACGGCCCGATAGTCCTGCGGCGACAGCGAACCTCCGGCCCAATGATATTCTGATTGGTCTTCAAGTGGGAAATGACCAATGGCAAACGATCAGTCATGAGAATGTTCTATATATCTTGATGCGACCTGAGATCGAGGAGCAGCAACCAATGCAGTTCTACATCATCCGAGATGGTCAGGTCCTGCGGGGCTGGCTTGGGCTCCCGATCGGATAAGTCGAGGTCCGGTTGGCACAGGTCAAACCGGCGCTAGTTTTGCCCACGGGCATATCGTTCGCGGGGTGGGGAGACGGTGCCGAGGCTGGCACCGCTCTTCTTGGCGTAGCGTTCCTTGGTGCCATCGTCGAGGTAGCGTACGCCAATCCGAGTGGGGGAGTTGGTCTGCGGATCAATCAGCATGACATTCGATATGTCAATCGGCATTTCTTTAGAAAGTCGTCCCCCTTGGGGGTTCTGCCGGCTCGGCTTGAGGTGACGTTGAACCCGATTGACGCCCTCAACGACGACCTTCCCTTTCTTCCGGTCGACGCTAATCACTTTGCCCTTCTTGCCCTTGTCGTTGCCAGTCATGACTTGGACCATGTCATTCTTACGGATCAACATCGTCGTACTTCCCTAAACCCCAACATCATTTGGCAGCAAATACCGTATTATACACGCAACCACATGATCTACCAGCTGAGCTGGAAAAATTGTACTTGCGTGGTGGGATGAGATTGAGACTGTTGATAGATTCAACGGATTCCTCTATTGGAGATGGCCATCTCGGTCCCCGCAGATTTCATCGGGCGAGTTGCACTGGTCTTGTGTTCCCTTCTCCGGTTCTCCTCGCAGCCGCTAGATCTTCCCTGGCAATCAGGTTACGGTACTGACATCGACTTCCATGACCTTTCACCGGCCCAGGAGCTCTCCTGATGCATAAGCTTAACCGCTTGCTTGGCGGACTCTGTGCACTTGCCGCTGCATTCACCGGGTCTTTGCATGCCGCCGAGCAACCGCCAAATATTGTGATCATCTTTACCGATGATCAAGGCTACGCGGACCTAGGCTGTTTCGGCGCCAAAGGTTTTACCACCCCGCATCTGGATCGCATGGCTCAAGAAGGGATGCGGTTTACCAACTTTTATGTCGCACAAGCGGTCTGTTCCGCCTCGCGGGCGGCTCTACTCACGGGCTGTTATCCAAATCGAATTGGCATTCAGGGAGCGCTGGGACCCAACAGCAAAATTGGCATCCATGCAAATGAGATTACGCTTGCCGAGCTACTTAAACCGCTCGGCTATGCCACCGCGATTTATGGTAAATGGCATCTGGGCGATCACCCACAATTTCTGCCCACGCGGCATGGCTTTGATGAGTATTTTGGGCTGCCTTACTCCAATGACATGTGGCCCAAGCACCCGACCAATAAAAGCTTCCCACCGCTTAAGCTCATTCAAGGCGAAACGATTATTGAGCGCGACCCCGATCAGCGCCAACTGACCGGCTGGTATACCGAGAGGGCTGTCCAGTTCATTGCCAAGCACAAAGACCAGCCGTTTTTCCTGTATGTGCCCCATTCGATGCCGCATGTGCCACTGTTTGTAAGTTCCCAGTTTCGCGGGAAGTCGGAGCAGGGCCTTTATGGCGATGTGATCATGGAAATCGATCATTCGGTCGGGAGGATTCGCAAGGCACTCGAACAAGCAGGTGTGGCCGAGAACACCTTGGTGGTCTTTACCTCGGACAATGGTCCCTGGCTTTCTTACGGCAACCATGCTGGATCGGCAGGTCTGCTGCGTGAGGGCAAAGGCACTACCTGGGAAGGGGGCGTGCGTGAACCAACCGTCATGGTCTGGCCCGGGACGATTCCCCCGGGCACGGTGTGCCATGAACCGGTGATGACCATTGACCTGTTGCCGACGATTGCCCAACTCACTGGGGCAACACTTCCAGCCCACCCGATCGACGGGAAGAACATTGCCTCACTGTTACGAAGGGATGCAAACGCTCGCTCGCCGCATAAAGCTTTGTATTTTTACTGGGGCCGTGAACTACAAGCGCTGCGGGCGGGCAAGTGGAAGCTCCACTTTCCACACCGCTATCGAACTCTTGGGGATACGCCGCCAGGTAAAGATGGGCTGCCCGCCCGCTATTCCCAGAAGAACACCGAACTTGCACTGTTTGACCTCGACGCAGATCCCGGTGAGACCACGAATTGTGCCGAGGATCACCCGGAAGTGGTCATGCGATTGCAACAACTGGCCGACGTTGCCCGACAGGAACTCGGCGATCGTGCGAAAAACCGAACGGGATCAGGAGTGCGTCCGGTAGGACGTGTTTCGCAGTAAGGGGCGTCGCGATTGCGGGTATCACACATCGCGATGAGCGAAGCTCAAACATCCCCAGGTGACGGCCGCTAAGGAACTGAGACCGGTGACGGTGAGTAGTCGACTCACTGTCACCACCGAATAATGTCCCTCAAGCATCGGCGGCAACTGCCGCAGAAATCGCTCCGGGGATGGGTAACCGGCCGGTAAAAAGGTCAGCAAGAAGCCCCCACCATAAAGAAGGATCCATAATAGCGTGATACCCAGAATGGTACTACTACTCAGGGCACTCAGAGCTACGCCCCAGGAGACGATGGTAAACAGGATTGCCCATACCACCAACAGGGCGATGAAACTCCCTGCCAAATCCAGTCCCTCATCCAGCAAGAAGTGACTGCTCAGCAGTAACCCAGATGCGATGAACGATATGGTACCCAGGATCACCACCAGGCGCGCGTGCCACTTGGCAAGAAAATACTGATAACGACTGATCCCGCGGCTCAGCACTGAATCGGCCAGCGTGCCCCGCTCGGCAGAAATCGCACTGACCGCTAACACCACGATCAACGCCATGCTGCCCAGAACCATGCCGCGGAGCAACTCGCCGGTCAGCTCGACCGCCGACTGAATCAACCCCGCTTCCCAATAGACGCCAAGCCGATAAACCAAATAGCCGAGTGTGGTTGCCAGGGTCACCAGGAACCAGAGTCGATAGACCCAACTTCGTAGGGTCTGGCGAATATCCGTACATAGCACCGCCCAGTAGGGAAGCCAGCGGTGATAGCGTAAGGGGGTCGGTGTGATCAGATTCTCCATAGCCGTCCCTTATGCTGCCTCGGCAGGCTGATACAGCCGAATGAAGCCACGCGATTCTTCTTTTTCCACCAGATCTAAGTAGGCTTGTTCCGTTTGTTGCCCAACACTGCGCATGCTGATAAGACTCACTTTGTGTTCGCTTAAGAGCATAAACATTTGAGCAAGATTGCCAGTATTCAGACTTTCCTCGGTGAGTTGGATATCAAGGCGGCGATGCCGCAACTGGACTTTTTTGTACTCATTGGGCAAAGCCTTGAGTTGCTGCACGACCTTGGTGATTGCTTTTTGCTCGCCTTCAAGGTCCAGCTCATAATGATTCTTTCGAATGCGTCCTTTCAGCTCCCCCAGCGAACCATGAAAGATCATCTGCCCGCGTGATAGCACCGCGGCATGATTGCACACCTCATCGACATCGGAGAGGTTGTGACTCGAAAGAATCAGAGTTTTTGCGCTTGCAAGATTTTTGATTAGTTCGAGCATGCTACGCCGCGCCTCGATGTCGAGGCCATGGGTGGGTTCATCCCAAATCAACAGGTCTGGCTCATTGATCAAACTGGCAGCCACCGCCAGACGAGCGGTCATCCCGACGGAAAAGCCTGAAATCGGTTGGCCGGCGTGCGGCAACAGATCCACCGCACGGATCAATGAAGCTAGACGTGGCTTCCGGGCATTGGCCGACAGCCCAAACAACCGAGCCATGTAGTCTAGATAGGTAATCGGCGTCATGCCACGTGGAAACTGCGGGTTGGTGGGAATGTAACCAATGCGGCGGCGCAAGCCTGCCGCGTTTGGGGACATCTCCTGGTCGAAGACGCGTGCGCGTCCCGCGGTCGGACGATGGAGCCCCAAAATAAGTCGCAATAAGGTCGTCTTGCCCGCTCCATTGGGGCCGAGCAAACCTAGCACACAACCTGGTTCAATCTCCAAACTGACATCATTGAGGGCGATCTGTCGGTTTTGATAGATCTTGGTCAGATGGGAGGTTTCGACGACCAGACTACTGGACGACTCGGCCACCATGCCTCCCTCCACAGCTCCTGCATCTTTTCAGCCAATCCACTCAATCCTATCATCGGCCAGCACAGCCGAGCGGGTCGAACCATTTCGCGGTTCTCGATAGGTTCCTTCCATATCGGGTCGAATGTCGGTCGAAGCAGACGGCAACTTGAGAAAAACTGGATGATTCGCGCAAGCCCCCGCCTTCTCGCCGTTTCCTCAGCGACGGAAATGACGAGCACTTACCCGAACCCGCTCGTTCTCCGGCACGGTTCACTTGGCCTGCCCTCAATGGCACCGCTTGAGGAGATCGATGTATGAAAAGCTTATGCACTGCTCTGACCATGATTGCACTGACGCTGACCACGACGGTGGATACCAACGCCCAAGGAGTTCGACGCAACCACATCTACCAAAGTGGCAATGGGGCGTATAACCGAGTCCTCGCTGTCAACCGCGGTCTCCCCAACTTTTTGGGTCACCCCGGTTTTGGCCACCAACGGAATGTGATCGCGCATAGTGGCAACGGCGTCGGGAATACCATTGTTGCACAAAACCGCGGTCGTGTTGGAATACCTGGCTACGGTTATCCGCTGGCTCGTTTCCCGGCCCGACCCGGCTTCTGTGGTAGCCCAGGTGTCACTCCCTACCCGGGTGTCGGGGGGCTGCAAGGACTGGTTCCGAATGTGAATGTGAATGTGATCGCCAATAGTGGCAACGGCATTGGCAACACGGTGATCACGGGCAATGGGGGTCGAGGTGGTCCGGGCTTGAATTTCAACCTCATCACCAACAGCGGCAACGGTGTAAACAATCTCATCCGGGCGTTCAACCGCCGACGCTGAGTCCTAGCGCGTTTGAATCCGTTCCGCCGGTGAGGTGTTCGCCTGCTCCTCGCCGGTGGTGGGTTGATCTCTGACACCCCAAAGGCCTGAAGGAAAATTATCATGAAACCGATGCTTGGCTTTGTCTCGCTCGCATTGATCAGCTGGCAGGTTGCCACGGCCGCCGCACAAGAAGTCAACTCTGATCCGATAGCGGGTGTCCCCGAAACGACCCCGGTGCCGGCGATCGAAGTGCTTGAAAAACCGCAACTCCCGGTAGCGACCTCTCCAGTGATCGTTGGGCAACAGGGTCCTCAGTCGCTTGCAGTCCAAGAACGCGGTTCCCAGCTGTTCCCGTCGAAGAAGGCTGTCGACTTGCTCGACCCAGTGCAGGGACTCGAGGGATTGTTTGCCGAGCTTCCCGAAGTAAAGACTGGCAGTAGCACCGTGATCACTGGCTCTGGCAATGGCTTCGGCAACACCATCGTGGTCGAGAACGCCGGAGGAGGCCTAGGCAGCAGTACAGTGATTCAACATACTCGAAATGGTTTTGGAAATCGAGTTCTGGTGCGTAACGCCGGCTGTACCATTTGTTTTGGCAACACGTTCCCGCTGACACGTAAGACGATCGCTTGGAAGCATCGACGTTGGTTGCCACAGGCTCGTCACTGGGTCTATTGGTCGCCGGACGATTCCGCCTGGTTTCGTTATGACTGGACCCACGAGGTTTATCGCCGCGTTTATCCTTGATGCATGATGGAGTCGAGTGACCCAGCCAGCTGCTAGGAACAAACCGAACCACCCCCGGCCAAAAACTCGGGGGTGGTGGGTGCGTTCATGGACAGTATCAGTCGGCATAAGCGCGGGTCGATTCTTGCTTGATGACCGGATCTTTCAGGTAGCCTGAGGTCAGCGAGGCCTCGAAGCGGGCATCTCCCTTGTCAATGGCGGTGACAATGACTCGGTAGACGGCATCGGCTCGTGGGGTCAGCTTGGGCAGCGGTTCAAAGATGATTTCCCCGCCAACCTGTTGGAAGCGGACCGGAGCCTGGGCTGCTTTGAACTTCAGCTGCGGAGGCAGCTTACAGACCAGACGGACATCCGACTCTGTCTTTGAACCGGTATTGGTCACGCGAATTTCATAGGCAGTGTCGGCACCGACTTCGATGGGGTCTTCGATGTCCACGACTTCCATGAGCATCGCCGAGAGGCCTTCGACGCGAGTAATCCATTCGTCGTTGACCTTGAGACCACGCGAAGCCTGGGCCGTGACCACATGTTGGTGCTCACCCGGATTGATGGCCATCACCTCCATCTTGACTTCCTTGCTCTGGCCCGGCGGGATTTCGCCGACAAACCATTGCACGGTGCGACTGGCGAAGTCATGGCGGCCACCTTGATCAGCGCGGAGAAACTTGAAGCCAGCCGGGATGACATCGCTAATGGTGACATTGCTCGCCGGGGCGTCGCCAGGGTTGGTCACCTTGAAGGTGTACATAGCAGGACGATCGAGATAGCGCAACTTGGGCCCTTGGACTTCGAGATCGAGCTGAGGCATAAACACTTCGACGGTTGCTTTGTCGGTCGCATCCAAACCCCCGTCATCGGCTTCGGCTACCACATCACAGACCTGCGGGCCGCCGGTCTTGGTCGCACAGAGAACTTGAACCGAACGGGTTTCGCCCGCGGCTAAGTTGCCAATGTCAAAGTCAACCGCAGGTCCACGAGCATGCTCGAGCCCTTCACTGAGGGTAGCGATGATCTTAACTCGCTCCGCCGGGTGATCCCCCGGGTTGCTCACGGTCAGAACAAAGTTCGCTGGGTCGCCTACCAGGACTTTCTTCGGTGCGGTTACCTTCAGCATAAGCTTCGGCTCACGCACCTGCATCCGCATCACCGACGAGCCGGTGAAAGTGACCCAGGCCTGGGCCTGCATATCGCCTTTCTGGGGGGAAACGAGGACCATCCGCAAACGCTTTTCTTCCCGGGGCATCAACGTGCCAATTTCCCACATCAAGACGTTGTCGGCCATCTCCGACTTTGGTTCAGAACGATCCACGATCACACCTTGAGGTAGGCGGACCTGAACAATGACTTTCTGCACGGCAATGTTACACACATTCCGCACCAGGATGGCGTAGTCGGCATTCTGTCCCACCTTGGCAGCGGGGGGCCCAATCCATTCAATGCTAACCGCCGGCTCCTGCCGGCCCGTGGGATTCTCCGGTGTCTGACCGAAGCGTCCAAACGGGCTCTTTTCGCCAAAGCCCTTGCCGCTCACCTGCCCACCTTCTCCTCCTTGTGGGCCGGAAAAGCTCGTCGGTGTCGTGGTCGCTTGGGTAGCATTCGGGCTGATGGTGGGCAGTTTGACTTCGGGGTTGCCACTTTCGCTCGGACCACCCTTTGGGTCGATTTCCTCAGCTTTCGGGATGATCATGGAACCGCTCGATTCCGCCTCCACCGGCGGCAGTTCAATGACGGTTTGCCCGCGTAACGAGCTGGTCGCCCCGAGAATTGCCAATGCTATGGCAGCGAGGCGGCTGTAGCCAAGAATTCGTTGCATCCCTCTGGCCCTCCCCAGGAATGAGACGGTGCGGTGCTCGGCCATCTGACCGATCGCTGGACCGCGCTTTCCACAAGCCCCCAAAGCCAGATGGCCGAAACCTCCCCGACCTTCCAGCTCCTGTGGCAATCACCCTCGCAATTCGCTGCGACGCATACTCCGAAACTCCGTCTTGGTCAAGACAGACTTGGCAGCCCTCTGATACTGCTCGGGCTTATGGGGAGTAGTGGAATTCCGGCACCCGCGTCAACTGCGTGCCGCTGCGACTCAACGGCGTTTCACCCGGTTCGACCCCCGGCGGGGTCAACCGCCAAACCGTCCCGGCATGGACCTGCCGGCGACCTTCTTCAAACATGCGCCTAAGTCTTTTGGGTTCAAAGTCTGTACTCGAGCTGGGAATGGAGAATTCCCGCGGAATCGCGGTTAGGAAATAGTTCATACCGGACAAGATCGATACGGTGTAGAGCCGGACCAGATCGCCGCGTGCTTGAGCATAAGTAATCGCAGAGACACTAGTGCCGGCGATGGCCAGAAAGCGAGGGCGGACCGGCTCGGGATCGGCAAATAGTTTGCCGGCGACAATGATGTAAAGGTCGGTGCCATAGAGCGACCGGGCTTGGGGTTCACCACGCTGTTCGGGAGGAATATAGGGCGGTCGAATAAATAAGGAAGTTGACACACCGCCGTCGACATGCCGCTCTTCGAGGCGTCGGCCATCGATATTGACCGGGATGCGTACGGGTGGAAAAAACCCTGGGATCGACGCCGAAGCCAACAATATCTTGCGAAATAAAGTCCGCGCCGCTGGAGTACCACGCTGAGCGATCGCTCCCATATCCCAGATCACTTGCCGTCGTCCCTCTAGCTCGGTTGTGCCGACGTAGAGCCGCCGGCCCCGGGCGTGTTCACATGCGATTTCTGCGATCAGTTCGCGGGTAATGGTTTGTTCAATTTTTCGCTCCAACGGCGTCGTATCCGCGAGTGACTCTGCCAACAACGACAGGTCAATGCGAAAGAGATCGCGGTCACGTAAGGTCGTGTAAAACCGCTCAAGGGGTTGATCGTATGCCGAGCCTAGAAAAGCAAATGGAGCGATCAGGGCACCTGTACTAATCCCGGTCACTACATCGAAGACGGGACGCGTCCCCACCTCACTCCAACCTACCAATACACCGGCAGAGTAAGCACCATAACTGCCTCCCCCGGAAAGTGCGAGCAAAGTCCGTTTGGGCGGCAGGTGTTCGGGCTTACGGGCCGCGCGAATCGATTCCGCCAATTGATAGAGATCGGTCACGGCATTGAGTTCATCGGCTTCCAGTTGCGACAGGGGATCGATCAGATAGGCGGTATTGAGTCCGGATTGCACCGGGGAGGGAACTCGACCTGCGCTGCGACAACCAGGTTCGAGCAGCAATGCACTGGCAGTGATCGTCAGGAGCATGCCAACACGAAGAATCCATGCGGGTGCAGTGCCCATGATTGCCCCAACTCCTTCAGTGGATAACGCGGGTGCAAGTCTAGTCCGACAGCCAATACGCTTCGTCCATGCGGTTGGCAAGCTCGGTCAGCTTCGAACGCCGTCGGCGAAGTCGGGGTTTGCGAATCCCGCCAAAACAGGTATGAGAGAATGAGTTGATCAGGCACGTTCGCCTGGCAGAATGGAGACCCCGGGCATGATCTTCGCCGCGCGCCGCTCTGTTTGCCTGTTCTGGTTCAGCGTTTCGCTCTCTGCCGTGCCAGCCTCCACTAGCCTGGCCCAATTGGAGCCTCCCCCTCGATTGCCCCCGGGAATCATCTCCTCGACCCAAGAACCACCGCTCGCAGATCCTCCCATCGTCCCGGTCAAGGGAAGCCTTCCTATCCCGCCGACTCAGCCGTTGCTGCCGATGGCCCCCGGTGGGTTTCCACCGACCCCGCGGGTTCGCTTGTGGGTGCATGCACCCGCGGTGAGCAGCCGTGGTCAGGAGCTTGTCTATCGCTTGTACCTGAGGAATGATTCTCCGGCGGCTGCGCACCATGTGCGTGTTCGGGCCAAAATGCCTCAAGGCGCGGAAGTCGTGAACAGCACCCCCACGGCCAGCCCAAAACAAACGGACATGGTCTGGGAGCTCAACACCCTCGCCGCAAAGGCTACCAAGGAACTGACACTGACCCTAAAACCTCCGCAGGATGCGGCAACGCTGGAGCTGTGTGCCTGGGTTTCGTTCGAACATGGGCAATGTGTGCAGACTCGATTGGATCAGCCGGGCGTCACCATTACCAAGGAGTTGCCCAAACAGACGGTCCTTTTCGACATGCTCGTGGGTCGACTTCGGGTGACCAACCCGGGGAAAGTCCCGGTCACCAATGTCCGAGTGGTGGAAACCCTCCAAGAGGGACTGGAGTTTGCGGAGGTGATCCCCGAGAAGCTTCGTGCCGGCGCCGGTCTGGCTTACACGACGAATGCACAGCGAACCCAGCGTACTTGGATCCTGGGGATGCTCAGACCAGGACAAACACGGCGCTTGCAGTATCGACTTATTTCCAAGCAAGTCGGTACCTTTGCCGTGGAAACCCAGCTTCAAGCGACTGGGATCGACCAGAGTAAGCCCGCCCAACTGACCGTCCTCGAACCGAAGCTCGGTCTTGAGGTCACCGGACCGCAGACCAGCTTCCTCCAAACGCCGGCAACCTATCGGATGGTCGTCACGAATCTGGGAACTGTCACCCTGAATAATGTCCGGGTGTCAGCACAGCTTCCTTTAGAAAGTGAACCAAGCGGTTGGTCCGAGGGTGGACAATATTTTCCACGCGAACGCCAAGTGCAGTGGATCATCACCCAAATGCGACCAAGTGAGCAGCGAGGGCTCAACCTCAAATTAACTGCACAACGTGAGGGAACGAAAAAACTCCAGGTGACTGTGCGTGGCGATCGGGGACTTGAACAAACTGGTGCGATGCCGACCCAGTTTTCAGGTGTTGCAGCGACCAGTTGGCAGGTCGACTGGAGCCCACAGGTGGCCCAGGTGGGCCAGGCAATTACTTATAACATTCAGGTAACCAACAGTGGCTCAGCGCCCGCCAGCAATGTCCGCATCCAGGCAGAGTTGCCTGATGCGGTCGAGTACACCGCTGCGGAGCCAGCCCCCAAAGTCAGCCGTGGTCTGGTGGAGTTTCCCAACCAGAATATCGCACCGGGAAAGACCGTATCATTCCGCTTGACTGTGACAGCGACCCGCTCGGATCAGGCTGCGTTTCGTTTCAAGATGGCAGCAGACCACCTGGATTCTCGCGAGCCACTTACCCGTGTGAGTAGTGTCACGATTCAGCCACGCTAACCGGACGAGAATTAGCGCAGGAACTTCCCTTTGGCCTCTTGGGTCACTCGCCACAAATGGAGTCGATAGCGCTCACCAAGGCCATCGGTGACGGTAATCGATTGGTCGGGTTTCCAATCACCCATGGTGAAACGATGCGAAACAATCCGTGTCCCCGGCTTGAGACTGCCGAGCAGAATCGGCCGTAGTTGGAGGTTCATGGCCTCGCCCATGTATAAGGTGACCACGGAGGCCTCCGAGTAATCCTTCACTTTCAGTACGTTCGCCTGACGGATTTCGACTTGGTCCCCCACTTTGTTGTTGGTAACCGTTTCGCGTGAGTCTTCGATGCGTGCTGGATCGATATCGATGCCGACGCCTCGTTTCGCGCCATATTCACGAATCGCCGTTACCACAATCCGACCATCTCCACACCCCAGATCATAGACGACATCGTTTTCACCAACCTCTGCCAGCTTCAGCATCGCATCGACCACTTCTTGGGGCGTCGGTACATAGCGCACGACAATATCATCAGGAAAGTTGCGGTCAGCTTTGCTGAGATCGAGAATTACCTCTTCACCCGCTTGAAATTGTACCACCCGAGTCCGGGTAATTTTGGTGTAGTTGTTGGGTTCCCAACGGGCAACGATGGTATATTTATAAGTTTTGTTCCCTTTGAGAGGAGGCGTTTCGAAAAGTCGCTCGCGGCCCGACTGTCGGGTCGGCGTGTCATCGATGGTCAAGCGTGTATTCGCCTGGGGAACGGTAATTTTCAGCGTCGCGGGTTGAGCCTCCTGGGACATCGGCACTTGCTGTGCGTGTACCCCACCTGAGGCGAGTGCTAGCAGAAAGATCGACCCAACCAGCATGAGTCGCAAACGAACAGGCATAGCAGGATGCTCCGATGCTCTGGACCGGGGAAATCGTTCTGCAAGCCATCCCAACGAATACGATCGCCGGGCTCCGGAGAAGCCCCGTCCACCCGGGCGGGATGGTGTGTGGTTATTTCTGAAGTATGGGCAGATAGCTATTGGGTATTTGAAGAATAATCAACGCCATGGCGGTCGCATAGGCCTCTCCCCAGGTGAGATCACTCCATGCCCCGTCAGGTCGATAACGTCCTCGCTGTAATAGTTCGTCACGGATGGCCGGATACCAGCGATTCCAATAGTCGCCCCCAGCCGTCCACATCGCTTGTGCGGCATAATAGTGGCCGTAGTAATAGAAGCGGGGATCCATCCGGCGTCGGCCGCGCAGACCGCTCGGCAAAAACTGCATCAGATAACCGAGCCCGCGTTGGATCGCGGGCCCATCATAGACCCCGGCGGAATACAAGGCAACCACACCCGCCGCGCTACGCGGGAATGCCGAGCCTTCCCGGTGACGCCGCATGTACATGAAGCCGCCATCGGAATTCTGACAATCCATGACATACTGAATACAGCGATCGACGATACTTTTGGGGACGGCGATGCCAACTTCACGGGCAGCGCGTAACGCCATGATCTGGCAGATGGTCACGGACACGTCCGCCCCCGTTGGCCGGGGCTCATAACGCCAGCCTCCTTCGCGGTTTTGCGAACTGATAATCAGCTGAATGGCCCGTTCCAGGGTATCGCGAAGCTGCTTTTGCAGCGTTCGGTTCGGGACCATCCCATAGAGCTGAGCAAGGAACAGCGTGGCAAAGCCATGGCTATACATCCATACCTGACTGTTCGAACGTGGATGATGGAGGAAGCCGCTGGGGTTGGCCTGCTCATGACTAAGGACATACTTCAACGCTCCACGCACGCTATTCCCATACCGTCCCTGTCCGGGGAGATGGCCGCCGGACATAAACGCCAATCCGGCTAAGGAGGCGATGGCCACACTGGCTTGAATCCGATTGCCGCCGCTAAAGCTACCCAGGGTGGACTGGGTGCGACTCAGATAGGCCAGCCCGCGCTCGATCGCCTGGTCGGTCTCTGGGGTCACCATTCCCTTCACCCGGCTGAGTGCGAGGGGCACCCCAGCGTTCTGATTGGCACGGCTGTCTAGACCGAATAGTAACCCAGCTCCAGTCAGACTGCTTTTGAGCAAAAAGCCCCGCCGGGTTGGTTGCCCGGTGACGTTGTGGTTGGCAGTCATGAGGGATCCTCACTCTCGGGGTTGGCTCGCTTCGGCAATCGAGGCATAGTATTGTCGTAACAAGTCACTATACCGGGGCATGAACTGATCGCGATAATAGTGATCAAGCTCTTGACGCAGTTGGGCAGGCAGATGGCCCCAGATGCCACGGGACATCTCTGACAGTTGCTCGGGTGGTACATCCATTGGCTTCTTTGATTTTTTGTCTCCCGAGCCGTTGCCTCTTGACGGCTTCGCCATGGGTGTGCCGAGTTGCCCATCGCCAGTGCCCATCGGCTGCTGCTGTGAATTCGCACCCATGGGCCCCGAGCCAGGCTGGCCTGGCTTGGCAGTGGGCGAGCCAGTTCCCTGGGGTTGGCCACCCTGAGCTTGGGGATTGTTCCCTTGGGGACGGGGTCCCCCTGCGGACGATCCCCCACCCGAGGATTGCCCTCCACCACTGCCTCCCGAATTTCCGGAGGATGATGAACCACCTCCGCCACTCGAACTTGAGGAAGACGAAGACCCACCCCCGCCTCCGCCACCACCCATCGGATTTGGGGGCGGGGGTTGGTTCAACAAGGCGTCAATATCCTTGAGAATCTGTTGTTGTAACTCTTGGGTGGTTTGGCCTGGGTCTTTCTTTTCCAGTTGTTGCCCAGCGGTCTCAGCGTTTTGTATGATTCGCTCCACCCGCTTGAGGGGATCGAGAGGTTCCTCTGAACGAGCCTTGCCAACCGGTTGCTGCGCGAGGAGCCCAGCCGGGAACACCAAGGACCCACTGCTCAACAGAAAAACAAAGCAAACGGTTTTCATGGTGTCTCGCCTTCCGACCTAAGTTGCTCTTGCATTTTGATGACAAGCTCGGCAATCTCGCGCTGCTCGGCCTGTAACGCCTCGAGTTGTTGCATCGCATCTTCGGGCAGTTTGTTACGGTCAGGATGATCCCGATCAAAGAGTCGCGTTCGTTCCATCAATTCTTCTTGCAGTAACCGCAGCGCTTTGAGCTGTGCCGGGTCAGGTAGTGGCGGTGACTTGGGCTGCGGGTTCTCTGGGGGTGTCCCAGGTGGCATGGGAGGCTGGCCGCCCGGCGCTGATGGAGTCGCAGCCTGCTCGGGCGGGGACTCCGGTGGCTTCAGTGCCTCCAGTAACTGGGACAGACGCCGAGTCGCCTGATCCTGGCGGTTGGCAATCCGCTTCGCAGCGATCTTTTCGGCTTCTGCATCAAACGGTAACGGTGGGATCCCGGTGAGGGCATCCAGAGCAGACAACCGCCAGTCTTCGGTGCGTTCGCTCGCTTGTTCCATGGCCAGGCTCGCGTGCTCAAGCAGCCGTTCAAACACGGGAGCCGAAGTGAATTCTCGTTCGATCAGGGTTTGGACTTCATCGGCAAGGGCAAGTTGTTGTTCGCTCAGATCCTGCAGACTGGGGATCAAGGGCCGATTCCAACGCTCTTGGTCGAGAACTTTCTTGAGCAAGCGATCGCGCTCTTGGTTCGCACGCTGCTGACGCTCCTTGAGCGCTTTGATTTCCGCGGCTACCCGCTCTGCTTGTTCACGGTCCAGTCGATCCGGGTCGGGTTCGGCAGGCTTCTCGACGGCTTTCTGGGCTTCTTTGAGTTGTTGTTCCAAACGTTGTCCGATCTCGGCAGAGGCCTCACCTTGCTCAAGCTGTTGCTGATTCTGCTGCATCTGCGCTTCGGCGTTCTGCAAGGCATTGGCCACGGCTGGCTGGTTTTGCTGTTCAAATTGTTCGCGTAATCGACGGGTAAGCCTTTGAAGTTGTTGTTGTTCCGCAGCGAGTTCTTGCAACTGAGCTTCTCGCTCGGTCGGATCCGCGAGTTGATCCGCCGCTGCCATCTTTTTCTGTAATCGGTCCTGTTGCTCGCGGAGTTGCTGCAATTGTGTTTGCAAGGACCCGGAAGATTTCGTCAAGGTATCGGGGGATTGTGCATTGGGCCGTTCGACAAGGGAGTCGATCATCTGCTCCAGATTGGCAGCCGCTTGCTGTTGTTGCTGCTGGGCATTGGCGAGGTTACCTTGACGGAGGGCATCGGCCGCCTGCGCAAGCTGATCAGGTAAGAGGGTTGCACCCTGTTGCAGACTCTGCTTGAGTGCTTGCTGCTCTTTGGCAAGGGCTGCCACGCGCGCACGCAACTTCGCAAGCTGTTCCTGACGCTGCTTTTGCAGCTCAGGGGTCGACTCCGAATCGGATTGCTCGAGCTGCTGTTGTTGAGTCGCGAACTCGGCGCGCTTCTGGAGAAGCTGTTGGCCCTTGGTTTGGGCCTGTTGCATGAGTTTCTCACTCAACTCGCGGGATTGTCCGGCCAGTTGTTCTTGGTCGCGGACCGACTGTTCGAGTCCGGCCCGTTGATCGGGGGGAAGTTGCTTGGGTTCCATTCCCGGCGGCAGTTGCGCGGCAAGCGTGCGGCCACGTTCCATCAGTCGACGTAACTCATTGAGCAGTTCGCGCGCTTCCCCGCGAATTGCTCCGGCACCACTCCAAGGCTCAAGCCGTTCTAACAAGCCGGATAACCCCTCTTCGACTTGGCGCTGATGCCATTCCGCCTGTTCCAACGCATCTCGCTCTCCCTCGGAGCGCGGCGGCTGCAGTTGCTCTGGCAACTGTAAGCGTTGCCGCGCTTCACGAAGCTGGGGAAGGATCTGCTTGGCATCCTGTCGGAGGAGACGGCCGAGTTGTCGGGCTGCTCCGTCGATACGGTCGGTTACTGGGGTTGGGGGCAGCTGATTGTCCCGAATGGCTTGCTTGAGACGATCGATGCGGGCCTTCATGCCACCCTGAGGATCGGCGAGACGGTCCTCAAGTTGTTTCTGGAGTTGTTCGGTCTGAGCCAACTCGCCCAAATCTGCAGGTTCAAGGGGTTGGCCTGCATTTCGTTTCGTAAGCAAGCGTTGAATGCGACTACGGGCTTCACGCTGGCGTTCTCGGGCTTCGAGCAATGCTGGTCGCATATCCAACAAGGTTTTTTGTAACAATGCTTCCAAGGCGGATTGTGACACAATCCGTAAGTCGATCGCACGGCTACGCCCGGGTGGTTTACTGAGATAGACGTTATCGTAATCATCTGCCATCGCCCACAAGCGTAGGGTGTCGCCCACTACCACCGGTGAACCGTCGGCGTGCTGGAAGCGACGCACGGCAAGCCGTTGTTCGACATATGTTTCGCGTGGTTGCAGCCGAGGCCGATCGATGGAGAATCTTCGCATGCCCAGTCCAGGGAGGTTCACCCCGCTTAACGCATGAATCGCCTGATTGAGGGCAGCGTGGAGGGCAGGACCATCGAAAAACGGCATTGCCTGGCGAGGCTCGCCAGCTCCCAGACGATATTCCAGCATGGTCCGTCGCAGACCAAACTGGGGATCGCCGAAACGGGCCTGTAAAGGGATCTCACCTGCGGGGGTCACCAGCAACGCATCTTCTGCGGGAGAAGGACGATCGAGAACGACTTCCGGGGCGGGATCGCTTTCGATGCGGGCATCGAGGATCCGTTGCCCCGTGAGTCCGGCTTCATCGGTAAAGGCAAGCTGGTAAAAGCCCCGGACGGGGGGACGAAACGTGCCTCGCAGGAGGGTACGCGACTGATCGAGCTCGACGGGAATCGGTGACCACAAATCCTTACTGAGTAAGAGCAGCCCTTCGGCCCCCAGAGGATTGTGGGTTCCAGCCAAACATGCCAGCATGGCGGCGAATCTTTGGCCGGGACGTTCGGGCTGAAAGGTGATGTGAGCGTCGACAACAGGGCGGTCAACACGGGCTCTGAGTTGTACGAGTGTGCCCGCCCAACCAGGAATAATGCCACTGCCCGCGGGTAAGTCGGTGGCAGGCAACAGGGTGTAGGCGGGGTAAGTCAAATGAAGTTGCGGAGACTGCCGTCCATTGAGGGGAACCAGGCGCGGTGGAGGGGCGACGCGCACCGGATGCCAACCGGTATCCGCATCGTTCGCGGAAACCCGATAGCGGAAACTACGCGGGATCTGGCTCGCTTCGAAGCGGAAGGTGAGGGTCCTCGGTCCACTCGTCACTCCCCCGGTACTCGACTCGGTGGTTTTGGGATCGTTGGGGTCGGGAGCCTGAAGGGGATAGAACTCTTCGGCGGGCCGGGCCGCCTTATCTAGCCAAAGGGAGACCTTGGCGGTTTCAGGTATGATCCCACGAAACTCCACGTCAAAGGCAAATGGGTTGCCCCGGGCCAGCAACAACGAATCCTCGTTCGGCTTGAGAATACGGATGTTGGTCCAGCGATGGCCTCCGAACGGGTCGACGAGGCGCGCAACCGCGGTTTGCGCGACCAAGGGGAATCGCAGCAACAACGGCACCGCTCCACCGACGACCACCAGCAACAACAGTAGCGCACGCCACAAGGCTCGGGAAGGAACAATCGCGCGAAAGTCATGATCTTCGGCGTTATTCAGACCACGCTGCATCGTCTCTCGACGTAATTCCTCGGATCCCCACGCCTGACCCAGCTCTTGCTGCCGCAGAAAATCGACGGTACTCGCCAGTGAATCGTTCAGCTCCGGGAAGTGTTCTTCTAACCGAAGTGCCAGGGCTTGAAGGTCTAGCGGTTCTTGTAATGGACGAACGATGCAGCGGAGCCACAGGATTCCCGTGAGTGTAAGCAAGCCCACCAGTCCAAAGACGCGCACGAACGGGGGGATGTCGAGTTCCCAGTCCAACCAACCCAACAGGATGGTCAGCCCGAGTGGCAAAGCGAGGGTTAAGGCAGCTCCGCGAACAAATGCGGTCCACCGCAAGGCACGACGGAGCTTGGCCAGACGTGCGTACAAAGGAACCGGATCAATACGCGGCACAAACGCCCGCCAACGATTGACCCATTGGGATTGCGATGGAGTTGGCATGGCGAGCTCCCAGGAGGAATAGCGAGGCAGACATCCGCGGCTCTCAAATCAAGCGATCCCATCGCAACTTTTCACGTGGGGTTACACCAGACGCCACTGCTTGCGAGCGATCCACTCGACGACAAATATACAAATTATTATAATTAAAATAAATGATTGATTCCAAATCGCCCAGGGTGGTCGGGGCTGGTTGAGCGCGACGCGTGGTCCGTCGGGCAGGTCGTCAACAAGGTTATTGGCTTGCGCGAGGCGATAGAATTTACCCTGACTTTGCTGGGCTGCAGTCTGCAAACCATCCACATTCATCTGTAATTGATCAAGTTCTGCCGCCGGTGGTAGCACCTGTGCCTCGGCAGTAGGCGGGGTGCCAGGTCCGATTGGTTCGATCAGGCGAAAGCGGTAAGAGCCGATCGGAGTGCGCGTCAACAGCATTTCGTAGGTTGCACGGGTACCCTCGAGTTGGCGAAGTTCCAGGGTCTGGACTTCGCGTTCTTTGTCGGAGCGCTCGTCCCGGTTCTCGCCAGGGGATTTGGCGAAGCGCTCAGCCAATACTTTGACACGCGTTGTTTCCTCGGGAGGGGGCGCATCATCGGGAAATCGGACCGTCACTCGGATTGGTTCGTTCTCCCGGTACGGGGTTTGTCGATCCAAACGGATTTCGGTGCGTCCGAGCCGGTTGCGCGCCAGAGAGCGGACACATTGGATCCAAAACTGGTTGAAATACGGATAGTTCTCACGCTTCCGCCAACGCCAGGTCTCATCCAACCCAAAAAACATCACCCGACCCGAGCCTACAAACTGTTGTAAAACCAGGGGGTGTTTTTCTTGGAATGTCACCGAGGGAGTTTGCTGGGTCTTCTCTTCACTGCCAAGCTCGGCTGGACGAGTGGGATGGGTCACTAACACTTCTGCGGAGAGTTTGCGACGATACCCGCTGGCAAACCAGACCATGGGCTCCAGCCGGTTCCAGATGCTCGCATTTTTCGCGGCGTCTGGAGCGAAGCGAAATAGTGGGTGGGACTGCCCAATCGAGGTTAGTTGGGGGTGGTAAGTCTGGTCGGGGTCGGGGAGGGTACCGGGGGCCCCGTTCTGCACATCGAAACGGATGGGCAACAAGTCAGCCAGCGGCGTATCCTTGTAAGCGTTCGGGGCAAACTGACGACCGGCGATCATCAACAGCCCACCGCCTCGTTCGCGAACAAAGTCGGCAAGCATCTCTAGGTTCGCATCACTGTTGGCCAGCTGACCCCGTGGGTCCACATCGCCCAATATGACCACATCGTAGTTCTCATACAGTTCCTGCCGAGTCGGCAGCCCGCTTAGAACGGTGCGATCCTGGAGGAAATGTTGCTCGTCCGCGTCCAGCTGCACAACGCGAAGCTCGAGCGACCGGGTACCCTTCTCGCTGGCGAGCTCACGCTCCAGTAGAGTCTTGATATAACGATATTCATAGCGGGGGTAACCCTCGATGTAGAGCACCCGGAGCCGCTTGGCCTCGGTCACCAGGATGGTCCGTTGCAGGCGGTTATTGGTTGTAATCCGCTCCTCGGCTTGTTCAGCGACGGCTAATCGGTAGACCTTCTCGCCAGCTTCTTCCGGGGCGTACAAGAGGCGGACCTTCACCGGCTTCCCGGTGTGATCCACGGTGATTTGCTCACGCGTCCGCTCTACCCAGGTATCCTTGTTTTTTTCATAGAGAATGATCGGCACTTGGTCCGCGACATCGGGGCCCTTCGCACTCCCCTGTAAGGCGAGCCGCGCTTCAAAGACTAGCCGATCCCCAACGCGAACCACATCATCAACTTGGAGATCGCTAAGGATCAGGTCAAAAGGCTCAACTGCATCGCCGATCCCGACAAGAAAGAGGGGTACCCCCATCCGTGCGGCGAACTGACTGGCGCTTGTGAATTCATCCTCACCAGCGGAGGTGGGTAGATAGTTTCGCTCATGACAGATTACCCCATCGCTGAGCAGGATCACGCTGGCCAGGGAACCACCGCGGAAGCTCTTGAGAATGCTGCGGATGGCTCGGCCAAGTTCACTCGCATTGCCCTCTGGGCGTAAGGCCGCGATTCGTCCCACCAACTCGGGCACTTGATCGATTTGACTGACCTCACCGAGAAGCTCGGGTACTGCGGCAACATGATATACATGGACCTTGACCCGCCGCTGTTGGAGCAGTCGCGTCAGCCAGTCGGTCTCGCCGCGTAAGACGAGGGCCTGGGCAAGTTGTAGACGATTCGCTTCAGGAAGACCTTCGAGTGCGGCGAGCTCCTTTGCTCGAGCTTGTACCTCGGGATCGGTAAACGCGTCGATTTTACTCATACTCCGGGAATCATCGATCAACAGAACAACATCTGGCCAGCTCTCGCGATCAAAGAAGAGACGTAATTGCGGCAAGAGCACGCACAGCAACAGCACAAACAGGCTGATCCGCAACAGAGCCACCGGCAGCAGACGATGCCACAGCCAAGTCCCCGTGCTACTGCCAACGGCCTGGTATTCCAACCGATAGATCACCAGGATGAACAGGACAATCGTCAGTCCGAGCCCGGCGACCAGCCAGCGGTCGGTGATGCTCTGGCCGGTCAAAAACGGGAGATAACCTAGTCGCCACTCGGTGCCTTCACCGGGTGCGGCTTCGGGGACCTCAAGATAGCGTTCCAGCGGCGACAGCCAGTCATTGGGCAAGAAACCAAGGAACTGCCCCGACCATTCCGCATGGACGAGCGTGGCCAATAGGGTCAAAACCAAGAGAATAAGCAACCAACTCAGCCCGAGCAACCAGCCCCAGCGACTTGGGGTACCCCGGTCAATTGTCCCAGGGCTACTCCGGGCGGCACCGAAACGCCAGGCTAAGATCATTTCAAGGAGCATCAGGCCCAACACACACAATAACAACAAGCGGGCGATAGCCGGACCCCGTGGTTCGATCGGTTCTGCTTCATGACTTTCTCCGCTGTGAACCAGTAGCCGTCGTGGCGCAGGGATGTCCGTGACGTCCTCGACCACAACCAGGTCAGCATCTGGCGCGGCCCCCTGTAATTCCGTGGCATCGATCCGATCTAACGCGCTTTCACTACCACCCAAGCTGGTGACGAGTGGAACATTGACTGCATAGAGAGTTTGCAGATCCGTACCGATCTGCGTTTGATAGATGCCGCTTTGTGTCGTATCGGATAATAACAAGAAAGCCGCGTCATTTTGACCAACAATCGGCACCGATTGATTTTCCCCATCCGGAAAGCGCACGCTTGCATTCAGTCCGACATAACCAATGGATAAATAATCCTGAATCGGCTCCCCAACCAGGATGCTCTGCCGTTGATTGCCGGCTTCCAGCGTGCGGAAAACCTCCTGCAATAGTGGCAAAAAACTGGGCGAGAGCGGCCAGCTGTTCCAGTCGGTGTTGAAACTGCTCGTAAACAGAAGCACCTTTCCGCGAAGCTTCGACCATTCCAGCAGAGCGGGAGCCAGCCGACGTGCGGAAGCATTGGGGTCGCTCGGCTCCCCCGGCACAAAACGCAATCGGGTCCTTACCGGGGTTTCGCGTGGCAGCGGTTCGAGTCCGACGAACGCTTGGAAGCGTGCGGTGGCCAGACTGGCGCGTTCGTCGTCGGCACGGAAGGCAGACAGGGGGGCCTGCTGAAAACTCGACTCATCTCCGTAAAGGGTGAAGTAGCTGCCTTCTTGAGCACGAACAACTTCGGTGAAGCGAACGGGCAGGATACCCTTACCACCAGAATATAATAATGTATTATAGTTTGTCAGATGCTTGGCAGCGTTTGGGCCCAGCCCGAAGACAATGTTGCCACCACGACGAAGGTGGGCTTCGAGCCGGGCGATCTCATTACTGGTAAAACCCGGCATGTCGCAGAAAAACACCGTTGAGGCCTGATTCAGATCGCCCAAGCGAACATCGGCAAACTCGCGTCGTGACAGCACCTTAGGCTGGGCCGGGTAGGTGGTAAGGCGGACTCGCTCGGGAAAGGGATTTAATGCCCGCTTGAGCCATTCCGACCCACGGGCCAGGGGCTCGGGAGCTGGCTTACCATTCACGACCAGGACTGGCACCTGATTCCGAACCATGACTGCCATGGTTCGCGTGTTGTCGAGTTCCAATATGTCGCTATCTAGACGTACCTGTAGCACATACTGCCCAGGGGTTGGGAAGCGGATGGGGAAGCTTACCGGCAGACTCGCTCCTGCTGGGATCGGCACGACCCGTTCGTCCTGGCGGGTCATGGCGATGGGTGCAAGGGGCCGATCGACCAGCGCCGCATCGGCATTGGGCGCGCGGAGCTTCCCAATCAGCAACGACACGCGCACTTCGGGTTGCTCGACGGGACTAAAGTTATTCACCGTCGCCGTGACGGCATCGGTCACGTTGGTCAGCACCAGCGGTTCATTCAGTCGAACATCGGTAATCGCCAGATTCGGACTATCGGTACCGGCCAGATCGACGAACACCACCCGAGCGCGCCGAGCAATCTGCCGCCAAGCCCGACTTAAACCCAGCTGCTGAGCCGGGCTCGCCTCCGGGACCGAGACCCCCGTAGGCTCCGATTTCTCTAGCGAGGGAAGATTCCAGCTGGAACGCTGCAAATCCGAGAAGAAGATCACTTCACGCCGGGCGAACTTCGCCGGGGAGCGGGCAACCAGATCAGCTACCTGTTCCATCCCACCCGACAGGTCGGCGATCCCATGGGGTAACTCGAGTTTGCGGAGATACTCGAGCACCTTCTCCGGATCATCGGCAGGACCGGGAACGATGACTTCAGCGGGATTGCTTAGAAAGACCAAGCTGAAGCCATCTCCGACTGGTGCTTCGCGAAGAATTTCCTCCGCCTGTTGCCGGGCCCAGTCAAAGCGGGTTTGACCGTCTCGTTGGGCCCCGAGGCTCAACGAGCCATCAAGAACCAAGATGTGATGGGTACGTCCGGAATCGGCAAGCGGCTGGAGCCCGGCCGGGAACCAACGCTGCCATAGGCGTTCCGCCCACGGGGTAATGCTGGCCAACGCCAAGACCAGCAACAACAACAGTAACATGCGGGTGGCTAGGAGGAACCACTGCTCTAACCGCAAGCGGCGGACGTTTTTCTTCTGTGCGGCCAGCAAAAAACGCATAGCAGCCCAGTCAACAACACGATGACGTCGCCGATTCAGTAAATGGATCAGGACGGGCACGGACAACACCGCGCCGGCGATCCCGAGGGTCAGTCCGGGCGTGGAAAACAGAAAGCCCAGCAAAGGGGGTGGCAATACGACGGCCCCGAGGCTGAGGAGGATGGTCATGCACGGCTCCGCGAGTATCTCGAAGTCAGCCTCCAAAGGCGTCGCACGGCTGGATCAGCCACGCCCTCGTTCACTTAAGTAGCTGGCCAGACGGAGTCCCAACGCATCGGCGGCACTGAGTGGGACATAGTCGACCCGATGATCCTTACAGCCTTGTTGGATTTGGGTGAGAAAGGCCTCAAGCTCGGCCAGGTAGGCCTGACGTACGCCGCGGGGATCCGTCAGTAACTGGGGCCATTCTTCCAGTCCACGAAACAGCGTGGTTTGCTGGAAGGGGAAGTCGCGTTCGGCGGGATCGAGTACATGAAACACGATCACCTCGTGCTGGGCGTAGCGGAGATGCCGCAGTCCCTCCAGGAGCGGTTCCGGTTCATCGAACAGATCGCTAAACAGCAACAGCACGCATCGGCGGGAGATCCGTTCCGCCAGATGATGGAAAACCTCGCCGACGTTGGTTTTCGCCGGGGCGGGTCCGGTACAGAGGATCCGCAACATTTCCTGCAGTTGGGTCGGGTTGCTCGAGGGACGTAGCATGGTACGGACTTGATGATCAAAGGTGACCAGTCCTGCTGAGTCTCCCTGATTCACCAACAGATACGCCAACGCCATGGCCGCCTGGCAAGCTACGTCATACTTACTACGCTCCCCGGAACCATAGCGCATAGATTCGCTGGCATCGATGATACACCATGCGATCAAGTTGGTTTCGAGCTCATACTGCTTGAGATAGAAGCGATCGTTGCGAGCAAAAACCTTCCAGTCAATATGTTTGAAATCATCTCCTGGAACGTACTCGCGATGTTGGGCGAATTCTACCGAAAAGCCATGTTGGGCAGATCGATGCAAACCGGAAAGATACCCCGCCACAATCTGGCGGGCGCTGAGTTCCAGAGCCTGCATTCGGGCCAGTGTATCCGGATCGAGATAAGTCGTGGCGTCGGTCATCAGTTGGCCGTTGGGGGTCCATCTTCCGACCCGTCCAGGTGGACGGGTTATTCCTGGGTGGCCTCGCGTGGCAGCATATCGATCAGACGTTGGACAATGTCATCTGGGCGCACCCGATCGGCCTCGGCATTGAAGTTGGTAAGGATCCGATGCCGTAACACCGGTCGTGCGACGGCCTGAATGTCCTCAATGGCGACATAGTGCCGGCCCTGAAGCACAGCTCGCACTTGTCCCGCCCAGACCAGAAACTGACTGGCTCGAGGACCCGCACCCCAGGTGACATACTTACGCACGACCTCAGGTGCCTCCACATCCTCCTTGCGCGTCGAGCGGGTGAGTCGCATCGCATAGCGAATGACATACGGTGCCACTGGCACCTGCTTGACGAGTTGTTGAAGTGCCAGCAACTCCTCGCCATTGACCACATGTTCCACCGGGCTCTGCAAACGAGCCGTCGTCGCCTCGATGATGCGGTATTCTTCATCCTCGGTCGGATAGTCGACCTTGACGTTGAACATGAAGCGGTCTTGCTGTGCCTCCGGCAAAGGGTAGGTGCCTTCTTGCTCGATTGGGTTCTGGGTCGCCAGCACAAAGAAGGGGGTCGGAAGCTTGTGCCGTTGCCCTCCCACTGTCACTTGGCCTTCTTGCATAGCCTCGAGCAGGGCTGCCTGGGTCTTGGGCGGGGTCCGGTTGATTTCATCGGCCAAGACCACATTGGCGAACAGCGGGCCATGCAGGAATTGAAACACCCGCTGTCCACTGGCGCGATCCTCACGCAGCACATCGGTCCCGGTGATATCCGAGGGCATTAAGTCCGGAGTGAACTGAATCCGGTTGAAGGTCAGTTGCATCGCGTTGGCCAGGGTGCGAATCATGAGCGTCTTGGCCAGTCCTGGAACGCCAACCAACAAGCAATGGCCTTGAGCAAACAAACCGATGAGCAGCTGATCGAGCACTTCTCGCTGGCCGACAATCATCTTCTCACATTCGCTCAGAATGCGTTGATAGACCTCTTTGAGCCGTTCCAATCCGGTAAGATCATCGGCGAGTTCGGCGTGGATCACTTCTTCTTCCACAGATACTACTCCGCGTGCTTGGATTGCTTAGGCGAAGGCTTACCCGCATCTCGGGGTTGCGATCGATTCGGTTTACGGCATTGATTGCGCATCCAGACCGGTTAAGTCGGAGGCAAAGCCAAGCAATCGCGTCGGCAACAAGACCACCAAATAATTTCCACCGACAAGTACCGGAGTACCCATGCTTGCATTCGGCCAGGAGAGTTGTTGCAGGCTGAGTCCATCGGCTGCGTCCAGTCCATGCAGACTGATTCTCGAAGCATCATACCACGTCGGTGCGCTTGACCACCAGTCGCGCAACTGCTTTTGCCAGGAAAAACCGCATCTGTTTGGTACGAGCAACAGACTGCCGCCGACCGCCCGCACTCGCCAGCGTTGCTCGGACGACGCACCCGGCAATACGATTCGCCAAGATGGCTGTCCATTGCTGAAGCGAACGCTTATCACCTCCGAACCGACTGGGAGAATGATGGATTCACCGAGCACATCGCCTTCGGCGAGCCGGCCCACGTCCCGGATCCGCTCGGACCATTTGCCTCGGCCGGTGCGGACATCCAGTAAGCGCAGCTCATCGGCATCATTCCGTGAAACCCGGACCAGTAAGAAGCGGTTATCCACTGGCCGGAGTTCGCTGGTGCTGCCAAATAAACTGGTTACCGGAGCGATCGTATGAATCCAGACCGGTCGACGCTGACGGAGGTTATAACGTACAACGGACTGCCGATTGGGTGCGAATAGTACTTCATCCTGGTTGATGAAGATTGGCGGCTGGGCCCAGGGTACGGTTGGTGCGGATGCTTCCGTAGGCGATCCTGGATTCCAGTCCGGGGCGAGCCGCTGATAAACTTTGCCGTCGGCCGTCTTCAACGTAAGCAAGGTACCATCCGATTGTTGGAGCAAGACCCAGGTCTTGTTGGCAGCATAGGCCGCAGTGAACTGCACGCCAAAGCTATTGCCGGTAGCCTGCACCTGCCAGCCGACTTCACCTGTGTTACTCTGCAACGCCAAAAGAGTATCAGGATCATAGCGGCAAAGGACCCAGCCACCCGCCAGGCGAAAGGTGGATAGTCGCGGTCGATCGTTGACCGGCTCGGCCAGTCGAGCCGGCCACTCAGGCGCATCACCGAGAGGGTCCAGGGTGGGAGTCGTCCACGTCCAACGAATTTGCCCATTTTCCTGAAGGCGGGCAACTCCTTGTGATCCCGCGATCACCCAGCCATCCATGAGTCGCTCAGCGTGCGACGGCGAGAAAGCGAGGCGGATTTGGAACAATCGTTCGCCCGTGTTCGCATCAAAACTGTGGACGCTGTTGTGTCTACTCAGAAGGAAGGTTCCGCCCCGGATGGGGGTGACCCTCCCAGGAATCTCGTTGCCCACAAAAGGGCGAAGCGGCACCAATCGCTCCTGTACAGGGGTTTCCCAGACTCGTTGGAGTGGTAAAGCGAGTCCTAGCGGTTCGGGTTCGGGAACAGGTAGTTCCTCCCCTGGCAATCTCGTTGGCTCGGTTCCAAGTTGTTGTTCGTGCACTAACCTTGTAGCTCTTCTGGGAAGCCCGGCGCTGTTGATAAGTGTCATCCCCGAATCGGTGAGGTTCGTTCGCACTCGGTCCCAGGCAGCGGGTTGCTGGCCGACCTCGCTGATCTCGGCGAGCCGGGCTAGCGCGCGGACCTGCCAGGGCCGAGGAAAGGGCGGATCCATGCTGAGGATACGTTGCCACCACATGCGGGCGTCGGGTCGATGCTGACGACGTAAAGCCGCCTCAGCGGTATCATTGATCAAGTCGAATGCTCGTTGAGTGGCTAAGGCCGCGGTTGCCAGATCCGCTTGAGTCCGACAGCGACCGAAGCTAGCCAACGCGGCTTCGATTTGCCCGGCCTCGGCCTGGGCCAAACCCAGGCGGTAGCGAGACCATGGATGGTTCGGGCGCCGCTGAGCACCTTCTTGCCGGATGTCCAGATCCTCGTTTTCCGTAAGGAAGCCCTGGATTTGGCTGGCTTGCACGGCGATCAAGCAGCCATCGCTTAACGCCAAGTTTCCTGCGATACCATGTAATGGAGCCCGCAGCGGTCGGCCGGTGTCCGCATTTAGGAAGTACAATCCTGCGCGTGTCGGCCAAAACACTACCTTGCCCCGGACAAAACCTTGGCCGAGACTTTGCGTTCCTCCGGAGAGATGATGTCCCCAACCGTGCTCCGAACGGGTGGTGCTCCCCGTCTGGAGGTTGACCCCCCAAATGCCAGGAACCGCGCCCCCAGTGGTACACACCGCGACTGTCTCGGTGGTGCCGAGCAGCTGTTCGACATGGAGATTGTCGTTGTGCCAGAGTAGTCTTCCGGTGACGGCGTGCAGGCACAGCAACCCCATGGCGTCCGCGGGAGCCGCGAGGATCTGGCTCCCGCTGACCAGACAGGGACGCGGTGAGGCGGGGGGATTTCGTTCCGTAGGCAGGCCATCCCGATGCGGATAGCGATAGGCCCAAATCCGCTCGCCATCACGTGCATCGAGGCTGACAATTACTCCGGAATGCGAGCAGTAAATCACCTGATCGCCCGCCAAGGTCAACAAATCATGCCGGTAACGTACTGGAGCATTTGGATTTGCTTTTCGCTCGCAGACATCACGCTCCCAGGCCAATTCTGGCGGCATGAATGGTCGACCTAAACCCACCATACAAACAATCGAGGTGACGACTTTGTCCCCCTCGAAGCGACTGCGCGCCGTGAGCAAACAATCTCCGCGCAGCAGCGGAGTTCCCTCCCAGATGCGAATGGGACCCTTTTGGCTCGGCATCGCCGGGAGCCACCAATGCAGCTTGAGATTCTCGGGCAGGCCATGCTCATCGGGTCCCAGGCAAACCAGATAGCTCGCATGATCATCGACTTGCCAGCCGGGCTGGTCTTTGCGACCAGTGGGGTTGGCCCGCATGGCCTGAGTTCCCAGTCGAGCATAAACATACTCGCCATAACTGGAGAGTGTGTAACAGATATTCACAGGGCTCGGTAGGCGTAGATCCACACTGGGGGCTTTCCCCAACTTCTTCAAGTCGATGCACGATGTTACCGCTCCGTTGTGGCGATCGAAACGAAGGATGCGCTGGGCATCGTTGATCAGGACCTGATCACGATGGACGATGGGATGAAACACCAGCTCGGCCGGTCCAGGGACCAGCGGAGGCTGTTTGAAATCTAATAAATTAGAATCTTGTATATGCGGATTTTCGAGCACATCCGGGATCGTCTGCGTCCAGCTAGGAACATTCGGCCAGTAATAAGGTAAATCGGTTTGTCGGGCCGGATTGCGACTTGGATCTCCGGCAAAGGTACTCCAACTTGGCCGTCGGGGCATCCCGGTTGTACTGACTTGGCGAAATGCCGCTTTCAGTATGGCAAACAGCTTGTCTCGCCGCCCAGCAAGATAGCCACGCGTCTCGGGATACTGCTGGCCAAATCGCTCACATTCCTGTTCAGCCCGTTGGCGATCGCCGGCAAACAACGCAGCCATAATCTGCCGAGCATGCACTTCAGCCACCTTGACCTGGGGGTCGGGATAGTGGAGGGCCCGTGCACGATTCGGACTTGTTTGCAATGGCGGTACCAGCCACTCCCAGTATTGGCGCGCCAAGGCGAAGGATCCTTGTTCGAAGGCCATGTCGCCGAGCAGAAGCAAGGCCGTCTCGCCTGCTCGGGTGCAGAAGGCCTCGGCTACAATCCGGCGTAGCGGACGCGGGTCTCGCTTGGCGATCCCTTCGTCGAGCCATTGCTTGGCCTGTGGCTCCAGCCGAGCTCGGTAAGCGGTCAAGGCCTCGGCCGGCAGACCAGCCAATCGCTCATGACAAATCCACCGGGCAGCCTGGGAGTGTTTCCCATCGAAGCTTACCAAGTCATCACCCACTTCATCGAGGATGCGCAAATAGGCGTTGATCGCCGCTAACCAATCCTGGTTCTTGGCTTGCTGATCGGCCTCAAGGATCCGTTTACCGGTCTGAGTCGATTGGCCGAGCAACATCGCCGGTTCGGTCGGCGTCGGGGGCTGCTGAAACGTGAACGCCGCCGGAGTCACCAGCAAAGCGATCAAACAGACAATCCTCTGCGGCATCATGATCGGTGGAGCCTCAATACGATTGGCGGACGATCAATCCCATTCCATTCTGGAGGATTCGAGCTACCTGGCAAGAGAAGCACCGCGATCTAACCGCAGCCAAGGCTGCGGTGAAATGGTCCGAAGGGACGAGTTTTCGGCAAAGCGTTCTTGCAATAAGCCAAGAGAAAGAACAGGAATTGATCTTAGAAAGTAAATAATTTGTTCAGAAATGAATTGTCATGCGGCTTGAGCGCCCGTCTCGTTGAATCGATCATGACCGATGAGCAAGCCCTGCTCCATGCCTGGATGGTCTCAGTGTATCGATGGTGGACCCGTCCAAGAGGCAGCGGACTCGTTCTGGGACAGGCACTTGCTCTGGTTCGCACAGCGGTTGGTGATCGGTCCGAGGCTGCCCAAACAGAGATGTCAAGCCGTATCTGGATAGCGCCTATTTCGCTCAGGCTGCCTTGGACTTGATTCTTCCCATTTCATGTAACTCATTGAGGATGGGTCCGTTGAGAGCTGTCTCCAGCCTGCCGAGGGCGCGGGCGGCCGAGGCTCCATCGATGGCACGGTGGTCGTAAACGATGCGGACGGTGACCTGACCTGTCGCAGCGATCACCCCATAGGTCAGGGTCGTTGTGAGGGGAGAAAGCGGGTGTAATGACTCCGCGCCTAACGAGGAATACACGCTTAGCCCGAAGGTGCCGAACTGGCCAGGGCGAGTCCGGGACATATTCAGTCCCAAGCCCAAGAGTATCCGCCGCAGCAGTCGCGGTAAGCGAGCGAAGGCGAGCATTTTGCGGAACGGCTTGATGCTGTCGAGGGGTGCCTGAGCGAATGTGCGTATCCGGTCTTGCAGTGCGGTTAAGGGAAGGTTTCCAGGGCTGCTGATGCGGCCAAAGAAGACACAGGGCTCGCCCTCATAGCTCCGTTCCACTGCGATGCTGGCCACGCTGTCGGGGTACTCACACAGGTGCGGCCAGGGCAGTCGCAGGTAGGCACGCCGCAGGCAGGGCATTTCCTGGTTGACCAGGGCGTACGCTTTCAAAAAGATCGCCGGCCAGCCGGGACGCCTGGGTAGTTGGTCGCGGGCCACGACGACCGCCGGGATCGCCATGTGCCGCTGCACCGGGATCGTCGGGATCCGCGATGCATAATGCAACATGTTAGTTAAAAACCGGCGTGGACGGGAAAGGTTATGCCAGCGACCGCGCATCACCAGATCTCCCGACTAGACGCACTTCTTGGCCCGGAATATGTAAGCCTGGTCGGCATAGCTCATGCGGTGCTCGATATGTGTGAACCCTCTTGCCTCCAGGTGCCGACGCACTTCGGCGGCGGGGAGATAATGGAATCGGCCGTTTTGGGCCTCGCGTTTCAGCCAGTGGCCGTAGCGGAGCATGCGATAGCCACGTTTGAGCGCCCGCAACGGTTGCTCATGTCGCAACAGCCTCAGCCACGAGCCCCGAGCCACTCTGCCCCATGACGGGTTCGGCACGTTTACTGAGAAGACAAACCGTCCGCCCGGTCGGAGGACCCGGTTCACCTCCCCAAGCAGCCGTGTATAGCTGTCGGTGGTCCAGCGCCCGGTCGCTTCGTCAAGCGACTCCGCATAGGAAAGCGACAACCCAGAGACGGCGTGGTCGAACGAGTGGTCGGCAAACAGGCTCAGCCCTGCACTAAAGTCGTGCGTCACAAAGGCGATACGCTGCGCTGCCTCAGGGTTCAGATTGGCACACCATTGTCGATAGGCCTCGGCGTTGATGGGCGCACAGTCGAGGCCGACGATGCGCTGGAGTTCCCCGCGGCTCCGTTGCCAGAGGGCCTTGCTCAGGGCCCCGCCGCCACAGCCCAGATCGAGCCAGCGTTCCCCAGGTCCCGGATCGGCCCATTCCACCGTGTCGGCCAGGAGCTGCTGGTAGGGCGGCAGATCGTGCTGGCCCCAGAACGCTTTGGCACAATGAGCTCGTGGCCACCAATTTGTACTGCACAACTGCGGCATCAACAAACTCCCCGATCACTTGTTGGAGTACTCCAGGTCTATCGGAGCAAAACGGCCTGGAAGTTCAGCCGGTCCCAGCGTACCGCATCGGTTCGTGTGCAGGTTGCCGCCATTTCCGGGTCACGGTTATTAAGGTATATTGCTCTTGAGTCAGCAACCTTCCCGGCGTTATGCCAAATGTGAAACTGCTATGCCAAGCTTGACCCATTTCCTGTTCCCCGTTGGTCTGGTCCTATTTGGCGCGATCGGATGCTCGCAACCAGAGCCGTCGACCGTCGGTAAGGACCGCTTTCCGATCCGCTCCGATTTTCTGGTTGTTGCCTCGCCGAAAGCACAGCCCTCTAGTTGGTATCCACCGGGCTTTCCCTACTTACAACAGCTGCGTACCGCCATGACCCGGGCCACGCGACGAAGCTTGGAACTGGATTCCATCCTGCAAGATTTTCCTCCTGAAGTGAGGGCCCTCAATCAGGAACGAGAGTCGAACAACATTTTGGACCCTCGCGACCCCGACATGTTGTTCCCGGAGGATCGCAAGGCCTTTGCCGAGGCATTAACCCGTTATTTTGGTACTCCAAGTGCCCCATCGATTCCGCCGGCCAACCAGGAGGTTGCCCAAACCATTCTCGAACTGCAACTAGATGATGCAACCCTCTTTGCTGGTTCCCAGGTCTACAACAATTATTGTCTGACCTGCCACGGGCTTACCGGCGATGGGAACGGGCCCACTGCGGCCCAGCTGCAGCCGTTGCCACGCGACTTTCGTCAAGGTATTTTCAAATTTATTAGTACAGATCCCGACATCGGTGGAGCCAAGCCACGCCGATCCGATCTACGTCGAAGCCTGATCCACGGCATGGATGGGGCGGGGATGCCCTCTTTTGCTGGGCTTCCCGAAGCGGACCTCGAGGCGGTGATCAGCTACGTGATCTTTCTTAGCTTGCGCGGTCAGAGCGAATATGAAACGATCAAGCTGTTGTTCATCCAGCAGTTCCTTCCCGACCTCGACCCCGAGGCCGATCGCATGTTCCGCACGCCGATCGAGAAAGAGATCCACAATCAGTTGACCATGTTGAGCCGAGCCTGGCGCCAGGCTGAGGCCCACCCGATCCCCATGGAGCCGGACCCGTTCACGACCGAGGAAGAAATTCTGGAGGCGGCCGGCCGCGGCTACAATATCTTCGTCAACGCCAAGCTAGGCGGCTGCACCGCCTGTCATGTTGGCTATGGCAAGAATGCCTTGCTCAATTTCGATAGCTGGGGGGGAGTGGCCCAGGCCCGCAACCTGCTTACCGGAACGATGCGTGGCGGCCGTTCGCCCGAGGACATCTACACCCGGCTGTACACCGGCATCAACGGCAGCGGCATGCCCAGCTTCCGCACCACCTTGATGCCTACCCAGACCCAGCGGTCCAAGGGGCAACATCCGCTCTGGGAGACGGTTCATTTCGTCCGTGCCCTGTCCGATCCGGCCAAGCGTCGTTATCTCAAGGAAGCGTTTGCCATCGACGATCTGGGTGAATGAGCGGAATGGACTTCGGCTTGCATTCTGGCGGGGTGGTCATGCTATGATCGGCACGCCGGGCCTGGATCGCCCGGACCCATTGCTGGTTTGTGGAAGGATCCTCCCATGGCCAAGACCCATTGTCCCCTCACGCGTCACCAATTTCGCGATAAGGCGCAGGCCATCACCATCACGATCGGCAACGTTCCGATGATGGCCGAACCCAAAGAATTCTCCACCGGCTCATTAGGCTGGTATCTCAATGGGAAAACCATGGTGGAGGTGGATGGGGTTCCGGTGGCAGTGCAGATCGGCATGAATTTGACCATTGTCGGCAGTAAAGAATTGCCCCAGGACAGCCCTGTGCAGGCCCCGACAGCCACCGGGGATGTCTAGGCCCTCGATCGGCCGCCAGACAGTGTGGTTCATCAGAGTGGCGCGTCATTTTCGGACCGCCGGTGACACGGGCTTCGACGAACTCTTTTTGGAGTTGCTCGTCCGATCAAAGTAACCAAGCAAAAACAGGATAATCACAACCACTGCCGTTAAGTGCAGCATGCTGCCGAGAATAATCCAGAGCATGCGGTTGCCCTTCGAGGCGACCTGGGGCGTGCTTGCTGGGGCCATTCCTCCGTGGTCGAATTCTCCGCTGGAGAACAGGTCTTCGGCTTCCATGCTGGCGAACGGATTATCCCCATCGCCGGAGGTATTGGCTACGCGCATTGCCTCTGGGATCTCCGCCTCGTCGATAATTTCATCCGCCATCGGTAGCTCCATCGGGCTCAACCGAGCGGTCGCGAACGAAGTCTCCAATTCGGCCAGGAAGCTCCCTAGGTTCTCGGGACGTGCCTGCGGGTCGGTTGCACAGGCGTTGTGGATCAGCCTGATCAGACCACTTGGTAACTCTCTCGGCAATTGCTCCAAAACGGTAGGTGTCCGCGACTTCACCGCATCGATGGCTGCCTGGACGGAGGTGGTGCCAAATGGTGGCCGACCGGAAAGGGCGTAGGCAAGCACCAAGGCCAAGGAACGCACCTCCGAGCGGGTATCGGCTGGCGTTAGGTTCAGGAGTCGCTCAGGAGCAAGATACTCGAGTGTGCTGATTGGAAGTTGTAGAGCCGTGTCGCTATGTAGTGATCGGGGTGGCATCACCCCGAGATCTAGTACCCGAACAATCGCATTCGCCGCGGGATAGAAGCGAGCATCAGGAGTCCCATTCCCGATCCGCTGCTCAATGGGGGTGATCAGGAGTGAGCTGGGAGTGAGCTCACCATGGAAGATACCTCTTTCGTGAGCGGTCTGGAGAGCTTCGCCGGCCTGACGAATAAAAGCAATTGCCTGCTCCCCGGGAAGAGCGCCGCCTTGCCGTACCAGCCAACCCAGATCTGCTCCCTCGTAATGCTCGAAAACAACGAACAGACGCGCCTCAACATCGCTGGCATCGAGCACATTCACGAGATGCGGATGCTGGAGTTCGCGAACGGTCTGCATTCGTTCAAGGAAGCCAGCAAGCGTGATGTCGGCTGCGAGCCAACTGGGGCGGATGCCTTTCAAGACGACGGAGTCCGTTGAGCCGGCTTGGATCCCGCGGTAGACGGGCCCAGAGCGGGTTTCGCCGAGGAATTCTACCAGGCGGTAGCTAGCCCAACGAAGGTCGCGACCGGCCCCAGCCTCAATTTGAGCGACCTGGTAGTTGTTGAGCCAACCGCGTTCCTGAAGAAAGGCTTTGAAACCGATAAGATCGTCACCGAGACACTCTGCTTGGAAGGTTGCTTCGGCGAGTTGATCTTCCGGTAACAGCCCACTAGCTCGCAAGCTATCCAGAAACGAGGGCAACGTATCACAGGGCATGAGCACACATCCCGATCAAGGCCAAGAGAACCGCTTTATTCGTAGGAATGCTAAAAGTTTACCATTCCTCTCAGGCTCCGCAAAGCGTTGCAAAGTCGTTGAAGGGGGTCTTTCGTTCGTATCGGTGACGAGAATAGCAGTCGGGGCGACTGCCCTCCCGAGCTTTTACTCCCAGGCTCAGAGCGCAACCCTCACCGAGGTAGCTGGTCCAGCCAAGCGAAGACATCATTGAGGGCAACCGCTACGATCATCAAATGTTCTACCTCCGGATAGGCTCGAAAGGTCACTTGTTGGAGGTTGCTGGCTTGGAGTTGTTTCTGCAGTTTGCTTGCCGCAGCAAAAGTAAAATCGGCTTTGCCGCAACCGATGAAAATCGGGAGCCGCTTGAGTCGAGCCAGGTTGGTGAGCCGTCCACTACCGGCCAAGAGGACAATACCCGCGAAGGGGTGTTTGGCCTTTTGGGCCAGACTCAGTGCCTGGGCCGCTCCCATCGAGTGCCCAAGCAAATAGACCTGTTGTCGGTCGACCGGGAACCGCATTGCCAGTCGTTCAACGAGCTGTTCGACGGGCGGGGCACTGAGGAAATTGCCACTTCGGGGTGCCAGAAGATACCAGCCACGCTGTTTACATAGTTGAACAATCAGGCCTGCACCATAACTCTCGAAAAACTTGTTTTCGCTACCGCCTGCGCCATGTAAAGCGACCACCAGTGGAGTTGGCTGCTTGGGATCTACGTTTGCTGGGATTAGTAGTCGTGCTGGTGTTTCTCGATCCTTGCTTGGGATGCGTAACCAATACTGACCGGGCTGGTCCGCTCGGAAGTAGGGCATCTGTGCGCTCATGGCTCCGATGAGGCTCTCGGCTTGGCGGAGTAGCAACGCGGCGGGATAGTCCGTTTCGAGGCTTTCGCCTGCTTGTAGCGCAGCGAGCGTTTGATACAGCTCCCGTAAAGTTGCCGCTTCGAGGGTCGCGGCCACCTTGGGTAGTTTGCTTACCTCGGCTTCCAGGGCAGTCAGACGTTTGCTGAGTTGGGGAACGCGCGATAGTGTCTGGGCGCGTTTTAGGAGTTCTTGGCCATCGGCCAAGACGGTGGTAGTCAGTGTTAGATCCGCGCCCGTTTTCTCCGTCCACGTGGGTAAACGATAGCATAGGCTGGCCATTTCCTGGTTGATTACAAAATCCTGAGGAGGTTGCTGACCCAGTTGCACACGTAGAGTGTAGCGGCGAGGTGGCGTGGTCATACTTGCATAGAACGGTTTGATCGAGAGACGAAGGGTCTCTTGGTCGGTGTCGAATAACCGTCGGTTGGGCTGGATCCACAGAGAATCCGCCCAGCGAATTTGGGCAGGGGATGGGTCGCGGCCCAGTAAGATCCGGGTAGCAAGATCGAGTTCCCTGCTGGCTTGTGGCACCTTGAAGTTAAAAAACGCCGTAAACGCTCGATTCAGCGCAGGAATGCATCGGCTCTTGGCATTTCCATCGCTGCACTGGACCAGCGCCTCTTCAAAGCGACGGAGATGCCAGCCAAGTTCATAACGATCGGTTGGGTCTTGGGCCTGAAGATTGCCTAGACTGCCCAGCACGATGAGCACTGTTCCCGTGATCCACACATCGTTCCTACGCATGATCACCAATCCTATCTAGGTACTCCACTTTCTTCGCACCATACTTCTTAAACCGCAGCATGTCTACCGAGCTGCACGATCCCTAGGAAGCGTTTTCCCCGTTGAACCGATCCCAACAGTTTCCCCATTCTCCTTGCTCAGAACTGGTTGAACCCGAACCAGCCTCTATTTTGTTGCTGGGTTGGAACGATACGACTAGAGAAGCCGGGAAGGCGCGAGGAATCGGGAGAGCGATCGATGCAACCACGACGCTGGCTACTGTTTGGACTGATTGGGATCATTCCTCTGGGTTGTCAGCACCTGCAAGGGGACCCGCCGGTACTTGCCCATTCTACTCCTCTGGGGGAGGTGGTCCTCGAAGAGGTGACCGACCCCCACTGGCAATTTGAATGGGAGGGGTTACCTGAGCGCATGCCAGAATCGGCGAACCTCCCCGTACCGCAGATGTGTTATCGTGCCCTGACCGAGCAAGACTGTCAGTGTCTGGCGGTGCAAGAAGCTGCGATCGCCAATTTGCTCGATGCTGAGAATGACGCTCAGCCCTCGCAACAGCGCCAGCCTCATCCTCGTTTCGAGGATTTACCTCGTCAACGCGTCATCCGCGTCCTTCAGGAAACGCGCCAGCTCGCCGCCATGGAAGCCCGCAACCAGGCGGCCGCCACAGCCCTGGCACGTTACTTTGATCTAGCCCAGGCCGAAGCGACCCTCGAACTGTTACTGGCCAGCCGCAAGATCCTCGACGAGGCCGTGACCGAGGCTGCCAAAGGCCGCGAACTTCAGCTTGAGCTGTATCAGCAGCTCCGACGTGACCGGCTGGATCTCGAAAAACGATATATTAATACACTTCTAGCTATTGAACAGCTCAATGCCGAATTGCAACAGCACCTGGGGGTTGACTTGCCAAAGGATGAACGGTTCTGGCCAGTGCACGACTGGTCGGTTCCCCCGGTCGCCGAAGATATTCCAGGTTTAACCAAGTTTGCCTTGGCCCATCGGCCAGAACTTCGCTTGCTCCGTACTTTGTTGACCGAGCTTGACCCGGAAACCCTGCCGGTGATTCGCCAATATCTGCAGGGAATTAGTGGCTTGCTGGGCAGTGCAGTCCCAGCTCAAGCACGTCGCCCCATAATCGTGGCCATCCCTTTATTGAATCACCGCGGTAAATTCGAGGCCGCCGCACGGCGACAACAACTTCGTGAATATCTTCAGGAACGCGAGCGGACGATTGCCGCGGAGGTTCGCCTCAGCGCCGCTTCGTTGCAGGCACAGGCACAACTCGTCGCGTTAGCACGCGAGCAATCCAGGCAGCGTGAGTCCCAGCTCGAGCAGGCTCGCCAACAACTGGCGAGCGGATTAGTCTCGACCCTTGAGCTGAGTCGTCAGGTGCTTGCTTGGCAAGAATCGCGAGGTGCGGTGATGCAGGCGGTGGTGGGCTGGAACAAGTCGCGAATACAGCTAAAGCTGGCTCAAGGGGTTTTCGTGACCGAATGTCTAGGAGATTTGCCTGGTTGTGAAACCATCCACATGGTCACAGCGGAAACGGTCCGGTAAGACCACCTCGCGCTGCGACCCGGGTGTCTCCAGCCCGGGTTGCGAATTAGTCATGGTGAGCCGTTTCGGGGAGGCAGTTCTCCTTCGGGAATGCGTTCTCTCCAAGCTTGCTGGATAGCGCGGCGTTGCTCTTGCGGTGCAGCTGCGTTGAACAAGAAGCGAGGGTCTTGCAACGCTTGGGGATCAAGACGGCTAAGATGCCAGAAGGCCAGCTCTCGGATGGGCAGCTTTTCGTGGTTCATGTAATCCAGCAAATAACTATAAGTATTCGCGTCGTTGATCTGCTGTGGGGAAAAGTCGTGTAGTAAGGTCAGTAAGGCATCCGCTTGACCAGGAAAGTACCCTTTCTTCTCAACTAACACCTGATGCAGCAGTCGATCATGGTCTCGCCCGCTACCGGACCAATGCCGCAGTGCAAAGATGGCAGCCCCGCGAAGGTCGGGATGTTCGTCGTTGCCAAGAAAATCGACTAAGGCCGATAGATCCCCCAAGGACTCCAGGACTAACACACTAATCACGCGGAGGGCCAACGCTTGCGGGCTTGGCTTGGGCGACAAGTCTTGCAGGTTCTCGGCGAGCACAACCGAAAGATTGCTGTCAGGACTGGCCAGACGCTTGCTCAGTTCTTCGAGTGCCTTTTCCGACTCCAGAGCAAATCTTCGGCCTTGGGCCTCTTTTGGCAACGAGCGGTTGAACAATCGCTCCGCTTGCGCAGGCTGCAGAGGCAGCGGTTGACCGATGCGAGCCGTGTTACTGTCCCAAACCACTAATGTGGGTGCGTTCAGATCTGGGTAACGCTTCGGACCAATCTGTAATTGCGCGGTGCCTTGTTCCACTCCCAGCCACAGTTCGGTCGTGGGTCCCTGTCCTCCCTCCTCGCGGCTGAAACCGACTCCCGGCAAATAGCGTCCATACCGATCCACCAGCACCCGGGTTTCTGGACCAGCCAAAGTCAGATCCCAGATTTCCTGATTCGCCCGCACCCGAACACGCATTGGCCCGGGCCGTTGTGGCTGCAAGAAGATTCTGCCATCAACCAGTCTCAAGTCGGCAGCATACCCCTCCGGTGGGGCATAGAGCACGACCTGACTTTCGAGCAGTGGTAAGTTGAGAAACTCTGGAAGGTTCCCCCAAAGTTCAAGCTGCAACCCTGAGTCCAACACGATCAAACTGTGGTAGCCTGCTGGACTCAGGAGTGCGTCGGTGGTGAAGACAGTCGGCCGGTCTAGCGTGACGCGTTCCCAATTTTCACTGCCCAGCCTGCGCGTGACCAGCAAGGTATTCTGGGAATCAAACTGGCCAATGCCCGTTCGTTCCTGTCGTGGTGGGAGGTCCTGGGGTGGCGCGATCGGTCCTTTGTTTGGTTGCTTGGGAACCACTGGCTTGGGAGCGTCCTTCTTCGGAGGAATGCGAACGGGTGCATCCGATTTCATTTTGGGGGGAGTATCTGGGAGAGCCTTTGTCTTGGGCGCCTCCGCTTTGGGCATCTTTGCACGAGGAGGGTCGGGGGTTGTTGCACCTTGCCCGGAGGGCTTGCCCGTGGGCTTGGCGGCGGGTTGGGTCACTGGCATTTTGTCAGCATCGAGACGTTGGTCGAGGGCCGCAAGCAAGACCGAGGAGGTTTCTCCCACCACGGGGCCCTGTTCGTCGGCCCTTGGTAACGCTTGGCGTACGGAGAATACCAAGGCAACCAGCAGCAGTAACAAGCCACCGACCGGAACCAGCTTGTAAAACCAGCCTTTCTGCCGCGAATACGGGGGCAGGCCTAATAAGAGCGGTTCCTCGTTCGACTCGGCTTCGAACTCCACAGGATCGATACTGGGCACGGTGGCAGCAGCAATCGGTTTCCGGTATGGAATGGATTCACGACCCCGGACTAGACGGTACATCCGTTGTCGGGCTGTCGGCGGTACATGGGCCGGTTCGACTTCGACCAGACTGAGAATCTGATGACAAGCCGCCACATCTGCCAAGTGGGACTCTGCTTCCAGGCAATGTCGCTCAAATTCCTCGATCTGGTCGGCCGAAAGTTCATTATCCAGGTATTCGGCAACGGTATTGGCGTCATCATATTTGCTACCGCCCGTGAGCGGAGGGACACTCAAACCGCGACGGCGAATACTCTTTTGAATCCGGTCGATGAGTTCGCGAGCCCGCTCACTCTCAGCAATCTTCTCGCCCATGCCCTTGACATCATCGGGATGTTTGAGGGCATCATCCAAGTAGGTGAGAAGCGTTCGCAGGGTAAGACGCAACATACACACCGCCTTCGCTGGATTGGATGGAAACTCAATCTGGTTAAGGAGTGGCCTGTTGAGGCAGATTTCGTGCAACAATTTGGAAAAAAGATCAGAGGGCGACTCGGTTTCCGGAGGATCGTGGCAGCTGATTCCCGTTAGGACATGATTTTCAGCTTTAAACGGATCCTCACGCTGGTAGGTGCTGGTCGTGTGGAGAACCGACCTGGCCAGCGCTCAACTCGATGGGCAGGGTTGCCCGTACGGGGGCCATCCCTAAACCAGGCATAAGTTTCGGTGGACCCGGTGTCGCGGACCAAATGCATGTTCCCAACCACGCCGCTGCTCGAACAGACCCAGGCGAGTCTGTTCCAGGACCTCAAGGCATTTCTTCCAGAATTGCTTCTTATCACTGGCATGGTGGTGATGCTATTGGTTCGGGTTTTTACGCGCACACGTCAGAGCCTGTTGCCGCTGGCGATGCTGACAGCCTTGGTCGCTTGTCTGAGTGCTGTGGGCCAATGGTTTGCACAGCCGGACCTTCGTTCTGGGATTCAGGAGATGGCGAACTCGTCAACCTACCGCGGTTGGGGTCCGTCGCTGGCCACCGCGCTCGGTTGGGTCGTCGATGGCTTGCCTTCGCCCGACGGTCGCAACTTGTTTACTGGGTTGTTGCGTTACGATGCGTTTGGAGTATTCCTCCACATTTTGTTGACGGGTCTGTTGCTGCCATTCTTTGCTTTGTGTTGGACGACGGGTTTGCCCGATCGCGAAGATTCCGCGGATTTTGCCATTCTGATCCTGGGTGCGACGCTTGGGATGTTGTTGATGACCTCAGCACAGCATTTGCTGATGGTGTTTATCGCGATCGAAATGGCATCGCTGCCTAGTTATGCTTTGGCCGGCTTTGTCAAAGGCCGGCGTGGCGCCTCCGAAGCGGCATTGAAGTATGTAATTTTTGGCGCTGCTTCAGCGGGGGTCATGTTATATGGCATCAGTCTCATCACCTTAAAACTAGGGACTGGCAATCTCGCCGAGATCGCTCAGGGCTACCAGCAGGTGGTCGCGCAGCAAGGTCACTTGGATGCAATCCTGCTTGCGGGAACCCTATTTGTGCTGGTGGGTTTGGGTTTTAAGCTGGCGGCAGTGCCGTTTCATTTTTGGTGTCCGGATGTCTTTGAAGGGGCCTCAGCGGAAGTTGCTGGTTTTCTCTCGGTGGCTTCCAAAGCGGCGGCGGTCGCACTCACCATCCGCCTGGGCATGACCCTCACCGGCAACCCCGACTCGCCCGCGGTCTTACGCCAGGGGATGATGTTCGGTTTGGGTCTGCTCGGCGCTCTCACCATGACCTTCGGAAACCTGGCTGCGTTTGGCCAGAGGAACCTCAAGCGTCTCCTGGCCTACTCGACGATTGCCCATGCCGGCACCATGTTACTCGGAGTGGCCACACTAAGTCTGGTCGGAAACGCGGCAGTATTATTTTATATGATAGCGTATGTATTGATGAACCTAGGTGCCTTTGCGGTCGTGGCGGTGATCCGCAATGCGATTCGATCGGAGCAACTCCAGGATTATGCTGGTCTTATGGAACGCTTACCTTTTTGCACGATTGCCTTAATCGTCTTTTTGGTGAGTCTATTGGGTTTGCCGCCTCTAGCGGGTTTTGCCGCGAAATTCCAGATCTTTGCTGGGCTGTTTGCCGAGGCGAATGCTTGGTCCCAGGTCGGGGAGAGCCTACTGAGCCGGTTATTTGGTGGTCTATTGCTCCTGGGAGCATTGAACACGGTCTTGAGTACCGCCTATTATTTACGCGTCGTTCGGGTCATGGTTCTGGAAGAAGCCCCCTCCCAAGCGATCCTGGCTGACCGACCCTCCCTCGGGTCCCGCCTCGTCATTGTTCTATTGTTGATAGGCGTTCTGGTAGTGGGCATCGTCTGGGGACCGCTCGCCGAGTTTAGCCGACAGGCAGCAGACACGCCCATGGCGGTGCCAAGTGAGGCCAACTGAGAATGAGCGAACCTCTGACAGAGCGTTTGTTGCAGGATGTCTATTGTCGTGAACAACGTAGCTTGTTGCACTACATTATCCAGGCACTGCCGTATGTTAGTGTCCATCACCGTCCGCTTCTAAATCAACTTCGTGACTTGGCAGAGCGTGAGCAGGCATGCCTCGACCAAATTGCTTCGAGCATGCTGCAGCAAGGGATGCTCTTACCGCCCTTGGGACCTTTTGCTGCGGCCTACACCCACTACAACTACGTCGCATTGAAAACGATCTTGCCCAAGTTGCTCCAAGAGCAATCTGCCCTGCTGACGCAGCTCAATGCCGAAGCAACGGCTTGCACGGATGCCGAGCCCGCTCGTCTGCTGCGTAGCTTGTACGAACTCAAGGCCAAGCACCGAACCGAATTGGAGGCGATGCAGGCATCGCTGAGTCATGGAACTGATCGACACCCATGCCCATCTCGATGATGAGCGGTTTGCCGAGGACTTGGAAGAAGTACTCGCGCGGGCAACGGCTGCGGGCGTCGTGCGTGTTCTGACCATTGGCATTGACCGGTCGACGAGTGAGGCCGCGGTGATCCTCGCTCGCGAACACGCTCTTCTAGGCGCGGTGGTCGGCATCCAACCCAACCATGCTGGGGAAGTCGCTCCTGGAGATTGGGATACCATCGTGGAATTGGCCAAGGAGCCTCATACCGTGGCAATTGGCGAGACCGGTTTGGATCGCTACTGGGACCGCTGCCCGTTTCCGGTTCAAGAACAGGCCTTTCGGCGTCATTTACAACTATGCAAGGAATTCGACAAACCTATTGTCATTCATAGTCGCGATTGTGATACGGATATGGTCCGCGTCTTAGGCGAAGCGTACCAGCAGCACGGTCCGATTCGCGGTGTGATGCATTCATTCACGGGAACAACAGCCACCGCGGCCGCCTGTGTGGGCTTCGGTTTACACATCTCGTTTGCTGGCATGGTGACTTACAAGAGTGCTGCCTCTCTCCGCGCGGTTGCGGCCGAGGTGCCTGCGGATCGACTGCTTGTCGAAACTGATTGTCCGTATCTGGCCCCCGTACCCATGCGGGGTCAGCGGAACGAGCCAGCCTTCGTGGTCCATACCGCGGCTTGTCTCGCCGAAATCCGCCAGGTAGGTTTCCAAGAGATTGCGGCATTGACGACGCAGAATGCCCGGAGCTTATTTGGTCTGTAAGACGGTCACAAGCAAACTTAGCTCTGCAAAGTGGGGAGTGTGGAAGGGAGATCTGCCCTGAACCCACGGGCCCAGGGCATTCGAACGTGTTGACGAAATCAGGTGCCCTGTTCCCAGTCGTTGAGGTACTTGCTCTGATCGGCGGTGAGCGTGTCGATGGCCATGCCCATCGAATCAAGCTTGGCACCCGCGACAAACTCCTCGATCTCCATCGGCACATCATGCACACCGATGCCGAGCTTCACTTTCTGCTAGATGCAGAGCACGGTAGTAAGGGCTTGGGTAGCGAAGCTCATGTCCATCACGCTAGGCGGATGGCCCTCGGCGGCAGCCAGGTTGACCAGTCGTCCGGCACCGACGACATGAATTCGCTTCCCGCCTTTAAGTTTATATTCATCAACGTGTTTGCGAACGTTTTCCGTGATGTTGGTCGACTCTTGCTGCAGGGCGGGCAGTTCGAGTTCGACATCAAAGTGGCCGGAGTTACACACCATCGCGCCATCTTTCATGGCCAGGAAGTGCTCGCGTCGAATGATGTGTTTGTTGCCAGTGACGGTGATAAACAAATCCCCTTGCTTCGCGGCTTCGCCCATCGGCATCACCGTGAAGCCGTCCATGGCGGCCTCCAGTGCTCGTAGCGGATTGACTTCCGTCACCACTACTCGGGCGCCAAGACCGCGGGCGCGAAGGGCCACACCTTTGCCGCACCAACCGTAGCCGGCAACGACAATGCACTTGCCTGCCAGCAGGACATTGGTTGCACGGATAATACCATCGAGCGTGGATTGACCGGTACCGTAGCGGTTGTCGAACATGTGCTTGGTGTCAGCGTCGTTGACGGCGATCACCGGGAATTTCAGGACCCCATCCTTTTGCATGGCCCGCAGTCGGATGACACCGGTGGTGGTCTCTTCCATGGAGCCGATCACATTGGAAAATTTAGTCTTACGCTCTTCACTGGAGAATTTGGAGGCCCAGGCGCGGACCACTTCGTTGACATCGTCGAGGCGGTCAAGCATGATGAAGATCATTGAGGAGACCAAATCGGCTCCATCATCCATCGTCACATTCGGTTCCCATTCCAAAGCATTGACAATGTGCTTGTAATAGGTCTTACCATCTTCCCCGTGAATGGCACATACTGTAATGCCGTAATCAGCGACCAGGCTGGCAGCCACATCGTCCTGCGTGGACAGAGGGTTGGAGGCACACAGCAACACATCCGCGCCACCGGCTTGAAGCGTCCGAACCAGATTGGCGGTTTCAGCGGTCACGTGCAAGCACGCCGCCATGCGGTACCCTTGCAGTGGTTTCTCTTTGGCAAATCGTTCGCGAATTGCCGCCAATACAGGCATGTCCTGATCGGCCCAGAGAATCCGCTTTTTGCCCTCCGGGGCCTTTTTCAGGTCACGGACGTCCGATTGCACGGTGATGGCAGTCGCCATACTCGTTCCTTTCGTTGAAATCTTGCAGACAAACAAACCGTAGGGAGTTTATAGGGAATTGGACTGTACTTGCCAGGGGGGCTTTTTCCGACCTCCCCCTTTACCATGTTCGGGTCGGGTGCTACGATACTTGTCTTACCTCGACCGACCCAGGGTCGTGGGGTTTGTGGGGAGGTTTGTCATGGTGGAAATCTTACCGAACCAGTGGGGCAGACCGGGGCAGGAGGAGTTTGCGTGGCGATTGTTCAAGTAAAAGAATTACTCGAAGCTGGGGTTCATTATGGCCACCGAGCCAGTCGCTGGAACCCCAAGATGCGCCCCTACATTTTCGGTAAGCGAAATCTCATCCACATCATTGACTTAAAGGAAACCGTCCGCGGCCTATTACGGGCATATCGCTACGTAGCCCAGGTCGTGAGTCGAAATCAATTAGTGCTTTTTGTGGGTACCAAGCGTCAAGGCAAAGAGATTGTTGAACGCGAGGCCTGCCGCTGCGGAATGCCGTACGTCAGTGAGCGCTGGCTTGGTGGAACCCTGACGAATTTTAAAACGATCCGCAACCGGTTAAAGCGGTTGCAAGAGCTCGAAGGCATGTGGCTTCCCGGAGGTCAGTCCCCAAGTCAGGTCGACATGACCGCCTACATCGCCGGGATGATGACCGAAGCAGGGAAAATGGATCTGGGCAATGCTCCGCCGACAGCGTCGATCCATACCTATTCGAAGAAGATGGTCTCTACTCTGAGCCGTGAACTCATCAAGATTCGCCGGAACCTGCAGGGCATCCGGGATATGAACCGTTTGCCCGATGCGATTGTGGTCATTGATCCCAAACGTGAGGACATTGCTGTGCGTGAAGCCAAACGCATGGGAATTCCTACGGTGGCCCTGATCGATACCGATAGCGATCCAGATCTGGTCGATCTGCCAATCCCAGGCAACGATGACAGTATCCGGGCGATTGAAGTGATTCTGCATAAGTTAGCCGAAGCGGTCCTCGAAGGGCGTTCGGCGTTGCCACCCGAGCAGCAAGCACTGATCAAGCCCCGACCGGTTCCTTCGAGTCTTCAGCCTGGGGCTAAGGAAGCCAGCACCCCACCGGCACATCCAACCGATGATCAGCCGGTCCCGGCTTTTCCGAATGCACCGGTCGCTGCCAATGCCAACGCGAATGGCTCAATCACCGAGAGCGACGGGGAAGCAGCGAACCCCAATCCTGAACCGCGTGTCGTTGAATAGATCAGCAACCGCAGCCGGCCTCCAGTCCATGATCCGAAGGTCGGGTCGGAGGTCTCTGTTGGGAGCCTGGGGAGAAGAGTACGATCACTATGAGCAGTATTCCCGCGACCACCGTCAAGCAATTGCGCGACCGCACCAACCTGCCGTTCGCCGAGTGCAAGAAGGCGCTCGAAGAAGCTGCAGGTGATATGGACAAGGCCATCGACATTTTGCGGATTCGCAATAGCAAACTCGCGGTCAAAAAGGGCGAACGGGAAACTACCGAGGGACGAATCGCGGTCTTTATCGATCCCAAGACCCCAATTGCCGCGATCCTTGAGATGCGTTGTGAGTCGGCCCCGGTCGCGAAAAGCGAGGGCTTTATCCAGCTGGCCAACGAGCTGGTCGAGCATATCGCCAACAAGAATCCCGCGACCACCGAGGAATTCCTCGCACAGCCCTTCTTCGCCAAGTCCGATCAGACGGTGACGGATCGAATCAATGAAACCTTGGGCTTGATCCGGGAGAATATGAAGCCTGCACGCTTCCGTCGCTTTGAGGCGACGTGTGGCCAGTACATCCACCATGATGCTTCAGTTGGTGTGCTCCTTGCCGTCAAAGGGGCGGCGGCCGATCCGGATTTTCTCCGCGAAGTATGCATGCACGTGGCTGCGTTCCATATTGTGCCGGTGGCAACAACCCGCGAGCAAGTTCCCCAAGATATTATTTCCAAGGAACGCGAACTCGCGGTGGCCAAAGCACAAGCTTCGGGCAAGCCAGCCAACATTGCCGAGAAGATCGCCGAGGGGCAGCTGAACGCCTGGTACAAAGACAATGTCCTGGTCGAGCAGCCGTTCATCAAGGATGACTCCAAGACCGTCGGACAGGTCCTGAAAGAGAAGGGTTTCGAAGTCCTCGACTTTGTTCGCTACAAGGTCGGCGAGGTTGAGGGCGGCGAAGAAGCCGATGCCGACGAAGCCTAAGGCCGTCGAGCACAGTGCAGAATAACTGTCACTTGCCCAACCGTGTGCGCTGGTTCAGGTCGGTCGTGCTTGTCTCGACCGATCTGGCTTCGCTTCGCTGTTTGTGAATTTACTCCACACGTTTTCCCTGCTGCCAACGTTGACCGGTACTGACTAGGATTTGCCAATCATGCCGCATACTCGCGGGGCTAAGAAAGCCCATCGTCAAAATCAGAAGCGCCGATTACACAATCGGCACACCAAGAAGGAAATCAAACTTCAGACCAAAGATTTTGTGTACATGATCAAGGAAGGCACCAAGGAAGATGCCCAGGAAGAATACAATTTGACTGCGAAGCGCCTGGATAAGGCCGCGAAACAGAACATTATTCATCCAAATAAAGCAGCGCGGAAAAAGCGGCAACTTGCACGGATCTTGAATGCCCGCCTCAGTGCCAGCGACACGCCGGCATCGGAAGACTGACCTCTTGACTGTTCTCTTGATCACGCCGGTAGAATGCTACCGGCGTGGTTTCGGTCGAACTTTCCTTGACGCAGCACCCTGGTGATCGGGATCACGCCACCTCCCATTTCTAAGCATCCGCCTTCAATTGCTCGAAGGCTCCACGTGCTTGAATGATAGTGTGCTCAATATGTTCCTCGGTCATCGCCGCAGAGAGAAACGCTGCCTCAAATTGACTGCACGGCAGGTAATGGCCTCGGGCCATCATGGCCCAGAAGAAGTTGCCAAACCGTCGGGTATCGCTGGTTCGAGCGGTTGCATCGTTGCGGACGTGTATCTCGGTGAAGAACAGCGTCCACATACTGCCAACCCGGTTGATCTGATGCGGAATTCCCACCTGGGTGGCGGCTTCGTTCAGACCTTCGACTAATCGGGCACCCAACGCCTCCAGCCGCGCATAAGGTGGGTTTTCTTTCAACTCGCGAAGGGTAGCGATCCCAGCGGCCATGGCCACCGGGTTGCCCGATAACGTTCCGGCTTGGAACACTGGGCCTGCTGGCATCACTTGTTGCATAATCTCTTTTCGGCCACCATAAGCACCAACGGGCATCCCACCCCCCACAATCTTTCCCAGCGCGGTAACATCAGGCATCTGTCCGAGCAATTCCTGAGCGCCGCCATAGGCGAGGCGGAACCCTGTCATTACTTCATCAAAGATCAGCAGAGCACCATAATGGTGTGTCAACCGACGTAGTTCGCGGAGAAACTCGTCCGAGGGGACCACAAGCCCCATGTTTCCGACGACAGGTTCAAGCATGACTCCGGCAATCTGGTCGCCCTGGGTTTTGAACAGCTCGTTGAGCGTTTCCGCGTCGTTATACGGCAACACCAGAGTGTCGGCGGTGCACCCGGCGGGCACCCCAGGGCTGGTTGGCACGCCGTGGGTCAGGGCACTGGATCCAGCGGAGACTAAGAGGGCATCGACGTGCCCGTGGTAGCAGCCGGCAAACTTGACGATGCGATCTCGTCCGGTCGCCCCGCGGGCGAGTCGTAAGGCGCTCATCGCTGCTTCGGTGCCGGAGCTGGTCATGCGGACCATCTCGATCGAAGGTACCGCTTGCGTGATCAATTCTGCCAGTTCGGTTTCTTTCTCTGTTGGCGCACCAAAACTGGACCCGTCCTCGATCGCGTTGATCATGGCATTCACCACGCGAGGGTGAGCATGCCCAAGGATCAACGGACCCCAAGAACCAATATGATCGAGATATTGATTTCCATCAATGTCATAGAGGTATGGCCCGTTGCCCCGAGCGATGAAGACCGGTTCACCGCCAACGGCGCCAAAGGCGCGAGCGGGACTGTTCACCCCACCAGGAATCACTTTTTGTGCTTCAACAAAGGCTTCGTGGCTCCGCGAATGGAGTCGGGTCGCTGTATTCATGAACTTGAAATCCGCTCTAGGGGAGTCATTGATGCTCGGGCGGTTTTGGCAGCTTGGCGAGCAGGCGCTTCGCCTCGACAGCGCGGGCAACTACCTCTGGAACCGGATCGTTGCTGTAGAGATCACGGATCAACCGGCAGTAGTTCCGGGCGACCAGTTGATCAGCTAAATTGGTTGATAGGCCGAGGCGGGCTGCATTCTGCAGAATTCGGTCCAGCCGTTCGAGTCGCTTTTCCCGCTGGTTCTGGCTTTCGCTTTCAGGAATATCCGCCGCTAGGCTTCGTCGTTGCTTGGCGGCCAGTAGATAGGTTTCGTGGCGTGCCGGGTCATCCTGAGTCGCTTCCATCACCTTGGCCCAAGTTTGGCGGGCCCGCACCGGATCGAAGAGAATGTCATAGGGCTCCCGGAGCCGAGACAGCTTGAGAGCCCGGTCCACCAACCGTTCGACCGGGTCGTCGTCGGTGACAAACTCCTCAAATGCCAGACGGTGACGTATCTGCTTTTCCAACTTACCGAGCAGACCAGGCACTCGATTAATCTGCTGAGCCCGTTTGCGGGCAAAGCCAGCCCAGGGATTTTTGGCCGCGTCGGTGCCCCCGTGGGGATACTTCTCCTTGATCTTATTGTATTGTTCAAAGGCCGTATTCAGGTCGCCTTCGGCTTCGGCCGCGAACGCGGCTAACATCCATGCATAGGCCTCGGGATCGTACTCTTCTTCGGGCTTGGTCAAACCGACGTTGACCCGATTTTTCATGGCCAACTCAAAGTCGGCGACAGCAATCTTCTCGCGGAGGGCTCGAACCTGGCGTGTGGCCGAGTCGTCCCGGTTCCCATAAACATCCAGGTAATACTGAATGGCCCCCTGCAGCCGTCGCCGCGCATCATAGTCGGCGAGATCGACGGTGGACTCCAGCGACGTGATCCGCTCGAGCAAGACCTCGGGCGAATCCGGTCGGGTCATGGCGTAGACTAGATAGCTCATGCCGCTTAAAAACAACAGAATGGCGATGGCTTGGAACCAGACCTGGCGGAAAAAGGGTGTACCCTTCTTGCGAAGTTTCTTTTTTTTCGCTCCAGCCCGAATTGCTCGCGCCGCCTCGCGATCCTCTAGGGTCCGCTTCCCCGAACGCAGCTTGGTAGAACGATCGACGAGCCGGGCGGCAGCCAAATCCGCGCCGACACTTTGTTGAGCTTCGGCTTTTTCTTGGATGTCGACCAAAACGCTCTTGACCATGGCGGCATCAAACGGCCGGTGCTCTGGCTTCTTCTCAAGGAGCTGACAGACCAAGGTATCCAGCCACGGCGGGATCTCGGGAACCAGGCGGATGGGCCGCTCGACTTTTCCTTTGACATGAAGCATGAACATATCGACTGCGGACTCAGCGTTAAATGGTTTCTGCCCGGTCAGCAGTTCGTAGAAGACCACGCCCAACGAGTACAGGTCCGACTTGTGGGTTAAATTTCGCTCCCCCTTACACTGCTCGGGGGACATATAAGCGGCGGTGCCGATGGTACTATTGGCTGCAGTCAGAGCGGTGACATCGGTATCCTTGGCAATACCAAAGTCGGTGAGCTTGACTTGGCCATCTTTGAGCAGCATGAGGTTGGAAGGCTTCAAGTCGCGATGGATGATCCCCTTCTCATGGGCATGTTGGAGGGCATCACAAAGTTGGGTGCCCATTTGCACCACTTCTTCCCAGGAGAAGCGATCACGCCGAGTTTGGATGCGATCCAGGGATTCGCCATCGATATATTCCATGGCGAAAAAAGGGGTGTTGCGATACCGGCCCGTCGCAAAGAGGCGGACAATGTTGGGGTGACGTAATTGCTTGAGGATTTCTCCCTCACGTTCAAACCGAGCCAGTGCAGTCTCATTGCCGACCAGACCAAAAGCAATCACTTTGAGGGCTACACGTTGTCCAGTCTTGGCATAGCGGGCCCGGTAGACGGTGCCCATGGCGCCACTACCGAGTTCTTTTTCAATCTCAAATGGCCCAATCTTCTCGCCGATCAACATGGCCCTAGTTTCCCCCGTCGACGGCAGGACTCGGCTTGGCGATCGCCCCACCATCGGCTTGTGGACCGCTCTCCCACGCAGAGCGAGTGCGTGGGGTCGGTGACCGGGTCTTTCGCGTTAGTATAGCGTATCGGTGATGCAAGCATATCCCACTTAGCGTTCGTGACGGATGGGTCAGGATGAAGCTATTGTGAAGATGGGAAAATTTGCTTGCACCGATCCATAGTCTATGCTGGGATTAATCAATCACCTGGTAACAGGTCATGTTGTTGGAGGAAAGACGGATGGTATTCGGCTTGTTCCGTGCCAAAAAATCTGAGGTTCGCGAGACGCCCACCCCCCAGACGCCTAGCTTCCAATCCACGCATGAGGCGAAGACCCATGAAAATACGACCCATGAGGTCCATGGCCTTTCCCATCGTGACACTCTTCAGGATGCTGGAACGCAGCACAGTCCGGGTCTTGGGGTGTCCGCCCAGGGATGCAATGCGAGTTCCTCCCGTGAACCCTCGACTGACTCAATTGCTCAACGGGCATTTGAAATCTGGGATGCCAAAGGGCGACCTGCTGGCTCGGAATTAGAAGACTGGCTGGAGGCTGAACACCAGCTTCGCCTGGAATACCACGCTTCCCGTTCGTGTAATTCTCACAAAACTCGCTGATCTATGGGATTGCTGGTTGTAAATAACCATTATGATCGATGACCATCTGATCGATGACCCGTCTGGTCCATGACCCTTCTAATTGAACAGCCGGTCCCTCGCGCTTCCCTGCTAGCAAACTGGGAAGCGCGCTGGAAATTGGCTGGTTTGTCCATGTTGCTCTTCGCCCTAGCACTTTTACGCGTTTGGTGGGTCGCCTTGTTCGGATTGGCGGTGGCCATGGTTCTGGCCAGACTCGCCCGCCTCGGAAGCCACTGGGTCAGCAATCGACTCCTCGTCCTTGCACTTGCGTTGCTACCATTTCTCGTTGTGTTGCCCCTCACTCTCGCCGGGGAAGGACCAACCTGGAAGATGTTCGGGGTGTCCTGGTCTTTGCATGGGATTCAAGTCACCTTGACGCTCCTTTTTCGTGCTGTAGCAATCACGCTGGTGGGATTGGTTCTGTTGAGTGCCACACCCTTTCATGATCTTCTCGCCGCGGCTCAGAAGTTATGGGTGCCCGCATTGTTGATGCAGCTGACTTTATTGAGTTATCGCTATGTATTTTTGATGGTAGATGAACTTGAGCGTCTACGCGTGGCAGTTCGCGTCCGGGCATTTCGCAACCGAGCGCAGCGTCACGCCTATCGTACCGTGGCGCGAGTGATGGGTGCATTGCTGGTGCGAAGCCATGCTCGGGCCGAACGGGTAAGCCAGGCCATGCAATGTCGAGGGTTTGCTGGCCAGTTCCATACCCTCACAAAGTTCCACACCCGTCGTGCGGATGTGCTCGGTTTTTTGCTGCTTGCAATGCTCGCAGTCGGTCTCGTTTGCCTGGATCTAGTCGTGCGTGACTGATACTCAATTCACCTGGGCAGCAAGGACGATAACTGATAAGATACTTTGAATTAATAATTGTGTGTACACTCGTTTGTCAAACTCATGTCGAATGATTCGTCCCTATCTCGCGATCTTCTGCGTCAGGTGCAAACTCATCTCCAGGCACTACATGGAGCCGGGATCAATTGGGTTTACGCAACTACCACACCAGCAGTAATTTCCAATATGCCAGACAACCAGCAACCTTCGGATCCCGAATCGGATCCTGCCGTGGCGAATTCGCAGCCATCGATTGGTCCTTCTTCAGACGCAAGCTCTCTGTTTGGCGATGAGCCGGAGGCCGGTCCGTATGCCAAACTCAATGCCGAAGAACGTCGCCAGACTTTGATATCCCTTTCCGAGGTGGTGAGCGGCTGCATGAAATGTCCTGAGCTGTGCTCGACCCGTAGCCATACCGTTTTCGGAGTGGGTCCAGTGGCACCGGACCTCTGTTTGGTCGGTGAGGCCCCCGGCGCGGAAGAAGATCGCACCGGCTTTCCGTTTGTGGGGCAAGCGGGTCAGCTGTTGACCAAGATTCTTGTGGCTTCAGGATTCCGACGTGAAGACGTTTATATCTGTAACACTTTGAAATGTCGGCCCCCGCAAAATCGCACACCCCGCTCTGATGAACTGGAGAATTGCCGTACGTACCTAGAGCAGCAAATCGATTTGGTTCAGCCCAAATATATCGTGGCTTTGGGCTCGACCGCTGCCCAGGCGCTTTTGAAAACGACAGCGACGTTGGGCCGATTGCGGAAGAAGTTGCATACCTTTCGTGGCACCCCGGTCATGTGTACCTATCACCCAGCCGCCTTGCTTCGCAATGAAAGTTGGAAGAAGGATGTTTGGGAAGATATGAAAATGCTTTTAAACAAAATGGGGCGACCCATCCCTCAACCAGGCTCAGCGCGACGTTCCGGAGGCGGCTGACATGGACGTTGGAGTTGCAGGGTGCGTAGCTGTTTTGGTTCGGATTTGCTAGACTGAAATCAGTTTGCACCGATCCATTAACGCGGAACGAGGTACGATGCGCGGACAGCAATTCCTGAGTCGGCTACGCGAAGAGGTTCTCTTAGGAGATGGGGCTCTAGGGACGATGTTCCGGGAACGGGGCATCGGCCAAGAAACCAACTTCGAACGCTTGAATCGCTCGCACCCCGATCTGGTTCGCAGTCTGCACCAGGATTATCTTGATGCCGGTGCCCAAGTGCTCGAGACCAATACCTTTGGGGCGAATCGCACCAAACTGTCCACCACCCGTTCGGAACGCGAGGTGGTCGAGCTCAATCGTGCCGGGGTGGAGTTGGCTCGAGCAGTCGCCGGAGATCGGGCGTATGTCGCCGGGGCAGTGGGGCCTTTGGCGGAGTTTAGCGGGTTGCAAGAATCGTCGCTGTTGGCCGAGGATCAGATTCGCGAGCTGTTTCGTGAGCAGATTGTGGCTCTAGCCGATGCAGGGGCGGATTTGTTGCTCTTAGAAACCTTCAGTGACTTAGAGCAACTTCGGCTGGCTTTGGAAGTGGCGCGGTCATCGACCGATTTGCCGGTGGTCTGCCAGCTGGCCTTCCACGAACGCGGACATACCCAGGCCGGCGTTCATGTGATGAACGCCCTGAGCTTTGTCAGCGAGGTTGGGGCGGATATGGTAGGAGCCAATTGTGGACGCGGGGTCCGGTGTGTTGCGGCGGCGGTGGAATGTCTGACCCGACACAGCGATATGTTGGTCAGTGCCTACCCCAATGCGGGCCTCCCTGAATATGTCGATGGCCGTTATTTGTTCGGGGCGCCGATGCCCTATCTGATTGATTCCGCCAATGCGATGCGGGATGCCGGGGCCAATCTGATAGGCGGTTGTTGCGGGACTACTCCGGAATACATTCAGCGTCTCAAGGAACGACTCGCCGACCGGAAGCCAGCAACTCGTGTTCCGGTCAACCCGGAGTCGGCCTGTGAAGTGCCGACGCTGGCAAGCGGAGCGACGCTTGAGCCGGGATCCACGCTGCCCCCTCCGGGATCGCTATTATACAAACTTGACCCCATCGATGCCGCAGCCGGCCGGAACGATCATCTCCAGCCCCGGCGGCCCTTAGTGGTCGTGGAGCTCGATCCACCTCGGGGGCTCAAGTATGAGCCTGTGGTTCGCCGGGCCCAGCAACTACGGGACATGGGGGTTGATGCCATTACCATGGCCGACAACCCGGTGGCCACCTTGCATATGGGGAACTTGACCCTGGCCGACATCGTGCAGCGTGAAGCCGATCTCCCGGTCATTCTCCACCTGACTTGCCGTGACTCCAACTTGATTGGCTTGCAATCGCGCTTGCTCGAAGGGCACGTTCGCGGCATCCGCCATGTGCTAGCCTTGACCGGGGACCCGGCACGCGTCGGTGATATGCCCGGCGCCACCAGTGTCTACGACATGAATAGCTTCGGTTTGATCGAGCTGATCACCAAGTTCAACGCCGGGCTCAACAATGCCGGTATCCCCTTAGGCGGGCGGACACAGTTTACGATTGCCGTGGCCTTCAACCCCAATGGTCGCAATCTCCATGCCTTGGTCGATCGCTTGCGTCGCAAAGTGGCGAAGGGGGCCCACTTTGCCATGACCCAGCCGATGTATGACCTGGATCGCTTTGCGGAAGTTCATACGGCGACTCGTGAGATCAACGTACCGATCTTTACCGGGGTGATGCCCTTGGTCAGCGAGCGGAATGCGGAATTTTTGCACAATGAAGTTCCGGGTATTGTGCTGACCGATGAAGCCCGACAACGAATGAAGGGGCTTTCGGGCAAAACTGGTCGTGCGGAGGGCTGTAAATTGTGTCATGAACTGCTCGATGGAATGCTGCCCAAGGCCGATGCGTTTTACCTGATTCCACCGCCGCGGTTTACCGAGATGGCCGTCGATCTGGTTGCCCATATCAAATCTCGAGTGGCTCGTGCTGCAGGGCAAGCCGACGGAGAATTCCCTCGAGCGAAAGGGTAACGCATGGCACGCACAATCTTCATCGCAGGCAACTGGAAGATGAATACACTGGCCGAGGAGGCACGCCAACTCGCAACAGCAGTCGTGCAGGGAGCGCCTTCCCCAGACCAATGCCGGGTGGCCGTTTGTCCACCTTTTGTTTGGCTTGGGCAGGTGGCCGAGGTGATCCGCGACACTCCGGTGGACTTGGGTGCACAGAATCTCTACCCCAAAACCGACGGCGCCTTCACTGGCGAGATCAGCCCGACCATGCTTCGCAACGCGGGTTGTCAACTGGTCATCGTAGGTCACAGTGAGCGGCGGCATGTGTTGCATGAAGCGGATGCTTTTATTAACCAGAAGATTCTGGCCGCTCTCGCTGCCGGTCTGGAGGTCATCTTCTGTATCGGCGAAACGCTCGATCAGCGCGAGGCCAACCAGACGGAGGCGGTGGTCGAACAACAACTTGTTGCTGGCCTCCAGGGGATAACCGTGGAACAAATGGCCGCGCTGGTGATCGCCTACGAACCGGTCTGGGCCATTGGCACCGGCCGCAATGCAACTCCGGATCAAGCGCAAGCGGCGCATGCGTTCATCCGACAGCATTTGGCCAAGGTCTACGACAGTACGGTCGCAGAGCGGACGATCATCCAATACGGCGGTAGCGTCAAACCGGACAATGCTGCCAGCTTACTGGCCCAGCCGGATGTGGATGGAGCCCTGGTCGGGGGTGCCAGCTTGAAGGCCGACCAGTTCTTGGGGATCATCGACGCTGCCTCGTAAGCGACTCCGTCTTGCCCCTCCATGAGCGCTGCAGTAGACTCGATTTCGCAAGCCACCTCCCCCTTCCTTATCCCGGAGGATTTCCGATGGGATCCTTCCTGTTTGCGCTCCTGTTGAGCGGGAGCGTCCCCGCGACCACACCCGTTCGGACGGCCGAACAGACACGTTTACCGCAGATCGCCGACTGGATTGTTCGCGAATGGCAGGCGCGGGGTGCTACCTTAGGTCACTGCCAAGCCGATGCCGAAGGTCTTTGGCACTTCGAATCGGGTCCACGGCAACATCGCGATCAATTGCCTGCGTTTATCTTTCCCAAGGCGGTCCAGGTTCGCGATGCACAACTGCGGTTTTTACCTGCGCCAGGGATCTCGTTTGGCTTGTGTTTAGACCATGCCGAATTAACCGATGCCGGGTGTGCTCATCTCCAACAATTTGCCAACTTGGCGATCCTCTCGCTCGACAGCACCGGGCTAGGGGATCCAAGCTGCCAGCATCTCGGACGGCTGGCCCAGCTGCGTTCGCTGTCACTCGCGTTCACGGCAATTGGAAACGAAGGCTGTCGCGAGCTGGATGGCTTGAGGAAGCTGGAAGTGTTGAATATGTATCGCACCAAGGTGAGCGATCAGGGCTGCATTCCCTTGAGTCGCCTGCGGCAATTACGCATCCTTTATTTAATTGGCACCTTTGTCGGGGATTCGGGTTGTCGTTGGCTGGGACAACTTCCCAATTTGCGTGCGCTGAATCTGGCCGGCACGCGGATGGGCGATCCAGGTTGCCTTCACTTGGCTCAACAACGTCGACTGATCCGTTTGGATCTGGCCAACACCGATGTCACGGCCTTGGGGTGTGCACATCTGCTTGGCCTGGAGCATTTACGCGAGCTAGATCTCAGCTCGTCGAAGGTTGAGGAGGCCGGCTGCGCCAGCCTGAGTCGTCTGCAGAATCTGGAAATCTTGGATCTATCGCGACTCGATATTGGGGATGTGGGTTGCCGCTTCTTGAGCCAGGCAACGCAGCTACGTGAACTCCATCTAGCTGGCAGGGGGATTACGGATGCCGGCTGTGCTGAGTTGGCGCGACTCACGAGCCTGCGCAAGCTGGTCCTACTGCAAACGCGGGTAGGCAACACTGGCTGCAAGCACCTCGCTCGTCTACCCAACTTGGAAGTGTTCTGGGTAATGCGTTCGCGGATTAACGATGCGGCCATCGAGGATCTCCTTCGGATGCCCCGCCTGAAGGACTTATTCCTGTCTCGGTCGCAGCTCAGCCCACAAGGGTTCGCCCGGCTCGCCGAAGCAGTACCCCAGGTTCGGAATTGAGACATCGAGCAATTTCGAATTATCGACGCTTGGCATCGGCTTCGACACGACTTCGAAATCCTGCGGTTCAGGCAGGCACGGTGCTCGGGCAAAGAGCACTTCGGAAGAAGACTGATCTAGGCATCCTTTACGACTTCAGAGGCGAGAGCGGCGGGATACAGTGGAGTAAGTATCATGCATTTAGTATGCGTTTTGCGGTGGATTGGCACACTCTGTTTGGCCTGGCTGCTCAGTGATGCGCACCCGCTTGGTGCCACAGAGCGGCCGAATGTGTTGATGATCGCGGTGGATGATCTCAATCACTGGGTCGGCCATTTCGGCCGCAATCCGCAAGCCAAGACCCCCAATCTCGATCGTTTGGCGTCCCGCGGCGTCACCTTTACCCGAGCCTATTGTGCAGTGCCTGCCTGTAATCCGTCTCGGGCAGCGCTTCTCAGTGGAATGCGCCCCTGGCAAACCGCCTGCTACAAGAATCGCGATTTTTGGAAGCAGCATATTCCCGTGGGACGGGGCCTTACTGTTCCATTTCTGAAGGCGGGTTATCGCGTCTCCGGCGCTGGCAAGATTTACCATTCAGATTCGTTCTACCCGTCGGAATGGACCGAATATATGCCCAAACAAGGCTTCACGGCACATGGCCGAGGCGTCGCCAAAATGGAAGGCTTCCATGAGCCACTGGCTCATGATCTCAAAGACGAGGACTTGGGGGATTGGCAGAGCGTCGATTGGTGCATCGAACGCCTACAACAGCCTACGGACAAACCTTGGTTTATCGCTTGTGGCTTGCACAAGCCTCACCTCCCCTTTGCGGTACCGCGGAAATATTACGCACAATTCCCTTTAGAGGGTATCCAATTACCGCCCCACATCCAGGGAGACCTAGACGATATCCCGGCCGCTGGGATCAAGATGGCCAAACCCAAGGGGGACCATCAGCGGTTTCTGAAGTCAAACCGCTGGAAGGCGGCGATCCAGAGCTATCTCGCCACCATTGCCTACACCGATATGAATATCGGCCGATTACTGCAGGCCCTCGAGCGTAGCCCGCATCGCGACCACACCATCATTGTACTGTGGGGAGATCACGGCTGGCACTTTGGCGAGAAGGAACACTGGCGGAAGTTTGCCCTTTGGGAGGAAGCGACGCGAGTCCCCTTGATTTGGGTGGTTCCCGGTCTGACCCCAAAGGGTCGGGTGTGTGAACGAACTGTCGATCTTATGTGTGTTTATCCGACATTGTGTGAGCTGGTTGGCCTTGCGATCCCCGAGCATGTTACCAGTCCGAGCATCCGGCCATTGCTCAAAGACCCCAATGCCGCATGGGATCGACCGGCCGTAACCACGCATGGCTTTCGGAATCATGCGGTGCGGAGTACTGATTGGCGCTACATCCGGTATGCCGATGGCTCCGAGGAGCTGTATCAGCATCAAACCGATCCCTACGAGTGGAAGAACCTCGCCGGCGATCCAAAGTATCAGGAGGTGATCGCCCAGCTAGCTCAGTGGTTACCCACCAAGCAACGTGAACCCCGGCAAAGCAAGTTGAAGCGGTAAACGCAGAATTACGCTTCGTTCTCGTGCAACCAGCGGAGCTCCGGGGGGATGGCTTCAAGAACCTCCTTGGAGAGCTCGCTCTGATGCAAACGCCATTGTAATAGCGAGAAACGTCGGGCCGTATCTTGCTGACGGACGGCTAAGGCCAGTGCCTTGCGGCTGCCTACCAGAACAACGAGACGCTTACCCCGGGTCATGGCTGTATAAAGGAGATTGCGTTGTAGCATCATATAATGTTGGGTGTGTAATGGAATGATCACCGCGGGATACTCTGAGCCTTGGGACTTATGCACGCTGGTGGCATAGGCCAGGGTGAGTTCATCGAGTTCGCCAAACTCGTACGGTACCAGCCGCCCGTCGTAGTTGACTTCGAGAAGTTGCTCCTCCGGGTCGATCGTAGCCACCCGGCCAATATCGCCATTAAAAACCTCGCGTTGATAGTTATTGATTTTTTGCAATACCTTATCGCCAACCCGGAAGCTCACACCCTGTCGCAAGATCTCCCGAGTCTGCCCCGCGGGATTGAGCACCCCTTGTAGGACATGATTCAAATTTGCTACACCCAACTCAGTCTTGTATCGCGGCGACAAGATCTGAATATCCCGGATGGGGTCGAGACCGAAGCGTGCGGGGATGCGTTCACGGATCATCTGGACGATTTTGTTCAGGATGTTCGCCGGAGTACTGGCCTCAACAAAATAAAAGTCTCCAGTACGACCAGCCGGTGCGGACAAAGGTTCCTGACCGGCATTCACGGCATGGGCCGCGCGCACGATCCAGCTCTCTTGGGCTTGACGAAAGATCTGCGTCAGACGAACCACTCGAATGGTCTTCGAAGCAATCAAGTCGCGTAAGACATTGCCTGGTCCGACACTGGGTAACTGATCGACATCGCCAACCAAGACCATACAGGCCCAGCGGGGGATGGCCCGGAGCAGTTGATTCATCAACATCATGTCGACCATCGAAGCCTCATCAATGACCAGCAAGTCCAGATCCAGGGGGGATTCGGCATTTCGCTTGAAGGTACCGATACCCGGGTCAAACTCGAGCAGTCGATGAATAGTGCGTGCCTCGCGGCCAGTCGATTCCTGCAATCGTTTGGCCGCACGTCCAGTGGGGGCACACAGGCCGATCCGCTGTCGACGCGCGGCAAAGATGTCAATGATGCCGCGGACAATCGTCGTTTTGCCGACGCCGGGTCCTCCAGAAATAATCAGGCGTTTTTCGGTCAGAGCGGCAAGGATGGCTTCACGCTGGCATTGGGCCAACTCCAGCCCCATCTTCCCCTCGACCCAACCGACCGCGGCTTGGTGATCCGATTCTGGTAAGGGATGCTCGCCGTGTTGTAACTGCTGCACGGCGCGGGCGACACCCAGTTCGGCTAGAAAAAGTGGTCGGAGATAAAGCCAGGGCTCAGCGTTGATCTCCGTTGCTTCGGGAGGGGGCTGATCGCGGATCAATTCCCCCTCCCGACGTCCATCTTCGATTGCTTGTTCGATCACCTCTGCTTCCAACCCAGCCATATGCGGATGTTCGGCAATCCTTTGGACGAGTGTGGCGATCGGGAAGCCAACATGTCCTTCCTTGGCCAGTTCTTGCAGGATGAAGCGGATGGCTGCGCGGGCGCGGAGCAGAGAATTGCCGGGGATGCCAATCGAGTTGGCCAGTTCATCGGCGGTTTTAAACCCGACACCCCAGATATCGCTGGTTAAGCGATAGGGATTGGCCCGGACTTGCTCCACAGCATCCTCGCCGTAGGTTTTATAGATGCGAATGGCTTTGGCGGTTCCCAGTCCGTGCGATTGCAGAAAGACGATGATTTGCCGGACGGTTTTCTGCTCTTGCCAGCTTTGGCGGATCTTTTGGAGACGCTGTGGGCCAATCCCCTTGATCTCGGCCAGGAAGGTAGGCGATTGATCGATGACTTCGAGGGTGCGCTCGCCGAAGACCTCGACAATCTTCTTCGCATAATGCGGACCGATGCCTTTGATGAGACCCGAGCCCAGATACTTCTTGATTCCTTCAAGCGAATGCGGCGGCGTGGTGATTAAGCGGTCGGCGCGGAACTGAAGGCCATGCTGGGGATCGTGGACCCAATCGCCCTCTGCCTCGATATATTCACCGGCCACGACTGCTGAGAGTGTTCCGACGACGGTGATCAAGTCACGTTGACCCGATACGCGGATCCGTAGGACGGCGTAACCGTTGTCCTCGTTGTGAAAGGTGATGCGCTCGATGGTACCGGTGATGGTCCTAGGCATAGGCTAGTGAAGGTTCAGATTGAATGCTTTTCTGAACTATACCAGCCAACTCGGCTCGACGGGAGCCTGGTTGCGTGGCGGGACTTGCCTGGCTCAATTGCCCATGAGATAGGAGCGCAACTGGACAAAGATGGCGGTACACCGGCGGCACCAATCACCATCTTGCCGTAGCGACAAGGGATTAGGGCGGAACAAAACCTGAATCATCAGGTGGTTTTGTCGCCCTGGATCGATCTGAATCATTCGTAGGTCGACATCAATGATTCCGGAGCGACGGCCGCTCCACAGCCAAGACAACGGCAAGCTGGCGGGCGATTTACCTTTGCCACGACCACCGAGGCGAACTTTGATCAAGCCAGGAATGGATTCGACCACTTCGCCGCCGGAGTCGTAAACAAAGCCACGGAGTTTTACCAGAGCGATTTTTTCGGGCATCCAGGCTTCCATCTGGAAACTCAGGGCCGTGGGATCATCGATGAACCCGTCGAGAGGTTCGGAGGCTTCATCGTGCCAGCTTTCTGGTCCGAGGCCCTCGCGCTGTGCGTAGCGAGGCGCATCCGCCATGGCCAAGACTTCTTGATGGGCCAAAGCCGTCTCGAAGCGTTCGGCAAGATCACGTGCGGACTGCGGCCGGTGCCGAGGCTCTTTGGCCAAACAATCAAAGACAATATCCTCGATTGGGGGAGGCACCGTGGAATCGAGGTTGAGCTCGGCAAAGGTAGGAGGCATCTCCGTGGCATGGGCCAACATCATGTCCATGCTCGAGGGGCCGGGAAAGGGGAGCCGTCCAGTGAGGAGCTCATAGATGATGATGCCTACCGAGTAGATATCGCCGCGATGATCCATCTCCTCACCGCGAACCTGCTCGGGACAGATATATCCAGGTGTGCCCACCGCGAATTCAACATTGGTGTCGGTGACTTTTTTCAGGGAATCCGACTCTACCAACTTCGCGAGACCGAAGTCCATGACCTTGATGGTCTCTCGCGGAGTATCTGGGGAGACGATCATCAGATTCGAAGGTTTGAGGTCGCGATGGACAATGCCAAGGTCATGCGCGGCTTGCAACACTTCGCAGAGCTGCCCAATGATGCGGCCCACACGTGCTGGGGATAACCGGCCATTTCGCTCGAGGAGCTTGTCCAACCCGATCCCCTTGACGTATTCCATGACGATACACGGACCGAGGGGATCGTTGAGCGAGGCATCGATCAGGGTGACGGCATATGGGTGCTGCAATCGCGCCATCAGGAGCGTTTCACGTTGAAAGCGGTCGCGAAATTTTTCGTCTTCAGCAATATGTTCGTGCATCACCTTGACGACAACCTGACGAGCAAGGTCCAGCTGGCGGGCCAAGAAGACCCGACCCATGCCGCCCTCACCGAGTAGGCGTACTGCTTCATAGCGGTCTAAAAAGATGCGACCGATCATTAGTGGTTCTCAAATCGAAGCCACGGTCAAAGCTCCACATGGATGTACTGTAGCCCGCAATTCGCAACTGTGCCAACTGAAGAAGGGGGTTGAGCTCGAATCGGGTAGGTCCGAAGTGGAAGAGATTCGCGCTCTATGGTTGCGAAGCAATCCCGCTTCTAGAGTGGTTTGTTTCTGTCCTCCCGAGATGCGTCGATGGAAGTTGACTCAACCTTGACGGTGAATTCCCGGCTGCGTCTGGCATCCACTTGGCTGGCGTTGGTCGTGTTCCTGGTGGTGGTGGTGGGTACCCGGGTCTTGTGGGGCATGCTGAACTATCCCGATGCGTATCCAATCTGGGATTTCGTCGAGTATTGGGCCGCCGGCTGCCTCAACCTGGATGGACTCAATCCTTATGATCCGGACTTGGTACTGCAACGTGAGCAGGCGGAAGACCCCGGAATCACCCAGGCCGTGATGATGTGGAATCCGCCGTGGACGCTTACCTATGTCATGCCATATAGCCTTCTGCCGAGACGTCCTGCCCAGTTGATTTGGTTCTTTGTGCATGTTGGTGTGGTTGCAGCGAGTGTAAGCTGGCTGTGGCGGGTGGTCGGGGGCGAGACCCGGTATTGGTGGGTACCACTAGTAATTAGCCTGAGTTTTGTACCAACTTTCATTGTTTTGCTGATTGGTCAAATCAGTGTTCTTTTACTCCTGGGCGGGGTGGGGTTGATCGCTTGTTTAAAGGACGAGCGACCCTTTCTGGCTGGGGTGATGACCATCTTTCTGGCGATTAAGCCGCACTTATTCCTGTTGGTTTGGCTTTGTCTTGGGGTGTGGATTGTGGCTCAACGCCAATGGCGGGTCCTGTGGGGGGGAATCACCGTTGGGGTCGTAACCACCTTGATTCCAATGATCTGGAATCCCTTGGTGCTCCAACAATATTATGAGGAATTGGTCCAACGCCCGCCGTCGCAGTGGATGACCCCCACGTTGGGAACGCTACTAAGACTGATCTTCGGCTGGGACTATTTTCGACTACAGTTTGTTGCGCTCGGTTTGGGTCTGGTTTGGCTCGGCTGGTATGGCGATCGTTGGCGGAGGAGTGGGAGACCTTGGGATTGGACGGAGCAATTACCCCGGTTGATGCTGATGTCACTCCTGGTTGCTCCTTATGGTGTCTGGTTGATGGACCTCGTTGTTTTGCTTTTACCAGTGGTGATGTTATCGGCGCGTCTGATGCAGCAGGAGAATCGAGCGGTTCTCAGTTGGGCGATGATCGTTTATGGGCTGATCAATCTGGCTGCACTCACCAGCTTTGCCTTCGAGCTTGATTTACATTGGTATTTCTGGATGGTGCCTAGCCTGTTCATCGCCTATGTCACATTGGAATGGTCCATGGAGTCTATTCCACCGATCAAGCGACGGGATGTTCCGCCCGTGCTGGTGTCCGCCTAAGTGTGTTCGGGGTTCGCCGTGGATCGGGCCACCCCCAAGTTTGGATCGAGCTGGGAGCGAAGGTATGGAAGCGGGATTGTGTGGTGCAAGCGGATGGTTTCCCCACGCACAATGTTCGATACGACAATGGGGGCTAGCGTGGATCGACAGTCTCGTTCGCAGCTTCGGATGCTATTCAGCTGGGTATGCCTGGTGGGGCTGTTGTTACTGGTGGGGCTTCAGGTGTTTCGCCTGGTTGAGGATCGTGATCTGTTTCCCCCGCGGGACTTCATCGAATACTGGGCGGCGGGTCGTCTGACCCTTGCGGGAGAGAATCCGTATGATGCCGGGTTGATGTTGGCGATGGAGCGGACGGCGCAGCCGGAGCAAGGCGAAGCGATCATGATGTGGAATCCGCCGTGGACGCTGACATATGTGCTTCCTTATAGCTTGTTGGAATGGCGTGTAGGTCAGTTGGTATGGTTGTTCGTGCAGCTGGGGATGGTGTTAGGGAGTGTAAGCTGGCTTTGGATGGTGGCGGGGGGCAATCGTCGTCAATGGTGGGTAGGGTTGCTGTTGGCGGGTAGCTTTGCGCCGACCTACATCGTGCTGCTTTATGGACAGATCAGTGTGTTGTTGCTGTTGGGTGCGGTGGGTTTTCTAGCGTGTCTGAAGGATGAACGTCCTTATTGTGCGGGTGTGATGACGATCTTTATGGCGGTGAAGCCGCACTTGTTTGTGTTGTTCTGGTTGAGTCTGGGTTATTGGATCGTGGCCAAGGGTAAGTGGCGTGTGCTTTGGGGCGGAGTAAGTATCGGCTTGGTGACAACATTGGTGCCGATGCTTTGGAATCCGTCGGTGGTGATGCAGTATGTGGAAGAGCTCGTTCATCGCCCGCCGTCGCAATGGAAGACGCCGACGTTGGGTTCGCTACTGCGGATGATGTTCGGGGTAGAATATTTTCGACTTCAATTTGTGGGTTTGTTTTTGGGTTTGTTATGGCTGGTTTGGTATGGAAATCGGATGCGGCAGCATGGCGGGGAATGGGACTGGAATGTCCAATTGCCGCGTTTGATGCTGGTGTCATACTTGTTGGCACCGTATGGAGTCTGGCCGTTTGACCTCGTCGCATTGCTATGCCCAGTCGTTATGCTCGCGACACGTTTACTTCATGAAGGCAATCGATTGCGGATGCGTTGGGCCGTATGCGCTTATGTCGTGATCAACTTGGTAGCGTTTGCCATCAATCTTATAGAGGTAAGCGCATTTTGGTATGTTTGGATGGCTCCATCCTTGCTCATCCTGTACTTCTTGCTTGAGTCCTCACTTGACTCAAAACGCGCTCTCCAAGAAAACAAACGTCCGCCAGTTCTAGTGGGTCACCTCAATCGAGATGACGACCCGGTGTCGCACGAGAGCGGGGCATCCGTGAGCGTCACACCGGGGGCGGGGAAGTGTTGACACGAGCTCGCTGGGTGGGTGACGCGTTGGACAGGGGGCGATTCCTTCGGAGCGGC
>CAYPIE010000002.1:0-71607 GCA_964410665.1 uncultured Alcaligenaceae bacterium
GTCGAGGTTCCAGCTGTTTAAGTCCCAACGGGACCAAAAGAATGAGATGCAGAAGACGAAAGCTGGCAAAATATCCAAAGCAAACAACGAATCGAAACCTACGAAGGAAAACAAGGACAAGCCATGAGCCGATTCGTAATGGTCTGTTTAACGCTGAGCTTGAACGGATCTGCTGGCGTAGCGTGGCACCCCGGCCACGCCAGTCTGTCGGAAGCCGAGTATAACTCCAAAACGGGAAAGCTTGAAATTGCCATGCAAGTACATGCCCCGGATCTGGAAGAGTTGTTGCGTAAACGCTCGCAGGGCAAGATCAAGCTCGATCAATCCAAAGCGACCGATGCAGCGCTGCAAGACTATCTAAAGCGGGTTTTTGTGGTGGTTGATCGATCTGGGAAATCTCGACCGCTTGAATGGGTGGGCAAGGAGATCGAGGTCCAAGATGTCTGGCTGTACTTTGAGGTACCGATTCCAGATGGACCCCAAGGGATCCGCATTAAAAACACTTTGCTTCTGGACTTCGCCGAAGATCAAGTAAACACCATGAATTTCAAAAATGGCAAGCAACGGACCTCACTCATCTTTAATCAACGTGAGGTCTCGCATACACTCAAGTTTGCCAAGCCGTAAAGGCCTTACCGCTTGTGAAGACTTCGCCGGGTCAATTCCGGGAGGTATTTCACGGGCAAGGTTCCATGACTCAGCACTGCCTCGTGGTACTTCCCGAGATCGAAACGATCACCCATCTCCCGTTGGATAGTCTGTCGGAGCTGATAGAAGGCCATGCGACCGACGAAGTACGTGGACAATTGACACGAGCTCTGCTTGGCCCGTTGGATCTTTCCCAGTGCTTCGCCTTCTGTCTGAAACGCTACGCGGGTTAATAGTTCGTAAGCCTCCTCATCGGACATCTCCTGGCAGTGCATTCGGTGGTCTAAGATCGCGTTGACCACGGCACGTAAGTAGAACTTGAGCTGCTGAAGACGCAGCCCGAGATCCCCTTCGCCGTAGCCCTGATCGAGCATCATTTGCTCGGTGTATACTGCCCAACCCTCGGCAAATACACCAGAAGACAACACCCGGCGAATCTTCGATGGATGACGATTCCCATAATCCAGTTGTACGTAGTGCCCTGGATAGGCCTCATGGATACTAAGAATCTGAAGCATATAGCTGTTGTATTCTCGTAGGAAACTCTCAACGCGGTTGGCGTCCCAATCACTTGGGGGTGGCGAAATGGCATAGAAACTGTTTGCTTTCGGATCCAGGGCAGGAGCTGGATTCAAATAGGCCACGGAGAACCCCCGCTGGAATTCTGGCATCTCAATCAATTGGCAGCGGTCTGGCTCCGGTAACGTGAGGATGGATTCGCTCTGGATGAACTGCTTGAGCTTGCTCACCGTGGCATTGGCATCTTGTACCAACGCTTCAACCTTGCCGTGTTCCTGATCGAGTCGATCGAGCACCGTCGCGATGAGTTGCTGCTGCCCGTTTGGATCATCGGGAGGCAACGGTTGCTTGGGATAGAACCGGCTCCAGAGTTGGCGAGCGATCACGGCCATCTCTTGGCGGACTCGTTTCGCCTCGGCCTGCGCAGAAGCGAACACTTCATCGGCGGGTTGATCCAGATTCAATTCATAGGCGAGCTTCTGGACAAATTGGGCTTTGCCAATTCGCCACTCTCCTTTGGCATTGGGGAGAAGTTGTTCTTCGAGAAAAGCCTGATACTCCTTGAGACTCTTTACTGCCTGCTGGCAGGGCTCGGCGAGTTCGCCAAGTCCAGGGGTTTCACCCGCAATCTCGAAGATACCCTTTTCGTAAAACGCGATCGCACCGCGATTCTGCCGTATCGCTACCTCGGTAAGACTTTTCGGGGGGTTTTGGAGATTGGCTTGGGCCGCATCCACAATGCGTGGGATCGCTTGGATGCGACGGGCAGCGTTCCGCAAATTCCGCGGCTTGGGCAACGTCGACTGAGTCAATAACAAGAATACACTGTCGCTTATATAAGTGTTATAGCTTCGGGGATCGTTGACAAAGGGATCGAAGTGCTCAGAAAGCCACAAGCGTTTCCGCAGTTCATGCTCGAAAATCTCATAATCGATCTGATGATCTCGGCTCAGCTTCGAGTAATCCACTCCTTGGGGGAGTCGCTCTAAAGTGTCCCGAAGGAACTCATCAAATTTGGCGAGCGCTTCGGCTCGCAGATCATCCAACTGATCATCAAAGCGATGATCCCCGAGGTAAGTCGCCTCGACGGGTCGAAGTTGGAACAGACGCTCCAGATAGTCGTCAAAGAAGCGGTCCAATTTGCCATCTTCTTCGGAGTTCCCTGCGCACACAGACCCGATCAGCAACAAGAAGGCCATAAGGGCAAAGCAGATCCGAACTAGCTCCATGATAAGTAATTCCTTTTTCGTGTTTTTCGATGGGTGATCGCTTCCAGATATTTGACCAATATCGAGGACTTCAGCCACGTCGTCGAGGCCCGCGTTCAGCAGGAGCCGATAGCGGATCTTCTGGCCAGGCATGTTTGGGATAACGACCTCGCAGATCTTTGCGAACCTGGGGATAGGTATTGCACCAAAAACTGGCCAAATCGCTGGTCACCTGCTCAGGACGGTTGTTGGGAGCCAGCAAATGAAGGATGACCGTCACGCGTCCCCCTGCGATTTGGGGCGTTTCATGCAAGCCAAACAGTTCCTGAATGCGCACGGCAAGGACAGGCGGTTTCCCCTCGGCGTATTGCAAGGCGATGCGACGACCGCTTGGAACCTGTATTCCCTCAGGTGCTTCGCGCTCGACCGCAGCGAACTGCTCTGGGGAGAGCTGGCCATGCAAAGCTCCAAGCCAGTCTGCCTTGCGAAGCTCGTCTAAGGAGCGACAGCCTTGGACCAGCCAAGGGAGTAATTCCACGAGTTCCGTGGGATCCAAAGCAGGTAACCTCAACTCAGGCATCCATTCGCGTAGACATCGTAAGCGGAGACGGAAGCTGGAGAAGGCTGATTCCTGTTCGGGCAAGACGCGTTGAACTTGTTTTGCCCCGACCTCTAACAACACATTATTGACACGTTCGTCCTCGGGTACTTTGGCCGGATGCTCACGAATGACGAGATCGAGAAATCGATCGCGCTTGCGAGCAATCACCTGACCAGTCTGTTCGTCTAACTCCACTTCAACTGCCGAGTACCGGTGTTCATGTGGTAACCACGCTTCCTCAATCCCCGAGGCGAGGCGGACGAATGACTCGCTCTGTCCCGCATCGACACTCAGAGCGACGAACAGCTCAGCGCCGATTACTCCGCTGCTCGAAGCGAGTCGAACGCCACGTCCACCCACCATGAGCCCACGATCGCTCCCGGTCTCCCGCCGACGCACGAGCCGATCTGGGAAAGCCGCGATCAGAACACGCCCGAGGATTTCGCCAGGCGGAATTAGTTCTCGGCCGGGGAAGGTCAAGGAATCAACTTGAAGTCCTTGGGTAAGCCGTCGTAATTGCTCCGCTACGCGAAGGATGAAGCGGACGATGCCCGGATTCAGTTCCCCCAACTGGGATCGCGAGCGGTTTCGTTGGGGAAAGTCTTGGAGGAACTCAAGTCGCTCGAGGAGATCTGAATCGGTAGGCGGTGGTCGCAAGCTTTTTGGAAAAGGATCTCGTTCGGCGAGGATGGCGGCAGCCAGGCTGATAAGCTCGACCTTTCCCCAGCGGACACCTTCTAGAAGGAGCCTGGCCAGGCGAGGATGAACCGGCAAGGTTGCTGCGGCTCGACCGAGGTCTGTCAATCCATGGTTATCGACCAAGCCTAAGATACGGAGCAGCGTTTTCGCCCTGTCGAGGTGCTCGGTGGGAGGAGGATCGAGCCAGGGAAATTGCGCAAGATCCGTTTCACCAAGTGCCAGCAATTGCAGTAGGGCCCCGGCCGCATCGACCCGCCTGATCTCCGGGGTGCTGTGTTGGGGTCGAGTCCGCGCAGCTTCGCTTGACCAAAGACGAATACAGATTCCTGGTTGTATTCGGCCTGCTCGGCCGCTTCGCTGGTCGGCGGCTGACAGGGCAATTGGGCCGAGCTCGAGCCGATCCAGACCCACAGACGGATCGAACACCGACATGCGGGCGAGTCCAGTATCGATCACTGCGGTGATCCCCTCGACCGTCACCGACGACTCAGCCACATTCGTCGCCAGAACCACTTTCCGTTGAGAGTATTGTTTCAGGGCGCGATCTTGTTCTTCGAGCGGCAACTCACCATGCAGCGGTAACAACAGTAGGTCATGCTCCTGCGAGAACGCTTGAAGCTCAGCACTTGTCTGACGGATTTCTCCGACACCGGGTAAGAACACCAAGATATCACCTGGAGTTTCTGTCAACAGCCGAGTGACGCTTTGAGCGGCGGCGACAGGCCAGGGGGTGTTTGGCGAACGAGGCTCGTGCCGAATCTCGACGGGAAATAAACGTCCCTGGCTCTCGACGACCGGGCAGTTGTCCAGCTCGCGCGCGATTGGTTGGACATCGAGGGTGGCGGACATGACCAGCAGGCGAAGCTCGGGTCGGATGGTCTGTCGTACCAATCGAAGCATCCCAAAAGCGAGATCATTCTCAAGCCCGCGTTCATGAAACTCATCCAAAACCACCACACTTACCGGTTCTAGCAGCGGATCGTCCTGAAGCATCCGCAACAGGATTCCAGGCGTGACCACGAGGATTCGGGTTTTGGCTCCCCAGTTGCGGTCGAAACGGACCTGATAGCCGACCTCGGCCCCGAGTCGGACCCCACACTCCAGGGCAATACGTTGGGCGGCGGCCCGGGCGGCCAACCGACGAGGTTCGAGCATCACGATCATCCCCGTCGGTTCAAATCGCGCTTGATCGAGGGCAGGAGGCACGCGCGTGGTTTTTCCCGCGCCGGTTGGTGCCCGGAGCACGACGGCGGTATGCAGTCGTAGCTGATCCACGAGTTCGGGTAAGACCGCATCGATCGGAAGGATTGCTCCGCTCATGGCGGTCACTCATCACGCAAACGAAAAGCAGGTCGAAGATGTTTCAGGTCGCTTCGGATGACTTGGGCCAATTGAAATACCACGCCATAGCCGATCAAACCTCCCAGGCTAAGAACCCCCAGAGCCATGGAACTTTCCGAGTCAAACCACACCAGTGCGGTAATGGACAGCAGTGGCACCGCAGCCGCTAGCCATAAGTAAGGCCACAACCGTCGCTCTAAACGATCCAGTTGCTCGGTTTCATTATCAAGTGGCATTCGCCAGCGAATCAATGTTGGCAACACCCCATGCACGGCGACCGTGGTTACACTAAAGAACGAGTATGTGACTGCCATCAGTCCACATAGTCCCAAGGACAGCATAAAGTGAATCCCATCGGTCCAGGCAATGCGACCGATGGTCGCATAAAGCATCATAGGGTAGGCGACCCCAGCGATCGTCCAGGCGATGAGGCTGATCCAGCCGACGATCTCACCCAAGCGAAGGCAGCGTTGACGCTGCCAAGCGGGATCGACGTTGGTAGGGTCTCGCACCAGCCAGGTGAATCGGAGGAAGAAGGCAATACCAACAGGAAACGCAATTCCATTAATCACACTTTGCACGGTCCAGAACGCATCTGCCGATTTCCCCAAGCGAGTGACGATTTCCTGATAGTTGTAGATTAGATTGAAGACTGCAGTGATGACATTCGGGAGCAAGCCGGCGATCACTAGGTAGCTAAGCGGTCGTCGGCTGATCCGGGCTGCCCAATTATGTGGGTTGGGATGCAGGAGGGCTGCGGTATGGGGCGGTCGAATACAATCGAGATGATGTGCCATGTCAGCGCCGTTGGCAAACCGATTGTTTGGGTCGGGCTCCAAGCAACACAGCAGCACTTGCCGTAATCCCGTCGGTGTGTCGGCAGGCAGTGCATCCATGGCTTGTTCGGGAATGCCGGCCAAGCGTTTACGTGCGAGGGTCGAAGGGGTGTTTGCCCAAAAATCTGCCAGCCACTCCTCACGAAACGGCCGCTGGCCACTCAGCAACTCCCACAAGACGATGCCCAGAGCGTAGAGATCGCTCCGCCCGTCCAGCGTTTCCGGGCCGCGGGGATGCTGTGGATCAAAGGCCTCGAGCTGTTCAGGGGACATATAGGGCAATGTTCCGCCGAAAAAGCGTTTGGGGTTGGCTCCTTCCAGTTTCGCGGCAAAGCTGACGTTGAAATCGACCAGCCGTGGACTGCCCTCAGCGGTGAATAGGATGTTGGCCGGTTTCAGGTCGCGATGCAACACTCCTTGCCGGTGAGCATAGTCGAGGGCGAGCGCCAAGCGGGCTCCCAGCCAACCGACCAAAGTCGGCCAGTCCCAGCTGGCGATTTGGCGTCTGAGGGCGGATTCCGCAGGGGGCTGTTGTTCACGTTCGGCAAGGACGTGATCGATCTGTTTGAGGAATACACGACCGCAACGAAGTTCCGGTCGAGACAGGGATGCGAACACACGAAGCATGTCTTGCAAGCTGCCTCCAGAGACCTGCTCCATGATTAAGATGTGTAACCCTTGCTCGGGCAGCTCACGAACGTCATACACTCGCACAATGTGCGCATGATCGAGTTGGGCCAGGGTCGAAGCCTCGGGTCCGTGGTCGACCGTGACTTTGATGGCGATGAGGCGTTGCATTGAGCGTTGCAAGGCAAGAAACACCTTGCCAAAAGTGCCCGACCCCAACAATGCCAGCAGTTCGAATTCATCCAAACGATCCCCCACATCGATCTGGTCGAGTACTCCCTTGGTGGTGAGTCGTAGCGATCGAGTGTGTTTGCTTTGACCGAGTCGGTTGAGTGCGTTTGCATGTTGAGGATATCGACGACAATAGTCGTCCAACGAAACCTGCTGACCAGCCTGATGGCGGAGATGATAATCTTCCCAGATTAAATCGCAGGGTAGGGGATCTCCGCTCCGTTTCGCGTAGCGGGCCCAATTCTCTTCGAGATTACTCAGCTCGAGTCCTCGCGCTAGACGCTGGGCCATGTCAACCTTCAATAATTCGATCAGAACCAAGCTCCGGATCGACTCGGGCAGATCCTCGATAAACCGCGCAATTTCTGGGGAAGTGGACTGCTCTTCCCAGGCAGCCAAGAAGATCTTTACCCTGGAATTGAGGTGCTCCCAACAGTCAGTGCTGTCTTCAAAGCGTAATCGACTTGGGCTTATCGACACGTTAGGAATCTCATGGAATCTTGGACCAATCAGAGGAAATCGACCGAAAGGTTCACACTCTGCACTGACCATCATGCGATCTAGTGAACGCTTGACTTGCTCACACTACCACGCACACCGGACCGGCCAGTGAGCAGTCTACCCTGATGGCTTGCTTGCACTCAGCTCATTCGACGAATATGGAAATTCATTGGTTTAGTATCCCCACTGGCCGGATCAGCGCACAAGGTGGATTTGTCTTATCGAGAAGTCGCAAACCGGCAAGCAAACCGGACATAGAAAGCAAGGGCTGGATCATTTCGTTCAAGCAAGTAGTTGCCTGAAAGCACTCCACCGCTCTACGATCATCCTGTTGCTCCCCAACTGACGATTGGGGTCCGTTCCGCGAGCAGCTCGACAAGCTGGTACCTAAGGAACCCCCGTCGGACCCCCCGGCTGCTCCGCTTCATCCTACCCGTCTCTTACGACAAGGCTCGGGCCTCGCGCGACAAATCCCGAGGGCAGGACGTCCGCATCGACGCCACGAGTTATCACGGCGTATCAGTCTTCTTCTGGAATCTCAAGCGAGGGTCTGGAAGAGGACCACGAGCTCGACCTGGCCGCGCAGGTGTTCGCGGTCGTGTTCGCCTTGACAATCCTTGTCAGGGTCGTCCCTGCCTGGCGGGACTAGTATCTTCGCCGCGGCGCCCGACGGCCGGCGTTCGTCTTTTTGCTGTTGCAGGCGGCCTCGGTTGGGAAGCCGCCAACCATGGTTTCCAGACAGTCTACATTGGTACGCCTGATACCGTCATGGCATCGAGAGAATTCCGGTTACCCTGGACGTGTGTGGCGAAAGCCGTTAGCTTGCCCGATCGATAATGCTGACCCCGTCTATCCGGGAGGATCATGGCGATGTCTCGTCGTATCGGGATAATGTTATTTTTTATGTTGCCACAGTCGGCGATGGGGTTGGAATTCCAGCACATTGAAGCCGCCGAAGGTCCGTTTGGACCGAAGAAAACAGATCTCACCTTTTTTCCTTACGATGAGGTGGTCCTCCGCTTTCAGATTGTCGGTGCCAAGTTGAACGACGCAGGTCGTTGCGAAGGGGTGTTGTCGTTTCGCCTGTACAATGCCTCAGGCAAGAAGGTGCTGGAGGATCAAGGGCCACTGGGTCGGCAATTGATGCTTGGTGGCGACCGCTTCCCAGCGCATTTGCGGATTAATGTTGGACCCCTCGCCACACCGGGCGAGTACCGAGTGGTGGTCACCTTCGAAGACAAACTGAGTCAGAAGACAGCTCGATTTGAACGAACGATCACCTTTGGCCCGCTCGCCTTTGCCATTGTCCGGCCGCGCTTTTCGCATGATGCCGCGGGCAAAGTGCCCACTAGCGCAGCAGGGCTGGTGGGTGAGGTCTTACATTTTCACATGCTTATCGTTGGATTTGAACGACAAGCGGAACAGATTCGCTTAGAAGTTGCTGTGGAACTTCTCGATGCCGCGGGCAAGCGTTTGTTGACCAAACCGCAAATCACCCCGATCCACTTGACTGATGCCAAGGAGATTGCGCGTCTGGCTCATGTCACTTTTCGAGGCGGAGTAGCCCTGAATCGCTCGGGAGAATTTCGCGTGCGCGTTCGAGTGAAGGATCTGCTCGGGAACCAGCAAACCCAGTATGAGACCGCTCTTGTGGCCCGCTTGCCCTAGCATCCTGACTCACGAAAACGCAGCGATTGCGTTACGATAAAAGGCGGACGAGCTTGGTAGTCATTCGAGCTGGTAGTACAGGATGACCGAGAACGAGACTTTTCTGGAGGCAATTGCCGCCAACCCCGAGGACGACCTGGTACGGCTAATCTATGCGGATTGGCTAGAGGAACATGGGCAGTCGGACCGATCTGAATTCATCCGCACCCAGATCGAACTGACCCGAATTGATGAACATGATCCGCGTCGACCAGGTCTACGAGCCCGGGAATATTCCTTACTTGATATCTATCGTCGCGATTGGACGAGTGAATTGCCCGAGTGGGTGCGCGCGCCGCGTTTCTTTCGTGGCATGGTTGAACAGATCGAGGCCTATGCTGGCGATTGGCTTCGTGACGGTGATGAGGTTCATCGCCGCTTCCCTGTCCGTAACTTGTTCCTGCGCGGAGCTCGGCAGAATATTCAGGAATTGACGCATTGTCCTAAACTCCAACGTCTTGAGACCCTGGACCTGCGCTTCAATCATCTGGGCGATGATGGTGTTCAGGTACTTGCCGAATCAATTTATCTCGATCAGCTGCGGACATTGCATTTGTGGAATAACCACATTAGTGATCTGGGAGCGGTGGCTCTGGCCGATGCCCGCTTTACACGCTCGTTGCGAGTCCTCAGTTTGGGTGGCAATGATATTACCGATTATGGAGCACGCCGCTTGGCCGAATCGCAGCGGCTTCCTCAGCTGGAACAACTGGTGTTATTCGACAACTCGATTGGCAAGTTTGGTCGCGATTTGCTCCGTGCGGTATTCGGACCGAGGGTGATGCTCGAGGAGGAAGAAGTCGAACTAGCCCCCAATTTCGATTGAACCCATTTTTCGATTGCCAAACCTAAAAGACTGGTTATTGTCCCGCCACGCACAGGAAGTGCCACCGCAATTCAGAGGGACGCTCAGATGACAGCTTGCATGATCCAGTTGGCACTTGGAACGGTTGTGTTACTCACACAGACCGGGATCGATTCGTCTCAAGACGACGATCGGGCAGGTCCCGGATGGCGTCCAGCTGCAGAAGTGTTTCGTCAGAGTTGGAACGACTTTACTCAGGCCACTCGCTGGCAGCGGCTGCCCTTTAGCGATGACCAGTTGGCTCCCTGGGAGCCATTGGATCTTCATTATCTGATTTACGAAGGACCGGTTATGGCAGCGCCGCAACTGCCCGAGCCAGAGGTCGATCTCCCTGCAAACTTGTCGCTAGGCACCGGCATACCCTTGATCACCGTGTGGCAACGGGTGCTGGCCGGTGGAAAGCGCGAGCCAGTGGGTTGGAGCGAAGAACTGGCGGAACCTCCCTACGCACCGTAGATGCTCAGATGACGCTCGAACTATGGCGTCCGGCATTTGCTTCTCCGGATGCCAACTCTTCCCAAATCGCAGGGTAGGTTCCTTCCGCTCCCGCACGGCTTACGACATGAAGTGCCTCTTCGATCGCGTCTCGGTATTCTTTCGGGCCATGCTGGAGGGCATAGCGTAGGGTCGGCAGAGCCGGTTCAGCATGTTTGCCAAGTCGAGCCAAGCCTTGGATGGCGTACAGATATTGCTCGGGGGTCAGTTGGCCGAGGTAGTGCGGATCCATGATCGAAGAATGCTCCAAAGAGCATTCCGGAGAGATGGTGGGTTCGACGAGCGGATCCTGATCGCGACGCACCATCTCTTGAACGATAGTGCAAAGGTGATAAACTGCATCATGGGCCAAATCACCCATCCAGGAGAGGGCGACCACGGCTTCCCCGCGAACAAAAGGATCCGAGTGAGTCAATAATGTCTCCAGCACCGGGAGCAAAGCGGGTTCCCCGATCCGACTCAGGCTGAGCGCGGCAAGGCGGCAAATCACCCGATTATTGTTGGCCAACGCCTGTACCAGTTCGGGTATCGCCGGCATGGCTTGCCGACCCAAGCGCTCAATTGCCTGGGCTGCCCCCGTGGCGGTACGTGGATCGAGGTCATCAAGCAAGCGGCGTAGGTCCGGGAGCGCTTCTCGGGCGGCCGTCCCCAATTTGCCGATCGCCCACACGGCTTGGCGGCGTACCCGTTTGTCCCAGTGATACAGCAACCCGCGTAGCACGGACAGTGCTTCAAGTCCCATCTGGCCGATGGCTTGAGCAACGGCTTCGCGAAGCACATCCTGATCATCCTCGAGCAGGATGACCAAGGTGGGTAAGGCATCACTTGCCAAGGGACCAAGTCGACCAAGAGTCCGCACCGTTTGGAGTCGGTGCTCCAAAATTGGATCCGAGAGTTCACGCACCAGTTCCGGAACTGGATCGCTAAGTGACATTTGAACATCCCTCGTGCAGGCTAGCCGGTTCAGTGCAAGGCGATCAATCGTACTTTAGTGCGCAACCACTTCGCGAGCGGCGGTGAATTGGTCGAACGGAGGAGATGGGAGGCTCGATCGCAATCCAAGATGAGCTTTCCTAAGTTTTTCGAGAGGTCGGCGAGAATGTTGACCGACCGGGTCCGTATAATGCGAGGTAGCTGAAGCTGGCTGAAACGCCGAGGGTGTGATGAAAAAGCGTTTACTGAGCCGGAAATCCGGATCGGTGGTAATGGCCATGGTACTCGGGACTGCCCTGAGTACGATCGATCCGTCACGAACCACCGCTTCGGTTCCTTCGCCAGAAGCGATTCAGGATATTACTCGTTACTGTCAAGTATGCTGGCGGAACGCTCGCCTTCCGGTCGATCGATGGCCCGATTGCACTCAGGAAGTCTTCGTGCGTCTGCTGGCGAGTATTGACCCGCAGAACTGGTCTCGAGTCATGCATCGGGATGGCGAAGAACGAAGAGAATTCTTGCGAACGATCGATGCCGTAAAAAAACGAACGCAACGAAGTCGCAACTATGCTCCGTTGGCCGAAGGCGGCAACGCCCAGCCAGCCGATGCTCGCATAGGAACCCAGCCGGAAGACTGGGAAGAAATTGACCGGCTCGCCGACCGTGTGTTGAGTACTCGCCAGCGTGCGATCCTCCGACTTACCCGCGAAGGTTGGACAGTACCCGAGATCGCTCAGGAGTTGAACACCTCGGTAGAGCGTGTGAGCGATGAGAAATACAAGGCGATTCGCAAACTACGCCATCAGCTTGTTGAGCGCAACCCACTGACAAGCTAAGGCCAACCCCAAACGGCGAGATCGCATGGCGACAGATACCGTCGCGCCTGCTTCGTCAGTATCCAAAACGTCTCCCTCCTCTAGCCAAACCGATCTTTGCTGGATCCGCTGGCTCGTTGTTTTGGGAGACTTTACTCGCTTTTCCTTGCAGACCGTGCAAGGGCTTGGCAATTTACGCTCTCTGAGTCGAACCACCATCCCAATTGCCTATCAGGTAGGTCTGCAGAGCCTCGCCGTGGTCATGATCACTGGTGTATTCGTGGGTCTGGTCTTGGCTGTCGAAGCCTATAACCAGTATCACCGGATGGGCCTCGACTCTGCACTTGGCTCGATCGTGAACCTTACCATCCTCCGCGAACTTGGACCGGTATTGACGGGGGTGATGCTCGCAGGGCGAGTCGGAAGTGCGATTGCCGCTGAGTTAGCTACGATGCGCGTCACCGATCAAATTGATGCGATCGAGTGCCTCGGTGTGCATCCAGTCCATTACCTGGTCACGCCGCGATTTCTGGCCTGCCTGGGCATGATTCCGTTTTTAACCATCTTGGCGAACTTTGCCGGAGTGGTCGCTGGGGCGAGCATCTGTTTCACCGTTTTTGAGATCGATCAATATTTTTACTGGGAACAAGCTCGTCGCGCAGTCGGTCCGTTCGAGGTGTTCTCCGGGGTTGCCAAATCGGTTCTCTTTGGAGCAGCCCTGGCATTAATCGCGTGTCATCGTGGCTTTCGTAGTCGGGGGGGGGCGGTCGGCGTCGGCCGAGCGGCCACCGAAGCTTTTGTCTTTTCGTTTGTTGCCATCCTGGTCCTCGATTTCTTGACCGTTTTACTCATCCAACCGCTACAAGAGTTGTTGAATTTGTCTAAATCAGGCATTGAGTTCGGATGACAAACCCTGACCCCGAGATCGTTGCGGCCGACCCGGGCATTGTTTCGATCGCTGATGTGTCCATGCGCTTCGGCAGCCAATCGGTCCTACGCGATATCTCCTTGACCATCCCGCGCGGTCAAAGCCTGGCGATTATCGGCGAGAGCGGTTGTGGCAAAACCGTGTTATTAAAACTGATCGTTGGGCTGCTCGCACCATCGTCAGGTCGAGTGAGCTTTGATGGTCGCGAGTTGATCGCACTCCCCGATCGCGAACGCTTCCGCCAACGCCTACGCATCGGCTTTCTCTTTCAGGGTGCGGCATTATTCGATAGTTTGACCGTATATGAGAATGTCGCTTTCGGTCTCCGCTCCAAAGGCGGTTTGAGTGAAAACACCATCCGCGACATCGTCCACCAACGTCTCGACGAAGTTGGCTTGGCTGCTTCGGTGGTTGGCAAGATGCCAGCCGAGCTATCTGGTGGCATGAAAAAACGGGTTGGACTGGCTCGAGCGCTGGCGTTGGACCCGGAAGTGATGCTCTATGACGAACCGACTACCGGACTCGACCCGATCATGACCGATGTGATCAACGAACTGATCCAGCGGACTCAGGAGCATGCCGAACAGCCGATCACCAGTATCATTGTGACACACGAGATGCGCACCGTCCGTAAAGTGGCGGAACGGATTGTGATGCTCTATCCGCTGACTCGGCTCGAACCCCATGAGCCTCAGATCTTGGTGGATGGCAGCATGGCAGCACTGGAATCCCATCCAGATCATCGGGTGCATCAGTTCGTCGAGGGTAGAGCAGGGGAGAGACTGCAACGGGGAAGTGAGTAAGCCGATGTCTGAGCCTGGCTTGTTGAACCAGATCGACACCAGATCGTGCTTGGCGGACGCTTCTCTGAAGATCCCAACTTACGAGGCAAGGAATGCGCGATCGAGGCTTACTGATTCGACTTGGATTATTTTTGGTGTTCTCGATTGCTGCATTGCTGGTGTTGCTCATGGTCTTTCGTGGACGACAAGGGTTGTTCGAGGGGGGGATCAATTATCAGGTGACCTTTCCCGAAGCGCCAGGGGTGGATGCGGGAACACCCGTACGCCGCTCGGGCGTGCGAGTTGGTGCCGTGAATGATGTCACCCTCGATCCGGTGACCGGTCTGGTGCGGGTGCAACTCCAGGTCGATCCCCGATTTGTTCCTCGCGATCGCGAGTTAATCACCATTTCGCGGAACCTGATCAGCGGGGATACCGCGATTGAATTTGTCCCACGGGATCCTGAGTTGGTGCCTCCTGACCTTGGTCAGCCGCTCCCTGCGGATGCAAAGTTAATTGGCGTCGCACCCCCGGTCCCAAGGGCCTTAGTTGCGCAAGTTGCTGATGTGTTGCCCACCGTACAAGATTCGATGGATCAAATTCGCCGCTCGGTTGAACGCTTTGAACAGGCTGCACCACGTCTTGAACAAGCGTTCGCCGAATTTGGCCGAGTCGGCAAGAACCTCAATACTTTTCTACCAGAACTACGCAGGACCAATGATGAACTCCGCGGCATTTTAGAGGTGGTTCGGGCAGCTAGTCCGGAGTTTGGTCAAACCAATCAAGAATTGCGTAGCTTGCTCAAAAACGGCAACAATTTCGTGGAAGAAGTTCGTCAGATCGTTCAGAGCAACGAACCCGAACTTTCTCGCAGTATTCGCTTGACCGCTGACACTCTTGATCAACTCAATCAGCTCGTGGATGAGGAAAATCGAAAGCGTTTGGAGGACGCCTTGGAAAACCTCGTTCAGACGACCGATCAGGTTGCCACGCTGCTTCGTGAGGAAAATCAACGAGCAGTCGAGAACACCCTTAAGAATCTTTCAGCAAGTAGTAACCGCTTTCCTCGGATAACGGACAATGTAACCAAAGCGAGCGAACGACTAGCCCCGATCATTGAGCAAGTCGATGAAGCACTTCAAGAGTCGCAAGTGGTCCTGAAAAACCTCAAGACCACCACCAGCAGTATCGCGGCTCGCTCCGATGCGATTGTTGCCAATCTGGATACATCCCTCCAGCAAATCAACCAACTTTTTCTGGACATTCGTGAGCTTATCCGAGTCTTTGCACGTTCGGATGGAACTGTGCAGCGATTGCTGATGGATCCAAGCCTGTTCAATCAGATCAACGCTGCCGCCGTCCAGGTGACTCAGCTCGTGCCACGCATCGAGCGGATTCTGGCGGATGTCGAAGTGTTCAGCGATAAAATCGCCCGACATCCCGAGCGTATTGGGGTGGGTGGAGCACTGCGACCGAGCTCCGGATTGAAAGAATCTCCTGCGGCTCCCCTTGATTATCCTCGAAGACGGTTTCCTTGAGGGAAGGTCCATGAGCAGACCTTAGGAGAGATTCTCCCGGCCGAAACCTTGGTTGATCCAGGATCGAGCTATTGGTGCGGTCAAAGATGTGCGTCGTATTTCGATTACATACACGGTCGGGAATGTGCATGCATTTGTAATCCGCTCCAATGATTGATGGCCAACTTCCTGTAGGAAGTGCGGTTGATCGTTCCCAAGAGCTCTCCCCCACGGCTTCAGTCACGCTAACCGACGTACACGCCGCCGCGGAACTCCGAGTTAAAAACCAGTTCTTGCTGCGTGGGGGTGCCGCTGAGGGGAACATCGCCGTCTTCACTTACATAATGCCGCAGGAATGGCAAATCTCCTAATCCACTCCCGGTGACCAAATCGATCCGAGCATCTCCATCGAGATCTTTTGCTACCAGAGGGACACCCCCGCGTTGGTTTTGATCACCCGCGAAGAAATTCCCTAAGTCTTCGCGAAGTCGACCATCGCTTTGCAGCAGAGTCCGGGAATCCCAAGCCAACACCCGTGGACCCCCACCAGGACCTGCACCGAAAATCAGATCGTCTTGGACGTCTCCGTTCAAGTCGCCGAGTGTGGGATACACGCCATTGCGTAGGCTAGATTCAAAGACAAACATATCCTCGAGCAGTTTATCAGGCTGCTGCCCGCGCTTTAAGCTACGACCGTCATAGACGGCGACGCGCGGGCCTCCCCCGAAGCCCGCCGCAACCAGCAGATCCGGAACTCCATCCCCATCGATATCACCCGTGGCGACACGGGCTCCTCCGCGAAACGTAGGATCTTCAATTCCAAAGAAATCCACCAAGGTGCTGCCATTCTGTCCATCCAGGATGCGAGTCCGCGGTCCACCGCCTTGATCGGGGGCGACCACCATGTCGGCATACCCATCGTCGTTCAAGTCCGCCACGCTGACAAACAACCCGCCCAAGAAGCTCCGTTCAAACACCTCGACCTCGAGGATGGTCGCGTTGGTCACTCCGTCGAAGACTCTCAGGACTGGAGCAGATCCTGGACTGGCGACGGTCACCGTATCGGGAATGCCATCGCCATTGATATCACCGGTGGCCACCCGAACATTCCCGAAAGTCTGTGCTAGCTGTTGTTCGAACGCGATATCGACTTCGCGGCGTAGTACCCCTGTTGGGCCGCCATTTCCCGCAGCGATCAGCAACGGAGCCGCTTGGTGATAGATGGCCCGGATTTCTTGGTCGAGACTTGGAGTGATAAACTCACGGAGACGTGGACCACCGTCACTGTAGCGTTGAAAGACCTGGCGGCGACCGTTGGCGATTCCTGATGGGGAAGCACTCAGTTCACGTACGACGCCAGCAACCCCCATGAATGTAAAGCCATTTTCTCGAGGGGTACCGTCGAGGCGAAGACTGTCGGGGAGATCGCTGCGGAGAGTGACGGTACTTGTTCGCGGCAACAAATCCCGGGTGACGGTGGTCGACAACCCTGCGGGATCGGTAACGGTCAGAGAGATGCGGTAGAAGACATCCGTTTCTAAATAGGGGGTGCGTTGGGGAATCGTAAACGAACCGGAATCAAACCCGGATTGGGGCATGATGAACGGGCGAGCCACGGCACCGGTGTGATAGTCGATGCGCCAGGTGAAAGCAGCTTCGCTCAGGCTTCCGGTCTCAGGATCGCTTCCGCTTCCGGCAAAGGGAATCGTCTCTCCGGCGGTAAACAGGCTGCCCGCGGAAGGTGTATCGATGCTCGCTAGGGGGGCAGCATCCTGGGTCACCGTCAGGTTTGCCGAGCGACTCACGGTACTCCCAAATCCGTTGCTTATCCGCACCTGGAAGTTAGCGCCAGAATCAGCGAGTTGCAGATCGGTTAAACTGAGGGTCGGGGTCGTTCCCTCGGGGATCTCAAGACCGTTGCGAAACCATTGATACGCCAATGGATCCGCCCCAGTGGCTTCCACCGTCCAGGTGACGGATTGGCCAACGCTCACAATCTGATCTATGGGTTCCTGCAAGATCCGCGGGGAGGAGCCCGGCGTATAATCGATTTGGGAGATCTGTCCCGTACCACTGGAAGAGGTGCGTTGTAACACCAGTAACGAGCCGTTCGCAGTTACGTCGAGATCCACTGGCAAGACAAACCCTGTGGCGAATCCATCGGTTTCACCTGTTCCCGGATCGAGGACGCGTACCCAGCCGGCGCCCAAGTCCGTGAAAAAATACTGACCGGTAAAACCCTGAGGAAAAGTGCTCTGCCGCGGATTGTAAAACACACCACCGGTAATGGCGATCCCCTCATCCGGGCCAGAACCATGGGCATAAGCCAGCAAAGGAGGGATGTAGCTCGGATTGTTCGATGGGCCCTCGACCTCCGGCCAGCCATAGTTTGCTCCTGGGATGCCCTCGTTGATCTCTTCAAAAGCGTCCTGGCCAACGTCATTGATGAAAATGCGTCCACTGCCTGGTTGTACTGCAAACGTGAATGGATTGCGTAAACCCAGCGCCCATATCGCGCGTCGATTCCCGGACAGTTCATCCGCGAATGGATTATCCTCGGGTATGGTGCCATCAGCATTGATACGTAGCATCTTGCCCAGCAAATTATCGAGGCTTTGCGACTGTCTGGGCAACGCATTTTCCCCCACGGCAATCAGCAAGGTGCCGTCCTGAGCAAAATGGAGTGCGCCTCCATTGTGGTTCGTGGCCTCGGTGAGCGGATCAAGCTCCATCAAGACCTGCTCGGATGTTGGATCAACTTGATTTCCTTGCAGAAGGAAGCGGCTCACACGGTTGAACGGATCTGTATTCGAACTGCCGGGAACGGTGTAGTAGAGGTAGATCCATGACTGCTGGACGAAATTCGGATGCAGTGCCACTCCAAGCAAGCCTCGCTCGCCACGTGGATCCACTTCAAGACTGAGTACGGGGTCCTCGCGTAAGGAAGCATTCTCAACCACCCGCAACAGCCCTGCTTGTTCGGTGATGAACAGCCGGCCGTCGGGAGCTTCGGCGAGAGCTGTGGGTGCGGATAGCCCGCTGGCCAGAATCGTCTCGATGAATCCTGCGGGGAGGTTCGCCGGTGAGATCCGATCTTCAAGAGTCTGGCCCGACAGTCGCTGGGTGCGATGGACGGCAACAGAAGAACCCATTCGATGTTTACTCCCTCGACAGCGACTCGACCGGACTTGGACCCTGAGAGATGCAAATACTACCCAGAGCATAACATCCCTGGTCAAGCGGGGCGGGGATGAACTTCAACTATCCCATTCTGCTCGGAACCGAACTCACCACGCGGGACACCTTCTTCAGCGTTGCTGCCGTAGACGGTCCAAGTGCCCCCGAAAGTCCTAAGAAGGGATCCGAGCATCGATTGCACCTGGCACGGATGCTCATTCTGCCCTCCATTCCCGCGAGCTTGCTCCACACGAAGACTTAAGAGATTGCATCTAGTTTATGTATCGGGTTCGATGGAGGGTCCAACTGCAGATGGAGTCGCTTGGTGTGGGCAGTCCGACCCGACCATCCTCGAGCCTCCCCGTCCGTGCTCGGATGTGTTAGGCTATTGGCCATTACGTCGAATGCTGACTAACGGAGTCTTTACCATGCCGTGGCGTTCCTCTCTATTACTAGCGCTCGGTTGGCTTGGCATCGCTCTGGCCGAACCGCCGGTAGAATTGTCGCAACCACAGTCTCCACCGCTGCCACCACCGGGGGGACTGCGTTGGATCGATCAGGGAAAGTATGATCCACGCTTAGAAGGTTATCAGACTCCTGAAGGCTTCAAACTGGAGATCGTTGCCGAGGAACCGACGGTCATCAATCCGGTCGGCATGACTTTTGGTCCCGATGGCACGCTTTACGTCCTCGAGTGGAAACTCGATCAGGGAAATAACTTCCCTGAGCATCTGGAAACCATTACTTATCAAGACGGTACCACCCGGCAAATCAGTACCATGAAAAAAAAGGTCCTTGATCAGGTCAAGGTCCTCCATCGCGATGACGAGGGGCTATATACGCGTGCGGAAGTCATTCTTGAGGATCAGCTCCCCTCGAGTATTCTGGTGCATGATGGCTGGGTGTATCTCTCGGGTCGCGGCACCGTGCGGCGTTACCGTCCATCGAAGCCAGATGGTCCCTATGACATCAAGGAAGTCATCGCAAAAGGCTTTTGTGGTTTTCATCATCATCAGGTCTCCGGGATGACCATCGGCAACGATGGCAAGCTCTATATCACGAGTGGTGACGATGATAACTTGGTCGAGGGCTCTGACGGGAGTCGTGCTACGGTATTGCGAACCGGAGCAGTCTTTCGCTGTAACCCAGATGGTTCCGACATGGAGGTGTTCTCCATTGGCTACCGCAACCCATATCGGGACTTGGCATTCGATAAGCACTTTCATTGGTTCCACGTCGACAACGACAACGAAGATGGCAGTAAATTTACTGGCTGTCGGCTGATGCATGTCGCCGAGGGTAGCGACTATGGCTGGCGCTTGGCCCTAGGAGCACGCTGTTGTAAACCCGACCATATGCGTGGCGCGGTGTTTGGGGAACAACCGGGCAAGCTCCCGGCGATGCTCAAAACAGGACGCGGTTCTCCAGCGGGCTTACTGATTTACCACGATCAGTTTTTCCCCGAACGCTATCAGGGATTACTGTATTATCCGGATGTATTCCGACGTCTGATTCGCGCCTATCGTGTGGAGCCGCGCGGAGCGTCCTTTGCCGTCACCGAAGAGTTTCCGTTGCTCCGCAGTCCGGATCCACTGTTTCGGCCGTGTCAGATGGTCACCGGTCCAGATGGTGCGATTTATATTTGTGATTGGCGGACGGACTCGGGAGGAGCAGGCAAGCTCTGGGGCGACGGCGAGCACGGGCGGATCTATCGACTCCGTTGGCTGGGTACATCAGAGGAACCGAACATTCCATTAAGGTCGATGAATGCATGGTCCAGAATCACCGCGCAATCTACCGAACAGCTTCTGGCTAGCCTAGGAGCCGCCAACCTGAGTGATCGCCGCATCGCGCAGTTTGCGCTGGTTGGCAAGGGAAAGTCGTTGTTGCCAAAACTAATCAGTATTATTTCAGATGTTGACCAGTCGCTTGAGGCCCGGATTATGGCCTTGGGCGCTGCTCAACAAGCTTGGGATTCAAGGGTACGAACAACGTGTCTGAATCTTCTCAATGATTCTGAGGCGGAGCTTCGTCGCCTCGCAGTGGATGCCTTGGCAATACACGTTCAACCCGGTGACCGGCAGGTGGCCGAGGCACTTGTCCAAAGTCTGGCGGATGTCAGTCCGATGGTCCGTCGATCGGTTGTCTTGGCCATTGGACGTGTCGGTGGCGAACTCGCTCCGAGTACACTTGTTAATGTATGGAGATTTGATGATGAATCTGATCCTTTTCTGGCGGATGCCATCCTCCGGGGGCTCGAGCGAACTGGTGCTTCAGGAGTTCAGGAGCTGTTGCACCTGGTGAATTCCGGGGATCAAAAAGCGCGTGCCAAGGCGGTGGCTGCCATGCAGGCGTTTCGGATTCGTCCGGGAGGCGAAGCTCTGACCCGATTTCTCAACCACCCCCATTTGACTCGTCGGCAACGTGTGACATTAATTCAATCATTCCTCAACTATCAACTCGAGCCTCCACTATCGGTGATCGCCTTGGTGGACTATCTCCGAGACGGAACCCATCCCGCGGAAATCCATGAGGCAGGGCTCCGCGTCTTGCAGAACTTGGACTTCGTCGATCCACGTCCGGTGACTGCCTACCTGCAACGCTTACTCGACCACCCCAGTATATCGGTTCGCTTGGCTGCAATTGACACGGTGGCACGAAGCCAGTTGACAGCTTTAGCGGAACCGCTCCGTGAACGGCTTACGAGCCATCAACCCTCTGAACCCGAGACATTAGCCTTGATACGGGCCCTGAGGTCGATCGGGGACCAGCGTGTGGCACGAACCCTAGAGTCGATGGTGCGGAGTGATTTGATACTCGCCATTCGAGTCGAGGCGTTGCGGAGTTTGGCCACCTTGGTTCCCAAGGATGGCTTTGCCTTGGCAACACAGCTTCTACCTACGACTCCACGTCCAGAGCTCCGGGATGAGGCGATGAGTATCCTGGGGACTCGCCCTGAGGGAGCAAAGTTGGTCGCAGAGACATTCTTGGCGGGGCAATTGCCCCGGTCGACACTTCCGAGAGTCTCAGAATTACTGCAGACCCATTTCGTCCGTCGTCCGGAATTGCGTGAGCTGCTTACCAAGGTGATGACCACCGGACTCAACGTTCGCTTCACCCCCAACGAAGTCGAGAAGATACGCCAGGAAATGGTGCTTCAAGGGGATCCAAAACGTGGACGTACACTGTATTTCGATGCTGCCAAGCTTGCTTGTGTCCGTTGCCACAAGCTGGAAGGGGTGGGTGGCCAAATTGGCCCCGACCTCACCCGCATTTGGGAAACTCACACGCTAGACAAGCTGCTCGAAGCGATGCTCGAACCCAGTAAGGAGATTAAGGAGGGCTATCAGACCTATCAGGCAGCCACCCTGTCGGGACAGCTGTACACAGGTCTGAAGATTAAGGATAACGATCGTGAGGTGATTCTTCGTGAAAGTAATGGCAAAGAGGTGCGTATTCCCCGCGACGAACTGGAGGAGCTGGTGGTCGCCAAGCAGTCCCTGATGCCTGATAACGTGACGGCACTGTTATCCTATGCCGAATTGATCGACCTCATGGCCTTTCTCAAAGATCGTGTCAGCCAGGAGAGACTGCGGGGCTTACCATTCACATTCGAGGTGATCGGCCCATTCCCTAGTCACTGGAAAGGCCACTATGCACCCGAAAAGGATCCCACGCAGCCTCACTACACGATCGGGCAATCGCAATCCAAACTTGCTTGGCAGACGGTCACCGTCAAGCCAAACGGTTATTTGGATCTAAGTGGGGTCTTCTCCGGTGAACAGCAGTCTGCATATGTACGATTTAATGTTGATTCGTTGCATCCACAGAAAGCGACGTTGCTGCTAGGCATCGGTGGTCAAGCACGCATTTGGGTCAATCAGCAGCTTGCTCATGAACAATTCACGCCAACCATGCCCAAGCCGGAGCAGAAACAAGTGCATGTGCAACTGCGTGGGGGGCGAAATACCATTGTGGTACGTTTGATCGAGCAACCACAAGGATTCGGTATGTATTTAAGTCTAGTCGGGGATCAGAGCCTCCGCATCGACCGACCCTCGCCCTAAGCCGAGCAACTAATCTCGGTTCCACCCGACGGTGGAAATCTCTTGATGTTGGGGGATGGTCTGACTGGGTTTGCCGGGCACAGGTTGTCCGAGTGCCATTTCCCAAAGATGCGGCTCCGCTGGAAGATCGCGACCGGTCATCATCTGTAAGCCATCGTGGGCATGATCGCGAAGCGCCACATCATCGCTTCGCAACAGTTTCACGAGTGGCTGAGCCGCTGGAGAAGCGGCCGGGTATTCACGCAGTGCACGCACTGCGGCTAAGCGAAGGTCTTGTTGCTGCTGACTAGATAACGAGCGTACTGGAGCGAGGATATTGCCACGCTTCTGGTCGATCTTGATCGGACGGGTGGCGACTTCCGTGAGCATCGGCAGAGCTTGTTCGGCTCGGAGTTTGCCAAGAGCTTGGAGTACCTTACAGCGGATCCGGGTAATTGTTTGTGGAGCAAAACGGTTGTCGTCCAGGGCCACGAAGCCTTCGGGATCCATCGACATGGGGGTCTCGTGATTGGCCAATTTAATGTAGTGACGCGGTGATGCGTCGGAAGGCGTCGCTTGCGGTTCGGCATGGTGATAAGCGCGGATCAGGATGTCGGGGACTCGGGGATCCTTAAACCGACTTAGGGTGTCAATTGCCATGAGACGGCAAAGGGCACGCTCATCCTGGATTGCCATCTGACTGAGAAATTGGATCACCTCTTCCTGTTCTTCCTCATTACCGCCTTCGGCAAGAGGTTCGTCTAAGTTGTGCATCGCTTCGGTCAGCTCATCACCGGTACTATTGGGGTCCCGGATCACTTCCGAGGGATCGCGCGACGTGAACATCGCGGCGAAGGGAGCTGAACGAAAACTGTTTGTACCAATTCGATCGAAGCGGACACAGCCTAATCCCATCATGAGGCCCAGCAAAAGCCATCCTAGGGTGATGACCCGCATCTGGCGTCCGGCAAATACGCTTCGTAGCATGGACGACCTCGCCGATAATGGGTCTCCTCCGCGCGTCGCGGAGGATGGTTGCATTCTTCGACCGAATACACTGCTAGAGGATGAAGGTTGGGAGATAGCAATGCTCTTTGCCCCTGTCAAGTTGACTCACGCAACCGGAAAGGATCGCCTTCCTATGCTCAACTGGAGCCCTCGCAAACGCTCCCACTTGGGAATCCATCTCGTCTTGGCCGTGGTCCTGAGCCTTGTGGCGAGTGCGACCCTCTGGTACCTGCTCAGCCGTTCGGAAGATCCTCGTGCGCTATTGGGCTTTTGGCTCCTAGGTGTCAACCTCACCACGTTTGCCTACTACGGGTGGGACAAGTGGCGGGCACGACATGCCGCACGCCGCATTCCGGAACTAATCCTGCATACATTAAGCGTGCTCGGTGGCAGTCTGGGAGCCTACACGGGCATGCGGACATTTCGCCATAAAACCATCAAGGGCAGTTTTCGTTTCCTTTTCTGGACGATCGTTGTGCTCCAGCTGGTGCTCGTCGGCTGGGTGGTGAAGTGGTGGTTCGAGCACTTCTCCTTGCTGTGAACCGAGAATACCCAGAAGTGAACAGACACCTTGCCAACGATGATTGACAAAGCCCCAGCGCACTGCCGACATTCACCCTGAGGAGCCTGCGATGCATGCGTCTCCAGATTCGTCGAGTCTCGATCCATCCGTTTATGTTGAGGAGGAACCCTCACCGACAATCCCGCCGGGTAGTGAGGGACAAGCCTACGATCCACTAGCCCGTCCGATGTTTTGGATCGCTTTTGTCTGGTTATTGGTGGTGGCTGGCCTCATCCATCGCACTAATGTGACCGATTCCTCTCCTTCGGGACGGTATACGGTCGAGGTCGGAGCGATCACCGTCTCCGAACAGAACCTCATCGAAGGGGTATTGCTGATCATCTGGTCGGTGATCGTGTCCGAGGCATTGTTTCGTTTGTTCTTCTTGGCCGGCGGGGTGCGGTTCAAAGAGAGTTGGCGAACGTTGTTATACATTCTGATGCCGTCCTTTCGAATGGGGGCCCCGAGTCTGCTCCGCCGCGGACAGATTTGGTATCCCATTCTTAGTTGGCAATGGATGGATAGAAAACTCCCTGAGCGCCTCGAGCGGCTTTTTTCCATCCCGATGGTATTGTTCGCCGTGGCGATCCTCCCACTGTTTGTCATCGAATATTTACAGTCTGATGTGATTAATCAAAACACTCCTCTGCGGCTTTCGCTTCAAGCGAGTATTGCCATTATCTGGGTCGCATTTGCGTTTGAATTTATTGTCAAGATCTCGGTTGCTCCGAGTATATTCGAGTACCTGCGACGTCGTTGGCTCGACCTGGCCATTGTGATCTTGCCGACCCTGGAGTTTGTCTTGACCCAATGGGTGAATATTGCCCCATTGGCCCGATTGTTCCGGCTAGGGCGAGCCCTCTCCCCCGCGCAAATAAGCCGCCTGGGTAGGCTCTATCGACTGCGTGGCTTGCTCATGAAGGGCTGGCAGTCGTTTTTACTCCTTGAGGTGTTTGGCCGGATTCTTGGCCGGACTCCCGCAAAGCGGCTCGCCTACTTGGAGGATCAGCTGAGGATCAAACAAGAAGAGATCCGCGATTTGTTAGAGGACATCGCGGAACTGCGGAAGGAAGTCGAGGCCTCCCAAGCGGTCGATCGCGAGCAGATCGATCCCAAGTTGGTTAGCTAGGTTCGTGAGCCAGTGTCAGATAGGCCAAGCCGATCAAGCCGCCATACACCAGGACGCCCAGCAGGAAAAGGACGACAATCCCTTCGATCAGCAGCCGAAATGTGGTCGACGCCTCTTCGGGGTCCGCGGTGCGGATGCGCCGGTGATAGACGAGAAGGGTGCCGATCATCAGCAACCCGACCAGCAGACTGTCAAGTATCAAACATGCTAACCAGATTTGAAAAAACCAGTGCATCGAGATTCTTATTCCCCGATGTGGTAATCATTTTCTTCCTCATCAATGTGCAAACTGCTGCGCATTGAGGCAAAAACCCCTTGCGTGTCTTCCGTATCGGGACCCTGAAATAGGACTAACAGACATCCAACCGGGGTATACAAGCTCCGGGTCTGGCAAGAGCTTGTGACATCCATCGAGATAAACTCCAGATCGTGTCCCAGCGCAGGGATACCGCTCATGGTTTCCACTGTTTCCTCCACATCCAGGGTCGGATAGTCCTCCCGAAACGCTTCAAGCACTTGTTCGGCGAGAAAGGACGGATCGATCACATCATCGCGCAGATGCAATACCGCGAAAGACGCCCCCTCACCTTGGAAGGTTGCCGTCCAGCCATGGGGATGGTCCTCCTCTTCAAGCGTCCATTGCTCTGGGTAATCGAAATGGATGCCGTCGCGACAGAATTCCATCACTGGTCTCCTGGTTTCGCCAATACCGATCCTTGAACTGAACCTCTTAATTCAGCATAACAAGGGAGTTGGGGCAAAAAATCCCCAGAAACATGAAGACTTTTGGTAGATCTAGCGTATGATCGAGGTAGGGACCTGCGTTCAGGTTCCTACCCCTTCCTCGCTAGCCTGCAAGTCCGCTAGAAGGAGACACTATCATGAGCTTCAAAATGCACCGGGTCCATGTTTGGTACGGTGAAGTCGATGATTCCCCAGGTGGAGTCGCTAGCAAGCTCGCCGATCTGGCAGATGCCGGCGCGAATCTGGAGTACGTCTACTGTCAACGCCTTCCCGACAAGCCCGGAATGGGCATGCTCTACGTGGCGCCCATTCAGTTACCCGGTGAAGTTAAGGCTGCCCAGTCGGTGGGTTTACACGAGACGGAGATTCCGATTGTAATGCGTCTTGAGGGCGATAATCATGCCGGACTGGCCCACCGCTTGCTCTCCGCATGGGCGCATGACAAAATCAACATACATGGTTCTACGCTCACGGTCATGAACGGTCACTTCGTCGGATTTGTCACTTTCGATACGGTCGATGACGCCAACCGTGCGGCGACAATCTTGGCCAAACTCGGTTTTGAACCTCCTGCCTCCCCTTCGATCACCACCTGATCCTTCTCATCTTCGCGCGGGATCGGTCGGTCCCGCGCGGCCAGTCCATCTTGTCGGGTCCGAACGAAATGCTATACGGTGCAGCCGACATAGGCGGCGTCGCGCCGCGAGGTTTATTTGGGAGATCGACATGCGCACCCCCGGCCTGGCCCTGACCCTGTTGCTACTTGGGGCCGTTCCCGTTCTCGCTCAGAATCGTACCACGACTCCAGTTCCTGCCGCAGGCAGTTCGAAGCTCGACCAGCTCCTAATCGCTTGGGAACAGAAAATGCGGGCGACCCAGACTCTGGTCGCCGAATGTGAACAGGCCGATTTAGATAAAACTTGGGGCAAAACCACCGTCAAAAAAGGCACTTTTCACTTCAAGAGGCCTGACCGGCTCATCCTGGAACTCAATAACCCAAAGCAGCCGAGCGACGCATTGAAGATCATCTCTTCAGGGAAATTCATATACGAATATGAAGCCCGGGCGAAGCGGATTCGTGTCTACGAAATTCCACAAAATCCTCAGGGCAAATCCGAAGGCGATACCATTCTCGCGCTTTTGTCTGGGATGAGCGCGCAACAAGCCAAACAACGCTATCAGCTTGCTCTCGCACGAGAAGATGACTGGTATTATTATGTACAAATTTTGCCACGTTCCCCACGCGACCAACAGGATTTTATCAAGGCTGAACTCGTACTATACAAACGCCCACCCACTCCGCAAGTACCGGTGAGCTACGAACTGCTCCCCGCGCGGATTTGGTTTGCTCACCCCAACGGCAATCAGACGACCATGACTCTGAAGCGACTGCAGCCGAATGTGCCGCTCGACGATGTCATGTTCGTCGCCCCACCAACCCCCAAAGGCTGGAAGGTCGAGCGTGTGCAGCGGGCGGTTCCAAATCGCGCCCCAGAGCAGCGCAACTTTCCACCGAAGGGGAACCAGCCACCACCCACAAAGGTTCGGCCACAAGGGGACGGCGGCAAGTAGGGATTACCACAACCCTGCAAGAGGGCCACCACGAACTGCGAGTGCATCGACGCGGCGTGCGATGGCCCGATCCTCGAACAACGGGGGTGCATGATGCGGTTTGACTCGAGCATCGATCACTACCGAGCCATGACACCCCCAGTGTTTATGCTCGACAAACGCGTCGATTCCGTGCAAATCGTTGGCGGGGTTGCTCCGAGTAAAACTTAGCCAAAGAAAATTGTGCAATCGCTCGGCGGCAAATGAACTGTCATCGACCAAAATAATCCATGGAAATTGATTGATAGCATGTTCTGCGGAATAGTTCGCCGCGAACTCAACAGCAGCCGCGGGAGCACTGGCGAAGTCGGGTGCTGCCACGGCCAGGATCCCCGGTAAACAGATCCGCGGATCGCAAAAACCCTGCGGTAGCCATAGGTCGGAGAGCATTTCCTTAGGTAAGGTACGCCGTGGGGGACCTGCAGCGGCAATGACGACCTTCGACCCGGCGTTCAGCCCGGTGCCCGTGTAATCGAGAGTATCAATAGTTGTGCAAGTTTGGAAATGCAGATCGGTACGTGGATCCATCCGCTCGAGCAGATGATTCAGAAACGCCGGGATATTATGGATATCTAGATCCGGGTCATCCTCTTTCGCGACGATCAACAGATATTTGGCTAACGACAACTGTCCCTGGCCCAGTATTGCATTGGCACAGGTCAATAGCTCTTGGGGCTTCCGCTTGTGAGCGTAGGGGACATATCGTTCACTCCCGATCGCTAGGAGAAGAGGGTGCACCCCCGCCGCATCGACAGCATGGATCGAATGGACGCCCGGGATCACACTCGGAATCACCGGACCGGTGAGTTCATGAATCATCTTGCCGAATGAGGTATCTTCCTGGGGAGGACGGCCGACCACGGTAAATGGCCAAATCGCATCGGGTCGATGATAAACTCGTTCCACCTGCACAACCGGAAAGGGGTGGCTGAGGCTGTAGTAACCAAGATGATCGCCAAACGGTCCCTCGGGTTTGAGCACCTTAGGATCGATGGATCCAACCAGGACAAAGTCAGCCTCTGCAGGCATGGGCAGCGACCAGCTACCATCATCGAGGCGGGCACGGGTCAGCCGCAGCCGACGTCCTCCCAACATACCTGCAAACGTTAATTCGGGCATTCCTTCTGGGAGTGGCATCACTGCTGCCAAGGGCATCACCGGTGGACCACCGACGAAGATGTTCACGCGCAGTTTTTCGCCTCGCTCGAGCGCTACACTGTGGTGCACCCCGATCCCACGGTGGATCTGGTAATGCATACCCACCTCGCGGTTGGGGATATACTCGTTGCCGCTGATCTGCACCCGATACATCCCCAAGTTCGAGTGACGCCAGCCGTGTTTGCTTGGGTGTTCGCTGTAGACTTGGGGGAGGGTAATAAAGGCACCGCCATCGTTCGGCCAACAGACCAACTGTGGCAATCGATCGAGCTTGGTCTGGTGGCGTAAGATTGGGCCGCGTCGAACCCACTTGGGCAAGGCACTCAAGACCGTCCATGGGACATACCGATACCGCCAGGGTTGTTGGATGACCCGCGGCGGCTCGACTTTGAGCTCCATCAGCCGTTGTACCGTCTCGATCCGGTCGCGGAACAGGAAACGCGTTCGTGCGATCGTTCCATACAGATTACTGAGCATGGGGAAGTGACAGCCCTTGACCCGTTCGAAGAGTAATGCAGGGCCCCCGGCCTGAAACACCCGGCGCTGGATCTCCGCTGCCTCCAAATGTGGATCGATTTCGTGCGGAATACGGACCAATTGTCCAGTACGCTCTAAATCATCGACACAGGAGCGCAAGTCACGGTACCCCATCCGTCTAACTCCAGGAGAAATGTGGGTTTCATGTATGAAAGCAACCGAATTGTCGCTCGAGACAGCAACGGTACCGTTGAAACGATCGGCCCGCTTCTCGCCAGCATCGAGGATCAGCATCGAGGTGATCATGGATCGATGTACCGTGTTGCTCGTGGGGTTGGTATTGAGCGGTTCTGCCCAAGCGAGTGAACCTGGCCCGTCCGAGACGCTTGCTCTCACCCTGCGGTCCCTCGCCCTTGCCCAAATGCCCAGGCCGCTTTACGACAAGCGTTTTGACTGGGGAGAACAGAAGTGGACCGCCAACGGCTTGACCTGGCGTCCCGCCCGCGTGTTGCTGCGCCCCAAGTTGCAAAAAAAGCCCAAAAACCATGGTGTTTGGCGGCATGTTCGGGTGGAAGCGATCAATCCTGCACAAACCTTCTTGCTGTCATTGCATCGCGTGCACTCACCACAACCGGGTACGTCGACGTTCGAGCTTTGGGTGGCCTGCGACATACGCATTCATTACGAACAGCAAAATTGGCGTTCGGGCGTTCGGCTCTTTTCCGGCTCGACGCGCGCGAAATGTAAGATAGTTGCACAGTTGTTTTGTGAGAGCACCGCTCGGTTGGATGCCCGGGATGGCCAGTTGATCCCCGACCTTGTTTTTCGCATCCGCGTCACCCGCGCGAATGTCCGCTATTCCGGATTAGATTTTGACCACGTGCTTGGCCTGGGAGGGGATGGAGCCGACCGTCTTGGCAGAGGACTGATGCACTTTCTCGACCGATTCCGACCCAATTATGAGCAAGACTTGCTTGCGAAGGCGAACGCTGCGATCGTCAAAGCGGCGGATTCCAAGGAAGTCCGTCTGCAGCTGGCAAAGCTGTTCGGCAATTAGCCGCCGAGTGAAAGGTGCTTAATATGGTGTCCCCTGCGCCCGGGCTGCTTTGAGAGCATTGGCATACCATTCCAGTTCGTCGATGAATTTGCTCGCCGCCTTTCGTGGCCGCTCGCTCAACGGCTGGCCGTCACTATCAAGAAGATCGGTGATTTTCGGGAATGACAAGATCGTTGGGATGCTGGGCATCCCCAATTCGCTGAGCATCATCCGGAGTTGCATGGCTGCGCGCACACCGCCAAAGCTTCCGGGGGAATAACATGCAATCGCTGACGGGCGGAAGAACCACTCCTCGAGAAAGTGATCCAAAATGTTGGACAACGCTGGTGGGATGGAGTGATTATATTCTCCCGAAACAATGACATGCGCATCGGCAATTTTGATTATTTGGGCGATCCGCTCAAGGTTTTCCGGTGCTTGCCCTGGAAGATACTCCTTGTACATTTTGTCCAGCAATGGCAGTGGATAAACCACTGGATCGATCAGGGTTGGCTGATGGCCGCGTTGCTGCAACTGGGCGACGAGAAAGGTGGCCACCCTGTTACCCACCCGTTCACTGCGAACGGACCCAAGGAAGACCGGAATGCTAAGAGCCATCAACAACCCTCCGTAGAGCACCAGCAAATGCAAATGGGGGCCGGACCAGCCCCCTGGGATATCCATCGTCACCGTATCGTGTCGTGGGACTAGCTCTCGAAAATCGGATGTTTTTCGTGATCCTTTTTGCTCAGGATCTCATCGATCTTCGGTTCCCCCCGCATCGCACGCTCGATCGACAGATACGTGGCTTCGTAGTTAAACTGGTAGATCTTGGTATTATCACTAGCGGCTGGGTGGATGAACACACCGGCGACGATCACCAGATCTTCCACTTGATCCTTGGGGATGACGCCTTTCTCGACCGCATCGGCCACGGCTTTGGCCACTGCCTTTTGCGCTGGACCGAACATCTGGCCTGCCTGAGTCATCCCCTTGATGGTCACTTTCGTAATCATCACCGTGGCCGGTTTGCAGACCAGGTTCGGGGTAATCACTGCCAACAGGTTTGTGTGTCCATGGGATTGGGTGGACAGGGCGTGGGCAAAGGCGTGGCCGACAGGTCCATCTTTGGTACCAATCAACAAGTCAATATGCGCGACTTCATTTCCACTGCCAACAAGGGCTTCTCCAATAAACATTGACATAAGTCACCTCATCAAAAACGATCGACTCGAGCACCCTGTGCAAACTCTACGGAGGTTCCAGGCTAAGGAATTTCCTTATGCGTCCGACGCAATTGCCCGTAGCGTTTGCACCAGCGTACGTAACTCCGCGACCTCTTCGCGGAGTTGATTCATTGCAGCTTCCTGAGCTGTGAGTCGTTCTTCCAAAGCTCGCAAGGCTTCGGGGCTCGGACGAGCTCCAGCTCCTCCGGGGCGTACGTTGGTTTCAGTCGGCTGACTGACACCGTCACGCAGGGCCGCCAATACTTCGGGTCCATGAAATCCATGGGTGACCACCGCCCCGCGCCGATCCTCTGGAGTGAGATAGATGACCAACCCCCGTTCGACCAGTGGCGTCATCACTTCGCGTAGTTCTTCGAGCGATTCCAAGGCTTCCATCCGGGATGCACGACTCCGCAAATCTCCCAATGTTTGCGAACCGCGTAAGAGTAATTCGGTGAGAACCGCCAGTTCCCGACGATTGACCACCCAGACGTCATACAGCTGATGCCGCCATTTCTCGACTCGACCACCTTGAATACACGTGACCAAACCGAGCTTTTGTAGCTCGGCGAGCGTGTCCTCGACTTCATCATCCGCCAAGTCCATAACCGGATCGCGATTGGACTTCTGGTTACACCCTGTCACCAGACCGTTAATCGTCATTGGGTAGATGTCGGGAGTTGTCTTGGCCTTCTCGACCAACACCCCGAGCACTCGTTGCTGGTATGGTGTCAGAGGTTGCGGAGGGCTCGGCATTACTGCATCGCTCATGACTATCCTTTGCACGGTTACCATCGGCCGGTGCGAATCGGGGAGGAAGTTTCAATCAATTGGTCCCCAATGGTGCTTGGCCGGCACGGACCTCCTTTAATCGTTGTTGATACCGTTCATACAATCGGGTCTGCTTATTGGTCGGAGCCACTGGCTTCCCATCAATCATCAGGCCGACCACCTGGGTGGTCGCTTGCAACAGATTGCCATTGGTAAACACCAAGTTGGCACGTTTGCCAACCTCGATACTGCCAAGTTGATCGGCCACGCCGAGGATCTGTGCTGGAGATAAAGTCACGGCTTTCAAGCCGTCCTCCGGAGACAGGCCATAGGCCACTGCCATGGCCGCTTGGTAGGGCAGATTTCGGGCATTGCTGGCATCCCGTTCAGAGCACAGGCAGAAGCGAACTCCGGCTTGTTTGAGCTTCGCAGCACAGACAAATGGGGCATCATAGGGATCGTGCTCGGCGCCTGGCATGCTCATCACCGGTCCAAGAATGACGGGGATATCCTTTTCTTTCAGTCGGTTGGCGATCTTCCATGCATCGGTCGCTCCGGAGAGGATGATCTTGAGGTTAAGCTTCTCCGCTAGATCCAGGGCGGCTTCTAGATCGGGCTGCCGATAGGCTTGCATGATCACCGGTTTGGTCCCCTCGGCATAAGGAATCATCGCCTCAAGTCGAGGATTCATGGGCGCGTCAGCCTTGGTTCTCCGGGCCGCGGAATACCGCTTGGCCTGCTCGAATAGCAGCTTCAAACGCTCCACCTTGGCATCCCGCTCCCGCCGCTGGAGTCCCCGGGCAAAACGCGGGATACCTGGGACATTTCGGAAAAGCCGTGACACCCGCGGTAACTCGACCTGCAAGGCGAGTCGATCGATAATGGTCATCTCACTCGGCACCCAGCCGTCGAGATTCAACAACACCGCTTGTCCGGCAATGATTGCACCGGTAGGTCGGGTGACCACCGTGGTGATTCCATTGGCCCGGGTCACAGGAATCAACTCGGAATCGGGATTGATACCGATTGCAGCCCGTAAGTCTGGCTGGAAATCGCCACTATCTGAGTAATCCTGGGTCTCGCTGGCCGAACCTAATTCGGTCAGCCCCAACACCGTCCCAGCATCGATGAATCCCGGATAGACATGCATCCCTTTGGCAGACACAACAGTGATTGGATCGTCTAATTCGGTTGCGTTGTTGGATGCGTCGACCTTGGTAATCTTGCCGTTTTCGACCAGAATACTGCCCCCCTCGATCAGCGGGCCAGATACCGGATGGATGCTCACATCTGTGATCCGATAGCGGCCTTGGGGATTCCGAGGGATGGGGAGCATCCGATTGACCGGTAGAGTCGGGCCGGTTTGGGCAATCGGCGAAGGAGCGAGCCTGTTGGCTCGCTGAAAAAAGACTTCTCCCTCAATCAGGGTCATCTCGCAGCGAGCAAAGGAATTAAGTGGATGCCCATTGAAGATAGCCAGATCTGCATCCTTGCCGACTTCAATACTTCCGATTCGATCGGCGAGGCCCAATTGTTTTGCTCCCATCAACGTGATAGCTTGGAGGGCCTTTAGCTCACTCATTCCGCCATACTTGACACACTTTGCCGCTTCCTGGGTCATATGTCGGACTAGCTCATTACTATCGGACTTCAGGCAGACCTCAGCCCCACCCTCGTCTAATAACGCAGCCGCGTAGGGGATTGCATCAAACGCCTCGATTTTATATGCCCACCAGTCGCTAAATAGTGAGCAGCTAGCTCCGTGAGCGGCAATCTCCGGCGCGATCTTGTATCCTTCAAGTACGTGCTGTAATGACTGGATCTTAAAGCCAAATCGGTCAGCGACACGCAAAAGCATCAGGATTTCATCGGCGCGATAGCAGTGGCAATGGACACGCAAATCTCCGTTGAGAATGTCTACCAAGGCCTCCAAACGGAGGTCCCGACGCGGCTCAGGGACCGAATTGGAAGAAGTCTTGTTCTGAAGGTATTCTTCCCATCTGTGTTGATAGGCCTGCGCCTCGCTAAAGGCACGAATTAAGACAGCTTCCACACCAAGGCGGGTATTGGGAAAGCGGCCGTTGGTCCGCTTGACATTCTCGCCAAGGGCAAATTTCACTCCCCGTGGTGCATCGTGGAGGATAAGCTTCCCTGCCGATTGACCATATTTCAATTTGATCACCGCATCTTGACCACCGATGACATTGGCGCTGCCATGGAGTAATCGCGCGGTGGTCACTCCCCCGGCCAGGGCCCGATAAATTTGCACATCATCACTAGCGACCACATCACGGACGCGTACCTCCGGCACAACCGAGAGGGAGAACTCGTTCACCCCGCCACGAATTGAAAAGTGCGAGTGAGTGTCAATGATCCCAGGCATGACATGCATCCCCTCCGCTTCGAGCACGGTCATGCCCGCGTCGGGTTCCAGGTCTTTGCCAATCGCGGCGATTCTGCCTCCGCGGACCAGTATGTCCGTCATTAACCGTGCCTGCGCATCGACCCCCGTCAGCACGATCGCACGGCGAATCAAAACATCGCCCCCAGTTTGTAATTCAGGTTTCCGATCCGATTTCAGCTCCGTGGCGATCTCTGTCGTCGCGACTTTCTCGGTTGGTTTCTCCGATTCTTCTTCGGAGATAGCGCCGTCTTTCTCCTTCGGTTTGCTGGGCTGTTTGTCTGTCTTTGAGTCCTCTGCCTCGTCGGCGTAAGGGAAGCGAATTCCATCGGAGAACACGGTGTGTACCTTGGTGTCTTTCGCGGCAAATTCTCCTCGCATCAGCACCAGATGAGCAGCTTTCCCCGGGGTAATGGTGCCAACCTGAGGCAAGACCCCTAGCAGTCGGGCCGGCTCTATCGTCAGAGCCCGTAAAGCGACTTGCTTCGGTAGACCCGCGTCAATGATTTTCCGCAGGTTTTTCTTGAATGTCTCCCAGGGTTGGTCGTCCCCCAGACCCGCAGTGCACAGAGCAAAGGTGATGCCATTCTCATGCAATACTGAGGCACACCGTGCTTCATTCAGACGCTGACGGGCGAGGTCCTCTTGCACCCGCTTGGGGAATTCTTTGACGCGCTTGGGTTCTTGAGTCAGGTTTAGCCGCAGGATGACCGGGGTCGCCGTGGCTTTGAGTCGGTCGACCACCTTCCAAGCTTCTCGGCCCCCGTAAATCATGGCTTTTAATTGGAATTCTTCAGCAAAAGCCAATGCCTGATGGATCTCATCGAGACTGTCGGCGTCAAAAATCACCGTCTGACGTCGGTCCAGGGTACCCCCCAGCGCTGTGAGACTGGGATCTACGGGCGGCCGTTTCCCGGTACGACCACGTTGCTCATAGGCTTGAACGAGTCGTTGTAGATACCCCGCATCGAACATTGTTTGACGGGCATGGGCGATGACTCCCATCAATGCTCGCGGATAATCACCCCCTGAGGCTGCATTGCGTTGAAATCCCGCATGCATAGCGACGGGGGAACGGAGTACAGCTTGACGGACCGGGGCATCACTCAGACTCACCAAGGTGCTTTGCCCAGAAAAGATCTTGCCCTCCGGAGCGATCAAGCGGGCCGTAAACCCCAGCTTGCGCCAATTGTCATTGGTTGATGCATTGCTCTGCAAGGCAACACGTACCTCAAATTCGGGCGTCATTCCTTTGCGATTGTCGGTGCGTGTGGCGATGGAAGGGGAGCTGTCAAAGTCGGTATCGGCTGGTGCGCCCATGGCCGAGGTCTGCAACTTGATGTCGTAACCCTGGTGGCTACAAGCATCGATGAACCCTGGATACACGACCAGATCGGACCCATCGATGCGGATAGCTTCCGGAGGGACCTCGAGCTTTGTATCGCCGACCGCTTCGATGACGCCATCGCGGATTACCACCGTGCCATTCGGGATGGTCTGCCCCGGCTCGGAAAACACTTTGGCATTGGTAATGGCAAATACACGCGGCCGTAAGTCCGTTTGCGACCATCCCGACTCCCTTGAGCTGAGTAGGAGCAATCCAACTAGCACAAAGACTCGCGACCAGTGCATACTCCTCGCCTCCAGCAGCACGAAGCACGAAAATGGTAAAGATGTGTTCAAACTACGAAGCCGAGCCGCGGTTGGCACGGTGTGAAATCCGATTCGAGCCTCAGGATCGAGCCGAAACGTCTTGCGATAGGGCAGGGGACTGCTAAGATACACTCAGTACCGAAAGGAGAGGTGGCTGAGTGGTCGAAAGCACCGCTTTGCTAAAGCGGCGAAGGACCAAAAGTCCTTCCGCGGGTTCGAATCCCGCCCTCTCCGCTCTTCGGATTCTTTTTCTCACCCATCGTTTATCAACTGCATCTGCCAAAACTCTCCACGCCGCGGTGTACTGCGTCCGCTGATGAGATCAACGTATGCAAGCTAAGGTCGTACTTATGACCGTTGCCCGTGGAAGGCTTGAAACCATGGCCCATCGGACCTGCCCCGAGGGGTGTACGTTGCAGGTCATCGATAGTGCTGCCGGGGAGTCGGAGAAGCGGAATGTCTTACGAGATGCCGATTTTCTCCTCGGAGGGGATCCGGTACTCACCGAGTCGGTACTCAATGCAGCGACAAAGCTCAAACTGATCCAGCTAATCCATACTGGGCACGACACTCTGGACCTTGCAATGCTCCACCGACGGGGTGTCCCGCTTGCCACCGCCGCAGGGCTCAACGCTGTGGCCGTGGCCGAGCATACGATCGCGTTGATCCTCGCGTTGATCCGAAAAATTCCCATGGCACGGCAACGGGTTGCCGCGGGCGGCTGGCGCATGGATTGCCCTGGAACCGATTTTTTTACCTATCGGGAACTGATGGGCAAACAGATCGGGATTCTTGGCTTTGGTGCCATAGGCCGTCAGGTCGCCCAACGCCTACGGGCATTCGATTGCCCGGTACAAGTGTATCAACGCAAACCTATTGCACCGCAGGATCAGCAAACGCTTGGGATTACCCAGGTGGGATGGTCGACCTTACTCACCACTTCGGATATTCTTACACTGCATCTTCCATTGACGCCACAAACGCAGCATCTGCTTGGTCGCGAACAACTGGCGATGCTCAAGCGCTCCGCCATTCTCATTAACACTTCGCGAGGGGCGATTCTCGATGAGCTCGCCTTGATCGAGGCACTGCAACAACAACGGCTCCTCGGCGCTGCCCTGGATGTGACCGAGGTGGAACCACCAGCTTGGGACAACCCGCTTCGCACCATGGACTGTGTCGTCTTAACTCCTCATGTGGCGGTCGGCTCGGTGGAAACCTGGGAGCGAGTCTTCACCTTCTGCTGGAACAACTTCCGAGCAGTCTGGCAGGGTAGGCCTCCCCAGAATCAAGTCTTGCTTGCATAAAATGATGCGTTGATTAGATTGGCAGCCGTTTATCGAGCCGGTATGCTCGATCGAGAGTTAGCTTGTGGTTCGCTTGATGCATAGGAGACTATGATGATGTATCGATGGGGATGGCTAATCCTGGGGATCGCCTTCACGAGTAATGTCGCAGACCTGGTGGGTCAAAGTGCAAAGACGGACGACAAGAAGGTCCCGGTGATCCCGCCGCGAAAAGGTCAGTCGGAGACCCTGAATCTGTTTAATGGTAAGGATCTTACCGGCTGGGAAGGATATGACGACCTATGGAGTGTCCAAGATGGCATCATCGTGGCCAAGAATACTCAGCCGATCAAAGTGAGCACCTATTTGCTCACCAAGCGGAAGTTTTCGGACTTTCGTCTGACGTTGGAGGCCAAACTCGTGACTTCGGAAATGCATTCCGGGGTCGCCTTTTGGGGGCGAGTGGGACCTGAGGTTGTCCCTGAAAAGCTTCGTCAGGAACGAGTTCGCTACACCTATGCAGGCCACCTGGTGATGTTTCCGAGTAACTGGGGCATGTACGACCTGTTTGGCCGCAATCTATTGCCAGTAGATCCGGCCCCGGCGAAGCGTGTAGGGAAACAACACGATTGGAATCAGCTGGAAATCTTAGCCCAAGGGAATCGGGTTCGTGTGGCCGTCAATGGCACTGCGGTGGTGGACTGGCGGGATCCGCTGCCCAAGCGGATTCAGGCTGCCCCCATTGGACTTCAGTTACATTCCAATCGCGTCCCGCAAGAAGTCCAATTTCGCAAGCTTATGATTGAGACATTTCCTCAAGAGAACCGCCTAGGTACGGTGGGCTCTCAGGCTCCCTCACCATCTCACGAAGGGAACTTTGCGAAGGTTTATGGCTTCGAATAAGACAATGAGTAAACTCCCCGGTGAGCGCGGTTGTGGCAAGCTTCGTGCAGCGATTGGGGCAAGATTTCATTTTTTGCACCCGGTCGATCACGTCATATACTCTAGAATATGCGTGGAGTTCGCATCGCTGTACACGTAAGTTTCGCCGAGCGAACTGTCAGCACCCGCCCACCAGCACGACGCAAGCGGCTTGCCGCCGCGTTTTCTCGGAGCCACCATGACACCAAATGATCTGGGCACTTGTGAATGGCTGGTCGGTGAGATCGTACGTGCCCGGCTGCTTGAACGAGGACAGCTCGATCCGCTGGTCGCGACCTTTGGAGATCAGTTTCCCAACGGAGATGCCTACTTACTGGCGCAATACCTCGTCGAGCACGAGCTCCTCTCGGCATTTCAAGCCGAACGTGTTTTAGACGGGGATGCTCGGCGGTTGGTGCTTGGCCCGTACATCCTCGTGGAGTCGATTGGCGTCGGCAGCATGGGCTCGGTGTATCGGGCACTGGGCCGGGCGGATCATCGATCGTATGCCGTGAAGGTACTTCCGTTAAGGAGTCTTTGGAATGTAAGGCTGGCCCGCAAGCAAGTGCGTGCGTTCACTGAATTGCAGAATCACCCGGTGATCGTGCCTTTTTTGGATGTCGGCAGTGCCATTGGGGTTCACTATCTGGTCTGGCCGTTTGTGGAGGGAGTTTCCCTTCAACAACGGGTCCAGGAGGATGGTCCGTTACCGTATCATGAGGTGGCACGGATCGGGCACCAACTGGCCGATGGCCTGCTGAGCTTTCATGCCAAGGGGCTGTTCCACGGACTGATCAAGCCATCCAACGTCCAGTTGGGCCTCGACGGCAGCATTCATCTGCTTGACTTCGGCATCGGGGCGTTACTGGCCGAGAATATTGACGATGAAGAGTCGCTGATCGATACTATCTCGACGGCCAATGCGACCTCCAACATGCTCGATTGCGCGGCTCCGGAAAGCACCATCGACCCAACCCGCCGGAACCCTGCCGGAGATCAATATAGCTTAGGATGTACACTTTACTATGCGTTGGCCGGTCAATTTCCATTCCCCGAAGGGAATGCGGTGGACAAGATGATCGCCCACCAAACCCAGAGCCCAACCTCGTTGCGAACGCTTTGCACTGATATCCCGACCAACTTGGCGGGTGCAATTGAATGTTTGATGCAGAAAAACCCCGAGTCGCGTTTTAGCCACCTTCAAGAGTTCGTGAATCTGATGTCCAGCGTGATGCGTGCCTCGGCACATGGCACCATGCTTCGACCTCCAATTCGTGCGACCGCCTCGGGGAATGGCAACGACTCCTCGGCCGCTCCACTGGTCAAGCCCAGCAACCCATTGCCCCCCGACCGTTCTCCGCCAAACAAAGGCTTTCTTCGCGATCGCCCGGTGGGTGCAGGCCAGGATCCCGATCAGATCGAATTTACCCCTCCACTGCCTCGAAAAGACGGATCGCGTCGCTCGGACGCTTCTTCCTTGAATTTACAAAGGGAAGAAACGCCACCGCCGCAGTCGACCATCCAACGTCCTGAGCAATATCAGCCAACCCCCGTCGATCCACCGGTCGCTCGCCCATTGCCTCCTCAGGCCGCGGTTCCGGACAATCTCCCCATTGCTCAGGCGGTCCCGCCCGAGCCGGACAACCCCTTGCCACAGGCTTCTACAGTCGCCGATGCGGAATCTCCAGGTGTAACGGCACCCTCCAATCCCGCCGCGGAACCAGCGCCCCTGGAAATCACGCCGGTGCCGGTCGCAACCCGGTTGAATATTCGATTGCCAGGTCCTCCGCCTTCACTCTCAATAGGTAAGAAGTTACAACATACGTTGTTCTTCTGGACCAAGGCGACCGAACCGATCCAATGTTCCGTTTTCGGGACACCGCGCGTGCGTCCAGGGGAAGTAACCTTGTTGCATGTATTCTGTCATCACCCCTTTGCCGTCTCGACAGTCCAGAATCTGGCCATGTCGTTTCCCCCTACCACCTTCGCGCTGGGGGCGGACTATCTGATCGAGCAGTTGGCACGGGGCACTCGGATCGCCATGTTTGCGGATGTGGGGGGCTGTTTGATCGCCGACCAACTACAGCAGCTCGAATGGCAGGGGCAACCTGGTCTGCTCACCTTTCAGATGCAGGTCGATCCGCAACTTCCTGCAGGTCCACTACAAGGTCTTTTGTCCATTGGCCGCGAGGACGTCCTCATTGGTCGCATTCCCTTCCAGTTGCAAGTCGTGGCCTAATTCGGTCGAATGAGGGAACACACGCGTGGTTCCCTTATTCTCCCTAACACGAATTTCTTATGCGTATTGCCTGTACCGCTGATCTCCATTGGGGCAGCCGGCATTCACTAGGCGATCAGATGACTCGCCAGCTCGCCTTGGATCTTCACCAGAATCCACCAGACCTCTTTCTGTTAGCCGGGGATATCGGTACCGAAGACCATTTTGCAACCTGTTTAAGTTTGTTCGCGGATTTACCCTGTCCAAAGGCACTCGTACCTGGCAATCATGATGTTTGGGTTCGCGCCGATGATCCCCGCGGAGACTCCGAAAAACTATTTTCGCAACGGTTACCACACCTGAGTCGTGAGCACGGTTTTCATTACCTCGATCACGGTCCTTTATGGCTTCCTGGGCAGGATCTCGCCATCGTCGGAACCATGAACTGGTACGATTACTCATGGTCCCAAGCCGCCCTGCAGGCGTTGACACCCCGTTGGCAATGGCATCTGGAGAAGAAAGTTTTTCGCCGAGGTCAGCACAACGATGCGAATTTTGTGCGATGGGCAGACACAGATGTCAGTTTTACCGACCGCGTGGTCGGCAACTTCGAACAACACTTGGCCGAGGCACTTTCTCAAGTCTCGCGGGTATTGGTGATGACCCATCATCCCCCTCTGCAAATGCTGAATCCGCCAGGATCCACAGATCCTGGGCTCGATGAATTGCTCTGGCTCGCCTTTTCAGGCAACCGAGCCCTCGAAGTGATACTGCAGCGCCATGCCGAGCAACTCGTGCTCACGCTCTGTGGCCACACGCACTTCCAACGCGAGGGAATCCAGGCAGGGGTGCGGGGCATCAACATCGGCAGCGATTACCAGACGAAACAATTATTGCTGTTCGACCTGGATCGAGATCATGTCACCTGGCAGCGTTATGGGATGCAATCACCACCCGAACACAAAGGAGAAGAATGATGGGGACGGAAGGAATCGCCACTCTCGGCGGCGGCTGTTTTTGGTGCCTTGAAGCCGTATTCGAGCAGCTCCGCGGCGTCAACAAGGTCGAATCCGGCTATGCCGGGGGCAACTTGACCAATCCAACCTATCAGCAGGTGTGTAGCGGTGCCACCGGTCATGCGGAGGTTGTGCAAATCACCTTCGATCCACAGGTGATCACGTATCGAGACCTGCTCCAGATCTTTTTCACCATCCATGACCCAACGACGTTGAACCGTCAGGGGGCCGATGTGGGCACCCAATACCGTTCCGTGATTTTTTATCACGACGGGGATCAGAAAGCGACTGCCGAAAGAGTGATCCAAGAGTTCACCGAGGCGAGAACCTGGTCGGATCCCATCGTGACCCAACTCGAACCGGCACCGACCTTTTACAAGGCTGAGGCTTACCACCAAGGTTACTTTCGAGCAAATCCGACCCAGGGCTATTGTCAAGCGGTCGTCGGTCCCAAGCTTGCAAAAGCCAGAAAGCAGTTTGCAGACCGGCTCATTGCGAGTTGATTATGCAGTCTTTGCGACGCCGAGGGCCCAGCTACCCTCTTGCCAAGCTCTCGGCTAGCGCTTATCTTGCGGCGAGTAGTTCCTACTTGCCGGAGACAGAGTATCATGCACCTTTTGCTTGCATTATCGTTATACAGTGTCGTTACCGCTGAGCAACCAAGTCTGGTCCTCGATGGATTCGATGGCCCAGGAAAAGAAAAACATATTGTCTTGGTTTGTGGCGATGAAGAATACCGTTCCGAAGAATTGATTCCTGCGTTAGCCCATATTCTCGCGAAACACCATGGCTTTAAGTGTAGCGTGGTCTTCCCGATCGACCGTGAGGATGGGACGATCAATCCCGAGCAACTGGACAACCTCCCGGGCCTCGAGGCGCTGGAATCGGCCGACCTGATGGTCCTTTTTGTACGTTTTCGTGATCTACCCGAAGACCAAGCGAAGTACATTGCCAACTATCTCAAGGCGGGCAAGCCCATTGTCGGACTCCGTACCTCGACCCATGCCTTCCTTATACGCAAGAACGACAGCTACCCCGAATGGGACGCGCGGAGCAGAATCCCCGATTGGGAAGGGGGGTTCGGCCGCCGCATCCTGGGCGAGACTTGGGTGGCGCACTATGGCCGCCACCAGCGCGAATCAACCCGCGGACTCATTGCCGAGGGGATGGAAGACCATCCGATCGTACGTGGCATCGATGATATCTGGGGACCTTCCGACGTCTATGCCTTGAACTCACTCAGTGGCGATAGTAGACCGCTGATCATGGGGCAAGTCTTGACGGGCATGCAGCCGGAGGATCCACCGCGAAAAGATCGGAAATTGGTGCCGATCGCGTGGACCAAGACCTATCAGGTCGACCAGGGGAAAGTCGGGAAAGTGTTTACCACCACCCTCGGTCACGGGGGAGACTTTCAAAATGAAGGCGTCCGTCGGCTACTGGTGAATGCCTGCTACTGGGCGATGGGCATGGGCGAACAGATTCCGAAGAAGTCTAAAGTCGAGCTTGTTGGGGAGTACAAACCCACCCGGATCGGCGTTGGCCGGCATAAAAAGGGGATCCGTCCGCAGGACTATGCTCTCGATCGCTAACGCGAGCAGTGATGAATTGCCAGGCAGGGATTGCTTCCTAGACTAGGAACAAAGAAGAAGTACTGCCTCCCTCAAGGACCTTTCGGTATGGCCCTGTGTCCCGATTGTGGCATTAAGCTCACGCAACGTGAGATGGATCTCGGTGTCTGCGATATTTGCAACGCGGATCTGCGTGCCCCGCGGCCCCGGGGCAAGTTCGCACGCACTCCTTCGACCGCCACGGCCGCTCGATTGCGCGGTGCTGTGCTCCTACAGTGGGCGAGTGTCCGTGGTGGATTAATGGCAGTGATCATCGGCCTGATCCTGACCCTGGTTGCGGGAACCACCCATCGCATTCTGAGCTATCTTGAAGTGATTGAATCAGGTGATCGCTCAGCGATGCTGGTCGGTACCCTGACAGCTGGACTGCTGGCGTTGGTCTTCTGGGGATTAGGGTCGATCATGACAGGTTGTCTAATGTGTAATGCAGCTCCCACGGAGAGCGGGGCGCGGAATTGGAGTGTCTTCACCTCATTGTTCCTTGGATTACTGCTGGTTTGCTACGTGATTTTCGATTCCTTGCCGAAATCGAGTAGCTACGACGACACTTCCAGCGTGCTTGGCTATACGATCCTGGGTCTAGCTCTGCTCGCTAGCGTGTCGTGGAACGTATTTCTCACGATCACTGCACGCTTACTCGAAGTTCCTCGTCTGGGGTCGGCTATTTTAATCTATTTGCTCGTGCAGCTCAGCCTGGTGGCCGGGCTCACCACTCTCGTGGCCACCGAGGTGATTACTGCTCGCTCCGTGGTCCTTCTCGAAATTGCCGGACTGATCCTCATCATTTGGCAATTGGTTCTGGTTGCCATGGTCCGCAGTCAACTCAGCATCACCCTTGCTCGCTAACGAGCTTGGTTTTACTTCGCTTCAAAAGCCAGCGCTTCTTCGAGTTCTTTCACTAACGCGGGTTTCTGTTCTCGAACCTTGGCCACAAATACCTTCGCTTCTGGCTTCGGACACGAAAGAGCATAACGAACAATCGAACGTTGAACTAGTGGGGCAGCATGCGTCGGTTTCGAAATTTGTTGGAGTACCAATTTGGTCAAATCCCACCATTGCCAACGGCGGAGGTCCTCGATCACGAGGTCAGCGAGGTCGCCGTCCTGAATGACCTGTGCCACAACGCTCAGGATTGCTGGGCGAAATGTCATGGCCTTGGAGGCCTGGAAGAAGCGGACGGTCCCTAGGACCGCGAGACGCTCGGAAAAGCTGCGCATGGGGTCCTTGAGGATCTGAGACGCTAAGGCCCACCCGGCTTTCGGTTGTAACTCGATGTAGCCTCCGAGTAGCCCACTCAAGGCGGACTTGACCCGCTCGGAGCGTTGGCCCAACAGCTGTCGCAGTACTTCCGCATCGGTCGGTTTCCCGCAAGCACCGAGCAAATAGGCAAAGATTCCTAGCCTTTCAGCCGGGGTACCGGTGTCCGTAAGTAAGCGACGGAGCTTTGCTGGATCGAGCTCGCTAGCGACTGCAGCCACATCCTGGTCGGAAGCCTTAGCAAACTCAAGGAAGGCGTCACGGGCGATCTCGCTCTCCTCGGCATCAAGATGATTATAAAAGAATTTGAGACGTTCCCGCGGCTTCTTGGCATCGAGCTTCATTGCCTGCTCAAGATAGGTTGCCAGTGACTTGCTGCCGAGTGGCGTACCGCGGTAGGGATCAAGTTTGCCATTAAAGAGATCGCAGAAAACAATGAACTGCGGCGGCTGCTTTGCATCCACGGGAATGTACCGAGGGATGGTAATGGCATGTTTCCCCTTGAGAAAGGGATTATTCTTAACGATCGTTTTGATCTTTAAATCAGTTGCTCCACCCCCAGACAGCCCGCCACTACCAGGTACCAATCGAGGGTTTTGCAGAGTGCCGATCAGCACGATCTGGGCCAACTGGGTTTCCTCGCGAAGCGTCAGCTGGCGTTGTAAGTCCCCGACACACAGCGAACACGCTGGCAGAGAGGCGGTGCTGATCAACCAGACCGCAAGAGCGAGTCCGCTCAGTCGGATGTGCATCGTGCTTTCTCCCTTGTTCAGCATGCCGCTTGGTATGCTAGGGCTTGGGATTGTTCGCAGGTTGTTTAGACGCCGCGGCTTCTTGTTCCAAACGTAACAGTTCCTCGATCTCTTTGATGCGTTTGGGATCTTTGGCCCGTTTCGCTTGGAGAAACGCTGCCGCTTCAACATCGTTGGCGGGACAGCTAAGGGCATAGCGGATAATCGAGCGCTGCACAATTGGAACCTGATGGGTCGGCTTCCCCGCCAGCGCGATCACCTTCTTACTGAGTTGCCATTGCTCCCATTTGCGAAGATCGTCGATGGGGATGTCGGCAATGTCATCCTGCTCCATCAGAATCGCAACGGCTTCGAGGATCTCCCCTTTGGTAATCACATCAGTGCGGTACTTCCAGAAAAACCGCGCTGTGCGTAGCCCAGCATAACGATTCAAAAAATCTTGCTTGGGATCGCTAAGAAGCTTCTTGAGGTAAGACCACCCATCCTCGGGAGCAAGCAAAATGTACCCGGCAAGTATGCCATCCAGCCCACTCAGGAAGCGGCGTTTCGGATCGTCCAGGATCGACCGAAGTAGTTTCGCATGTTGCTTGTCTCCACAGTGCCCCAGAATCGATCCATAGAGCCCATAGCGACTTGCCGGCGTCTTAGGGTCGGTAAGCCAACTGGCGACTTTGTCCGCCGGGAGTTGGGCATAGATCGGCCGTAATTCGGGATAATCAGCGTTCGCGAATTCGGTCAGGGCATCATTGGCAATTTCCGACTCAGGGTGGTCTAAATACTTGAAGAAGAACGCGAGTCGTTGTTTGATCGACTTATCACGAAGCGCGATGGCCCCTTGCAAGTATTTGCCGAGGTCACTGTTTTTGGCAAGGGGGATGCCTCGGTAAGGATCAAGCTTATCCTTATACACCTCAAGAAAGACCAGAAAACGAGTGTTTCCTTGTGGATCAGGGGCTACATAGCGTGGCAAAGTGATCTGCTTACGCTTGCCGAGGATCGCATGGGGTTTGACCACCAGCTCGATATCCAGTTCAGTGGTCCCCCCGGCATAGTCGGTCGGATCGCGCTGTGGATTTTTCAAGGTACCAATCAGGATCATATCGGCCTGATTGACTTCACCCAGGAGCGTCTGCCCTTGCGCGCTGCAAAAAGGACAGGCAAGCAGATCGCTGGGCACTATGAGCAATAGGGGAATGGCACAAGCAAGAAAACGCATTACGCTCACCCAATCACCTTCACGTCCGAGTGTTGTGAAAACTATGAATACCAGTTATTGTGGCGAAGCAGGAAAGGGTGAGACAAGTAGAATCTGCACAGCGACCCCAGGAAGCAGAGAAGATCGCTGTGCGAATCGTGAGGGTTCAGTCATTAACTTTCATAGATCGCGCGTGGCTCAGTCGCTCGGACATCCTCGCCGGATTCGAGTACTAATACGGTGACATATGAGCCGTTAGTGGCTTGGCGAAATTGAATCTGCCCAGTGGCTTCGACCCAATCGCCTAGCTGAAAGCGTGTGTTTACGTTTTCTGGGGATAGAATCCGAACTTTCAGCGGGATGGTGTCGGCTGCACAACAAGTCATTTTTAAGCGAAACAGAGTGAATTCCTTATCACCAAGCGGCTGGTACTGGCCTGAGAGAGTGGTGATACGCCCTTCAAAATAGTTTCGCGTCCGAGCCCTTAGTGCTGCTTCATTCAATTCGGAAAAACCAAGGATGATCGTGTCTTTTTTCGCGATCAGGTCTGCCCCACCTTCCGCCAGAGCGTTCTGGGTTCCAAGTATTCGCTGAAGTCCGGCGGCACTAAAGCCTTTGTTGGGGAGACCCATAAAAAACAACACGATCGGCAACAGCAAAAGGGCATAGCGACCTGGGCTCCAGCCATGGTCATGATCGTGACCATGGTCATGACCATGGCTGTGTGAATGAGCATAATTATGGTCATGGCTATGAGCATGGTCATGGTCGTGGCTGTGCTCATGGCTGTGGTCATGGTCGTGGCTGTGCTCATGGTCGTGGTCATGGCTATGAGCATGACCATGGTTGTGATGATGGTGCCCATGATCGTGGCCGTGCCCATGGTGCTTTTGATGAGCAGATACTGCACCTGCTTCTCGCCAGAGGGTGATGGCCCGTACAGCCACCAAAGCGCCCAAAATGCTTCCGGCGACGAGGACCGGAATGCGAAACGCTTCCACTAAGATCGCGTCGATCATTCCACTGGTGTATAGCAGCACGGCTACCAGAGCGAGCCCGCCACAGATTGCCACGCTACAAAGCTGATCGAGGAAATAGTTTTCCTCATGGGCATGGGAATGCACCATCGTTGGGACCTCGATTTACGAACCTTCTGAACCCACGCTTGTTTCGCCAGCTGAACCGGAAATCATCGCGGAGGTGGGCCAGTCAAACCACTGCCATAAAAAGTAAGCCAACATACTCAATAGAAAGACCTGTATGACCACCGAAGTCACGATCGTGAAGATCAAGCGTGAGCGAAAGACGCGAGTAAACATAAACAATAGTTTTAAATCAACCATGGGGCCTAGCACTAGAAATGCGAGCTTGGCTGAAGGGTTGAGGGTGGTAAAGCTCGCAGCCACGAAGGCATCGGCCTCGCTACACAGACAAAGCAATACGGCCAACCCCATCATGCTCAGAATGGCCAGGGCGGGCATACTCGTCGAAATCTCTTGGATGGTGTTCTGATCGATCTGCAGTTTCGCAAACGCCGCCAGCAGTGAACCGAGGGTTAGGAAGACCATGATATCAACGAAATCATGAAGGGCAGTCTCGGAAACGTTGCCGAGCCGCTGCCAACCCGGCCGACGTTCACCTGCTCGTGACTCGGCTGGATGGACATCACCATGGTGGGTAAGCCCATTGTCGCCATTGACCGGGTGGGCTGCGATCTGAGGAGGCTTCGCTACGGAGGTCAATAGGTCGTAGCCGTGTTTGGTGAATAGCGAGTATTCCACGATCAAAGCCGTCGAACAGGCGATGACAAAGCCCATGCCAACGCGGAACAATACCATCTCTAGCCCAATACCGTGCGGTCCGAAAGCGACGGCGGTGCTCAAGATGACCACGACATTGATGATGGGCCCAGCCAACATATAGGCGATGCAAGTGCCAAGCGGCAATCCCTTGCGAAGCAGTCGCCGCATCACCGGGACAATGCCACACTCGCACATAGGGAAGATTAAGCCCAGTCCGCCACCAAGAAGGACCGCCAAAAAGCGACTTTTGGGTACGATTTTGCTAATGGCCTGTTGGGGGACAAATTCCTCTAGAATGCCGGCCACCAGGGCACCAAGTACCACAAATGGGAAGGCTTCCCAGAGGATAGAAGTGAATATAAGGATAAAATCCTTGACGTTATCTTCCACCAGATTGCCTCGTGCTGGAACGCCGGAATGATTTCGCTATCGTAAGTACGCCTTGCCAGGGGCAGGGGTTCATAAGAATTATTGTCGGAGAATGGCTGCCAGAAACAAGCACAACGGATTCAGCGCCAGCCATGGGCAAGTTGTCGCCACAGTATCGAAACAAAGAAGGCAAATACCATGAGCAGAAGGATCACACTGCTTGGACCAGGGACGATGGGTTGGCCGAGTCCAAGCGGGATTTCGATGACTGTGCTTAACCACAAGCCGACCGCTCCAGTGATCACGCTGAGCAGCACGGTCCACCAAAAAAGTTGTCGCATATTGCGGGCCAAGTTGCTGGCTGTGGCCGCAGGGACGATCAAAATACCATTGATGAGCAGGATACCGACTGATCGGAAGGAGAAATTCACAATGAGGGCGAGCAGTACAATAAACAGGTAATCATTCAATCTGCCAGGTACCCCGCGTGAGCGAGCCAGGCTTGGCTGAAAACTGGCAAAAACCAGCTGATTGTATCGGCTAAACAGAAACCAGAGGGTGATAAGCAACAATGCCAGCAGGTAAAGCAAATCGATGTCGACCACCGTCATCAGATTGCCAAACAAGAAAGCCTCGGGGTTAAAATAGCTGGTGGTACTCAAGCCGCGAAGTAATAATGCGCCGAAGCCAATGGTCCCGGCAAAAAACACCCCAATCACCGTATCCGCAGGCAAATTGGTACGCTCCCGGACGAAAGCGATCCCTGCCCCGACCAATACCGCGAACAGGACCATGACCAAAGGGACCAGCCAGTCGATCAGTCCCTGGTCTTCGGCAGCACCGAACAGTATCGCTGTGAGCAGTCCAAGAGCGACCCCTGCGAAGGCACAGTGGGACATCGCGTTGCTGAAAAAGGCCATGCGGTTGCCGACAACGAGGGCACCGACCATGCCACAGACCAAGCTGACGAGTAAGACAGCCAGCGAAGCCCGGAACATCCAAATATCCATGTTCAAAGCCTCAGCCACATTCAGGCTGAGGCCTCGGAGCGTCTCGGCCAGGCTCAGAACCGTCACATCATTTCTCCAGCCTAGGGCGTGGTTACCCACTTCCTCATCATCAAACTCGCTGTAGACCTGAGGAGTGGGCGTGCATCGCCCCTGCGAGGCAAGCCACGGACGCATCGAGCAATTGCATGGCCGACCGCGCTTCAGCCGTGGTAATGACTAGTGGCGGTGCGATGCGGATCACCTTTCCGGCCAAGGGTCCAAGCAAATGAATCCCATCCCCCAACTCGGTGGCAGCGCCCTGGTATGCCGCCAGTACGATGCGATTGGCCCAGTCGTTCGCGCAAACTCCAGCAAAGTCGCAGGTTTCCACTCCCCAGACCATGCCCTGGTGCTCACCGCGGATGTGAGCGACGAACGGGAAGGCTTTCAACTTGGTCAAGCCCTCTTCAATGATCGGGGACACCGCATGGACGTGGCCGAGAATGTCTACCGCGGCAAATGCCTCGAGGGTGGCCAGAACGGCCGCAGCGCATAAGGGGTTTGCCGACCAGGTATCAGAAGCCTCGCCATAGTGAAGGCTACCCAGCACATCCCGTCGTCCTACCGTCGCTGCCACGGGGACGCCGTTCCCAAGGCCTTTGCCCAGAATCACAAGGTCCGGCGCTAGCCCGTAGCTTGTGAATGCGAACAGATTTCGCGTTCGCCCGAAGTTGGCTTGGACTTCATCGAGCAGGAAGAGAATGTCATGCTCGCGACAAAAGGCTTGTAGGAGTTGCAGATACGCCGCGGGGGGGTGATAAGAGCCGCCACCACCGAGATAGGGCTCGGTAATCAGCGTGCCGATTTGCCGACCGAACTGACGCCACAGGCTCTCGAGTTCCTGCCGATAGGGGGTCGGGTCGAAGTGATGGTGACGAAGGCTCAGATCACGGCACTCTTGCATCGGGAAGGTAATGAATCGAACACGCGGGTCGCGCTCGACATCGGTCTCCGTCCCAGTGACCGCCCCAGCCAACCCCTTTTTGCCATGGAAACCGTGACGCGTGGCCAGGATCATGGGTCGAGTGCGATCATAAGCTAGCGCTGCCCAAAGAGCCTTTTGTACTGCCTCGGAGCCAGACGCCGCCCACAAGACCTGCTCCATCCGTTCACCACCGGCACATCGACGTAAGCAATCAATCAGCTGGGCACTTGCGTCGACTTCTAACGGCGTGATCGCATTATAAGTGGTCATCGGCAGGGCAGGGGGGGGCATCTCATCGAATGCCGTCGTCCATTGCATCAGTTCAAAAAAGCGGCGAAGCCAGCCACTCGGGTTATGCCCTAGATTTGCCACCAGCACCCCGGAAGAGAAGTCGTACAATCGGCGTCCTTCGACAGTCCAATGGAAGACCCCGGCGCTACGAGCAATCACAGCCTGCGTCGGGGTGTACGTCCGCAGGGATCGAGGTTCAATCCCTGCGGCTTGGTCACGGGTGGCATTCGAATGGGGCTCATGACGGTGATGAATGGCTTGGGTCAGGTGGGATTCGGCTGGGTGCATCACGGGATCCAAGGGAACTCAAGTACTGCGGTGGCACATGCTCGACCAGCCAGACCCCATTGGCCGAGCGAAAGAAGGTAAAGTCTGCTTGGGCCATGGCAGTCGCGGCGACTTCGAAGACCACCGGGCGACCATGCCGCGCCCCCACCTTGCTTGCCGTGGCTACTTCGGCGGAGAGGTGGACGTGATGACGCCGCATCTTCAACAGCCCGCGAGCCAAGATTGCTGCAACAGATTGTTGAGCAGTGCCATGATACAGGAACTCGGGCGGCAGCGTCGCCTCAAGCTCCAGATTCACGTTCACACTGTGTCCCTGGTTCGCACGAATCCGCTCGCCGGTCGGATCAATGCTAAATCGCTGCTTATCGTTGCCGGAAACCACCTGCTCGAGTTCTTCGTGGCTTACGATGAACCCGTCTTGGCTTGCACCGGTTCGCAGATCATCAATGCGAACCCAACCGCCTACCTCCAGCTCCAGCCCAAGATCAGACGGGGCGTGGCGTAGGATGCGGCTCAAATACTTGCTAACCAGAATTAACCGGCGATCGTCCATTACTCAAACTCGGGGTGCGTATAAAATCACTGGCCCGGATTGATGAGGCGAACGCAGAACCAGGCCTCCTTCGCTGGTGTTTACCTCAACGGCACAACTTGGATCGCCTTCTGCTTGTCGTTGCAGGATAGCTTCCAACGCCTGCACGATCGCAACACAGTTACGGTCGGCTCGGAGGTCGTTGTAGTTCAACGCCTGCATCGCCTTAAGGCGTGGGGCCCGCTGTTCTTCCGAGCCAGCGTATTCCACCTTGGTCACTTCATGAAAGAAGCGTTCGATCACCTCCAAGCCATAGCCACGCACCGATGGCATGTCCCAGGGCTCGACGAAGCGGCCATTGTAATGATGGTTTGGTGTCAGCTTGATCGGGTTCGGGCCTTCGGAGTCTATACAGATCTCGACACCCCGTTTTCGTTGGTGTGCTGCCCAAATTCCATTGTCAAATCGAAACTGGACCTCCTGCTCTACATAACCGGGGAAGTTGTCCGGCATCACCCAGCTGGTATGGATGTCAAACACCGCCTCGCGCTGATCCGGGTGGGTGTACACCACTTGCAACTGAACAGAATCCCAAGTATTGCCGAGGGTCGCGCCGACCAGTCCCCGTTGACCGGTCGCCGAAATCCGCGTGAGCTGCCAGTCCGGCCCGAAGGTGAAGTCGATCAACTTTAGGTAATGTACTGCGACGTAAGTGGCTGGGTTGCGTCCCTGGATCCACTCAGCAAACTGGCTGCTACTCATCTGTTTCGGTTCGAGAAGGGAACAGTAGCCGTTGTTGACATGCCGGAGCACGCCATCAAGGACGTGAGTGCGTAGTTTCTTATGATCGGGGTCTAGCAGCTTGTGGTAGACGACCTTGGCCAGGACCTGGTGTTGTGAGGCTAGTTGGGTCAACTCATCCAGTTGTTTAAGATTTAGGACGGAAGGTTTCTCGATCAAAACATGTTTGCCCGCCTGGAGAGCGAGTCGAGCTGGTTCGAAATGTCGGTCGTCGGGAGTTGCAATACAAACAACATCGATGTCGGCGTTGAGCAGCTTCTCCACGGCATCAGAGCCGGCGAAGGAGGGGATGTTTCCCATCCGCGGCTGCCATTCTGCCTTTAGACGTTCGGCCCGCTGTCCGGTGCGACTAGCCAGGGCGGCTAGTTGGACCCAGATCGGCCCGGTCTCTCGTGTGTAGAGGGGACGGTCAATCAGTTGCTCAAAGACGGGTCGATAGGTCTCGTCGAAGATCATGCCGAGACCCACCATACCCACGCGGAGGACTGGTTTGTTCGCGTTCATGCCGTGATTGTAGCCGGGCGGAGCGACGTCGCCAGTAGCCTACCCCGATCAGCCAGGAGACCAGGATCCCTCCCTGGAAGAACCAGTATCCCGGCACCAGCTTCAGAGTCCACGGCCCCACCCATGCCATCACCAAACCCAGCAGCATTCCCCATACGAGAAACACTGCCACTGCCCAGCGCAAATTCGGGAAGCGTCGCGTGAATGCCGCCGCCACGACATAGCCTGGGCCCAATAAGGGAACAAACCAGCGGATCGAGCAACAGGCTCCGGACCAGTTTGTCGACAAGAGCGAGTAGATCAGCCAGACACCCGCTGCCATTCCCGCACACAGCCATAAGAGCGCTTGAAGTGGATGCCTTACCCAAATTAGCAGTGGGAAACCAAACACTCCGATGTATAGCAATGGATTGTGACCAATGAAGCCGCGCTGGCCGAACAGCAAATCTAGCGCGTAGACCACCCAGGCGCCGACACCCGGATGTTGCCAGCCCCCGGTCATATTGCTGGCGGTAAATGGCGAGCCCGGCCAGGCGAGATAGTCCGGATTGGCGTTGGCCGGACCGAGCGTACCTCCGATCGCATAATTCAAAGCATGATGCAACAGTAACCAGGGTAGGGCGGCAACTCCCACCAGCGCCAGGCAACGCCAAGATGCGATCCTCCAGCACAAGTAGATCCCCATTGCAAGTACCAGCCCTGGACCCGCTCCCAAATCGATGGTGTACGCAATCCCGGTCAGTGTCCCGATCAACACCCAGCGTCGCCAAGAAAATCGCCTGGCGTCGGCATGCTTCCATGGTAAAGCCAACAGCAATGCCACAGTAATGCCCAGCACCATTTGATGGTTGTTCACTTGCTGTGCATAAGGCAAAGCGACGCTCCCCAGCGCCAGACTTATCCCGAACAGACTGCTCCACATGGGTGACAAGCCAATGCGGCGACAGAGAAAGTACATCCCGAGCACGGCAACCAGATAAGCCAAGCCAGTCGAACTTAAGCTCATCCAATAGGCGAACTGACCGGGTGTCTTGGCCGCTGCCATCCCGCTGATCTGTTGCAAGCACCAGTACACGGCTGCGAGCCACAGACTCGGGACGGGTGATTTGTCGGAGTAGAAATGGTCCTCAATCCACAACTTGTCTTTAGTGCCGTCAGGCCCGGCAAAGATCGATCGGTCGATTTGCCACGTGCCCTGATCGACCAGGGCTTCGACACTCGCCAGTCGGCTCCCAGCATTCCACGAGTCCACCTTGGACATGGTGCTAAGGCCCAAAACCGAAAGGCTTACTGCCGCTAGGAAAAAGAGGCAGAGACGATCTAAATCGATCTTAACGGGAAAATAACTTGCAAGAGTTTTCCATCTAAGGAGCATCGGTGTCCTTCCGAATTGCTCAATCGGGCAAGAAAAATGTACAGCATTCGCCGAAACACACAAGTCCAATTAACGACGAGCCCAATTCTAACCGAACATAAGATACCTTATCGGACACAAGACCAAAGTTGATATATTCATCGAAATATTGATCTATTGTGCAGGACGTCTGATAATGTATGTTATGTTCGGTAAATGACCAATCACGTTTTGGCTCGGTCCACGATCAGGTCCGTTTCCCTTGACCAAAAAAACGAATTGGATCATGCTCGTGCCAATAGATCGGTTGGCTTGTGAGATTGCACTGGTTCGACGAGCATAGGAAGTGGAGTTGGCGAATGCCAAACCAGAAGGCAGCAAGGTGGCTGGACGGCTTCATCATTCTGCTAGTTGGGGTATTGTCATCACTCGCTTTGGTCGATGCTGCCCAGCGTCTCGGTGCCACTTGTGATGAACCGTTTTACATTCGCTCGGGGTTGCATTATTGGCGGACGGGCGATCTTGGGCCACTTCTCAGTAAAGGCACGATGCCTCTACCCGTTCAAATTTGTACCTTCCCGGTTTGGCTCGCCGAACAATCACGAGCCGCTCCCTTCACGACATGGTTGGATCTGGATGAAATTCTCCCCATCGCCCGCTCCGGGACCCTGCTCTTTTGGTGGTTGCTGCTTTTCTATGGTTGGCGAATCGCAAGGGCCTTAGGTGGTGTGTGGGCCGGACGAGTGGCGGTGCTCTTCTTGGCCGTGGAGCCAAATCTCTTGGCACACGCCGCGCTCGCAACCACGGATGTGGCGATCACGGCATGCACACTCGCATTTGTCTATCACTACTGGCGAGGCCGAACCCGAGGATGGCTTCAGCGGATTGGCGTGCCGGGTTTGCTGTATGGAATTGCACTTTTGGCCAAGGCCTCGGCCCTCGCGTTTATCCCGATTTGTATGCTCTTGATTGAGGCTCAACGCCAATGGAGCTTGGCACGTGCAGATGGTCGTTCGCCATGGCGCATTCATTGGCTGCGGCGCTGGATGATGGAGACCCTCGGAATTGGTTGTCTTGGACTCGGGATGGTGCTGATCTGTTGTGGCTCGAACTGGGAAATGGAAGCGAGTTTCTGGGAGTGGACGCAAACGCTGCCAAGTGGTCGGTTGCAAGCGAGCATGAATTGGTTGGCCGAGCATCTGCGTATCTTTCCCAATGCTTTCAATGCTCTAGCGTATCAAATCAAACACAACTTCAAGGGCCACGGCGTGTATCTGCTCGGCGAAATGTCGCCTCGGGCGATTTGGTACTATTTTCCTGTCGCCTTGCTGATCAAATTGCCCACGGCGGTCCTGTTGGGCGTAGGCTTGCTGACACTATTTCGTCCCAAGGGTTGGGCCAGTTGGTTGGGTGTATGTGTTGCAGGATTACTGCTTTTCTCGTTGAATTGCCGGGTGCAAATTGGCATTCGTCTGATCCTTCCGCTGTTGAGTTTGTTGATAATCTGTTTGGCAATTAATATTGGGCAACTGTTTGAACGTCGTCCCCCCCTCCCCTTCTTGCTGCGGTGCAGCCTCGGTTTATTGAGCTTGCTGGGATGGAGTTGGACACTCAGTGAAACCATACGAGTCTGGCCTCATGCAATTCAATATATTAATGAATATTGGGGAGGTCCAACGGCCGGGTATCGTTACTTGAGCGACTCAAACTATGACTGGGGTCAAGGGGTGCCCGAATTAGCCATCTGGCAACAGCAGCACAAAATCGATGTGGTAGATGTGTGGTATTTCGGCACAGATCCACGATTGTTAAAGCTACCGATGCGCATCGCTCAAGTACATCAGTGGGAGATCGATGGCGTCGACTCGTTTCGGGCTGCAATGCGCGGCCGAGTCCTCGCGGTTGGAGCGACGGTGCTCTATGGCAGCTACATTCGCTCCCCAGAAATACTACAGGTGTTGGACTATCTTCGTACTCGAACGCCTCTTGATCGCACCAGTACGTTTTGGATTTACGACTTCACGGAAGGAGGGTTAGCTGAGGTTGCCGCGGTCAAGTGAGTACCATTACTCGAGTGTGCAGGATGGGGCGTCAAACGAGGTTCTGTCGACTCGAGATCATGTAGAATGCCGAGTTGACGGAATTTTTGATAACGGCCGTACAGTAATTGCTCATTCGATAGCCCTCGGAGTTCTCGCAAATAACGCATGAGATAAGTCTTTAGAGTTCCAGCCATTTCCCGATGGTCACGATGGGCTCCCCCGAGCGGTTCGGGAATGATGTCATCGATCACACCGAACTGCTTGAGATGGTTGGAGGTCAAACGAAGAGCTTCTGCGGCACGCGGCTTGGTGTGATCGTTCGCTTCTTTCCAGAGGATGCCAGCACACCCTTCTGGACTGATGACGGAATAATAAGCATGCTGCAGCATACTCACGCGATCCCCAACGCCAATGCCTAGAGCTCCCCCGGACCCCCCTTCCCCGATGACGACACAGATAATCGGCGTTGGTAACCGCGACATCTCCATAATTGCCGTCGCGATCAATTGCGCTTGGCCACGTTCCTCCGCACCGATCCCGGGAAATGCACCAGGGGTATCAATAAAGCAAATAATCGGCAAACGAAATTTGGCAGCCAGTCGCATCCGATTGAGCGCTTTGCGATAGCCCTCCGGATGAGCGCAACCATAGAAGCATTCTTGACGTTCTTGCAATGTGTGACCTTTTTGGTGGCCTACGAGCATCACCCGATACTCACCGAGTCGTGCAAAGCCACTGCGGATGGCTCGATCGTCTCCAAAGGCTCGATCGCCATGGAGCTCGACAAAATCGTCAAAAATTTGCTCGATGTAATCGACGGTTTGCGGGCGTGCCGGGTGTCGCGAGACTTGCACCGTCTCCCACGCCGACAGTTCCTTATAGCGCTTTTTTTTCATCTCATGCAGTGTGCGTCGCAGTTGCCTCAGGTGATCGGGGTCCTCTTGCCGAGATTCGATTCGAGCAAGCGTTTCCTCGAGTTCATGAATCTCGGTTTCAAAGGGTAATGGAGTAGGAGGCATGGATCGCGATTCCCTGCACAATGCATAGGCCGGCCGAATAACTGCATTCGAAGTGTAGCGATCTGGAAAGAAAGGTCCAGGGCGCTCGACCTCCGGCTCAGTACATTCCCTCATCATCGACCGGTTGGTTCTTGAAAATCCGCATTCCCCGGAGGGCGATCATGACTTCGTGCATGTCTTTGGGACGGTCTTGGGGGGCTTTCTGCAACATCTGGTCAAGCAATTTGGAAAAGTCCTCATTCAGCTCAGGATTCAGATTTTTGGCAGAATCAGGTTTTTCCTTGATATGTTTGCGGATCAGATCCGCATGGGACATGCCCCGAAACGGAGGTCGTCCGGTGAACAATTCGAATAAGGTGATGCCAAAACTATAAATATCAGCGCGTGGATCGGGAATTTCATCGCGAATCTGCTCGGGAGACATGTAACTTAGAGTTCCTGAGGCCTTGCCCTTACGATGAAACCAGCGATTGATACCCTTCAATTGTCGCTTGCTGATGGCAAAGTCGATAATTTTCAGCTCACCCAATCCATTCATGAGAAGGTTGTCCGGTTTCACATCGCGATGGACGTATCCTTTTCCATGCATGTAGGCGAGCCCGGTTGCGGCCTGGCGCACGAGTTTCACCGCATTTTGCCGCAGGAATTCCTGATCCTTTGGATCTTTGGACATTAACCGTGCTCGCAGCGAACCTGCTGGGAAGAACTCCATAATGAAGTGAGCCGAAATCTGATCACGACTGATCTTGAGAATGCGGATGACATTCGGATGGTGCAGCTTGATGCCGATTTCGGCCTCATGAAACAAAATGTTTCGCTGCTCTTTGTCTTTCGCCTTCTCCGGAAGCAAAATCTTCATCGCGTAGTGGCGATTACTAATGACCTCTACGACTTCATAGACCTGCGACACCTGTCCTGGGTGGAGTAAGCGTTGCAGACGATACCCTTTAATAATTTCCGCGTCGGACACGTCACCGATCCTCCTTCAGGACCGTTTTTACCAGTATTTCTCGAAGTGGATATTGCCCACCAGTTTGTGGCGGGAATCGTCACAGTGAAAGCCGCGTTTCTCCAAAAGCTCAATCACACCCGTAGGTTGTGGGTAGTGCTTGGCACCGGTGGTCTTATCCACGTGAGGAATCCCAATCATACTAGGATTGCCACAGAGAAAAACATGGGTGGAGTCGGGATGGAGAGAGTGGCCTAGATGTTCTTCCAGAACGCCTCGATCGATAAGATCCTGGATATACATTTTGGGTTCGCCAGCCTGAAGTTCACGGGTCGTCAGTGGAATATACTGATAGTTTGAGAACCTCTCCATGAGCTTGTGTTGCGTCTTGAGATAACCCAAATCCCGCTGATAGCGAACGCAACACACGGCGAAGATTTTGCCTCGATGCCCCCGACGTAATAGATCCCAAACCATATAATTATGCGGTGCTTCCCCGGTCCCGGTCGACAAAAACAACACCGTATCCTGCTCGCCAACCGGTTCGAGTGTGTAATTGCCGGTAATTTTGGGATGAATGTTAATTCGGTCACCCTCTTGCAACATAAACAGCCGCGGGGTCAGTCCTGGGGGCTTCGCTGGCTCGGGATTTTCCCGAACGAGCACCACATAGAACTCCAGCCAGTTCGCAGGCTCTAAATCGAGCAATTCGCCTTGCTCGCCAAGGATTGAACAACTTAATGAATAAGGACGGCGAACCAATCGGGATTCGCTTTCATCGGGCAGTGCTTCTTCCTGACATCCAGGGAGGCGCGGTTCCCAGTTGCCCAAGCCCAACGAGCAGTATTGGCCGGGTAGGTGCTTAGGAAGGGTAAAATCGGGCTGAACCCGTAAAATCAGCAGATCAGTATGGACTTTTTGCAATCTTATGATCGTACCATTGTAGCGTTCCGAACGCAGGGTAGCGATCGCCTCAGGGGACAACGTCATCGGCCATAGCTCCGAACCAAGTACGTGAAGTCTTACCCATGGTAGTTGCAACCAAGCGGAATTGCATCCCTGAACCGTTCAGAAGCCTTACTGGGTTAACGAATGGGCGAACCAAACTGATGCCACCAGCTGCGGAGTTGTTGCCGCGCGAGACGTGGAACTTCCTGCCCGAAGCACAATCGGGTGCCATGGGATCCCCGGATTCCCCAGACTCGACAGTGTTGGAGGCGATGCTCTTGGCAAGTCTGTTCGATTGCCTCCAGGAATCGACTGCTGACCTGTCCCTTGAGGACGCGTGTCCGCTGACCCTCCACGGTCACATAGAAGCGATAACGCGCGTTCCAAGCGCGCCACAGCAGCCAACCAAGGATGAACAGAAAAAGATACCACACAGGAATCCCTGCATCAGGTCGATCAAAACAGGATTACCGTCCGATCAGGTTCCTTAGCCGTGCGGCTTGATGACAATCATGATGGGGAAGGTATCACCTCGCACGGGGACGAGATTTCGTGATAAGAACTCCCGAACTTGGGCCGAACGGCGGGGATCCCAGTGTGAAAGACTGTAGGGAATGGCCAGAAGACGGGGTGGTAGTTCCTCGGGTGAATTGCCAGAGTGCGCCTTGCTACTGCTGCCATGACGGAGAGACCTGGCGAGTTCATTCGCAGTCTGCTCAGGCAGATTCCGTAAAGGATCTTGCGGAGTTCCAAGCGGTCGCAGGAACCGTCCTTGATCCATTCCCTTGACCGGTAGGCCAAGCAGACTTGCCAATTGCCGATCATCCTGCTTTTGCCAAACCATCAGGACCAGCTGATCGAATACAGCCGTTCCGGACTCTTTCTTCGCGATCGAGTGATCAACCCAGGCCACCTGCACCAGAAGTTTTATCAATTCCTCACGCTTAAGATCATTCGCAAAAAGCATGAGCGGAATTGGTTGGTTATTCTTTAGATGTTCGCTGACATGCTGGTCGACGTACACGCCATGCTGTTGCTTTTTCGCAACGCGTTTGAGTCTTCGAAGCGCTGAAAGTGGATCGTTTACAAATAGGTCGATCCTTAGTGCATCAAGGGATCTGATGCGGGAGCGGAGGGTCGATTGGTGCTGGTCTTGACGGAGCTGATCCAACGTCAGAATCAACGGAAACTCAAGGGGGGAAAGCCGCCATGGCTTTCCCTCAAAGGGTTTGGTGGTAAGAGGAGCTTCCCTTTCTCCGGGCATCGGTAGACGCTCCGGAACGGAGTCCCCAGCGAGCTGCTCGGCAGGAAGGACCGGAGCCACATCCGGGGGCAATTCATCCGAAGATTCCGTTGGCTGGTCCTCGGCAAGTAGAGGACCCTGAGAATCCGACTGGCCAGGATCGGGGGCAAAACCATCCCGTGTCGTGGCGATGGGAGCGTCGGAACCCGGCTGATCAGAGGTAGAGGCCCAATAGACAAACAGGCTTGAACCCAGAATCCCCAAAATGGATGCGGCCAGAGCGAGTGATCGGAAACGATGACGTCGACGCAGGAGTCGTTCCTGATAGTGCTGTACCAGTGGCGTCACTGTCGTAGTGTCCTGATCGGCCCCAATCTTGGCCAAAATCGAAGTATGTAGGTCGGGTGGAGCGCAGATCGGTGCGATGTTCCGTAAAAGTTGTGCCTGCCTGCGGAGTTGTTGGAAGACCTGCTGTGCTTCTTTGGATTGCTGGAGTAGCCGACGTACAAGGAGTTTCTGCTCGGCGGAGAGCTCCCCGTCGATCGCGGCGGTCAACAATTTCGTTTGACTTCTCGTCAACATGAGCAATCCGGAGGTAACCTCGTTCAAATGTCCTTCGGTTCATCCTGAAGGAACAACTCGCGTAGCTCCAAGCGCGCACGATGTAAACGACTGCGGATGGTGCCAATCGGAACATCCAAAATGACCGCAATCTCTTCGTACTTGCGGCCTTCAAGATCCTTGAGCACCATGACAGCCCGATGTTCGGGCGAGAGACGATTTAGCGCTGCCAGAAGGCGAGCTTCCTCTTCGGAACGCTCCAAGTCCGCACCGGGGTAGGCGTCCTCAAAATCTTCTTGCGGTTCTAACAGCCCATCATCCTCGCTGCCTGAGTCGAGTCGCAGCATAGCCCGCTGCTTGCGCTTGAGGCTGATGGCCGAATTGAACGCGATGCGATACAGCCAGGTGTAAAATTCTGAGTCGCCTTTGAAATTGTGCAAGCTCTGATATGCGTTCAAAAACGCCTCTTGCACAACGTCGGCAGCGTCCTCTCGATTGCCCACTACTCGGAAAATGGCGTTATACAGCCGATCCTGGTAACGAAATACCAGTTCGCCAAAAACCGCCGACTGTCCGTCGAGGCAGGCACGGATTGCTCTGGCATCATCGCGATTCACGAGATCCGCTTTCGCTCTCTATAAGTAGTGACGTCCACTGGTGGCGAAAAGTTCCCAACTGCACGGCGCTTCGGTTGCCGACGGGGCAGAACACGCTCCCGCTGTATGTTTAGCACAATTACCAGGCACGGTAGGCACGCTAAGTTGCTCTTCCGTCCCTGCAGCAAACACCTGTATACTGTTCGTTCTTCGACGATCCCCGGTCACGGGAGCCTTCCAAGCGTTATGGACAACCCAACCTCCATCATTGTGCGTGGGGCTCGTGAGCACAACCTGCAAAATGTCAGTCTGGAACTGCCACGCGATTCCTTGATTGTTTTTACAGGTGTTAGTGGCTCCGGAAAATCCTCACTCGCCTTCGATACATTGTACGCAGAGGGCCAACGTCGTTACGTCGAATCGTTATCCAGCTACGCGCGACAATTTCTAGGACAATTGCCCAAACCAGATGTCGACTATATTGGTGGACTTTCCCCAGCTATTAGCATCCAACAAAAAACTGCTGTTCGCAATCCCCGTTCGACCGTCGGTACAATCACCGAGATCTCAGACTATTTGCGCGTCCTGTTCGCCCGAATCGGCCAAGGCCATTGTCCACAGTGTGCTCGGCCAATTACAGCTCAATCCCGCGAGCAGATCATTGGGCGGATCCTTAGCTTCCCGGAAGGATCGTCCTTGCTGATCCTCGCCCCCTTAGTGGTTGGGCAAAAAGGAGAATTTAAGGATCTTTTCGCCGACTTAGTCAAACGAGGTTACATTCGTGCGCGGGTTGATGGAGAAGTGGTACGCCTGACTGACAATCTGCAACTGGATCGACGGATCAAACATAACATTGAGGTGGTCGTTGATCGTTTAAAACTCGATGGCAAAGTTCGCCCGCGCCTGGCCGAGGCCGTCGAGCAGGCATTGCATTTGGCCAACGGCAACTTGATTATCAGCATCGAACATCCGCGTTCTTCGACTGGTGTCAATGGTCTATCTTCTGATCCCCAGGCGGCCGGCGCATTTGTCGACATCCCATTGTCTGCGCACTATGCCTGTGTCCACTGCCAAAAAAGTTTTGCACCCCCGACGCCGCAATTATTTAGCTTCAACAGTCCTCAGGGAATGTGTCTGGACTGTGACGGACTGGGGAGTCAATACACGTTCGATGCCAACCTCTTGATTCCCGATCCGAGCCTCAGCTTTGAGAAAGGTGCGCTTGAGCTGGTGGGTCCGTTTCGCGGCATGGGTCGATGGCGGAAGCATATTTATCAAGGTGTGGCCGAGAGCTTAGGGATTGACCTCAAAAAGCCCTGGCAGGACTTACCAGCCGAGCATCAGGCTTGGCTCTTACATGGCGCCGGCGATCGCTCGATCACTTATACCTGGAAACAGCGTGGCGGGGGCGTTTGGAAGCATGGGGGCAAGTGGGAGGGCATTATTCCACAGCTGCTCACGAGCTTCAAAAAAACCAACGCCGGCCCGCGCCGCGCCCAGCTCGAAAAGTATATGCGCGTGGTCCGCTGTTCGAGCTGTGGGGGTCACCGGCTTAATCCTCAAGCTCGGGCCGTTCGTGTGGGTGATCGGTCACTGATTGAACTTGGCAATACACCGATTGGTGAGCTGGTTCCTTGGTTCAGCGAACTGGCAGAGCAGCTCGATCCAGTCCAGCGAACCATTGCCAGCGAGGTCCTCAAAGAGATTAAGGACCGACTCGGCTTTCTCCTCAATGTGGGGTTACACTATCTAAGCCTGGATCGATCAGCCCCAACCCTGTCGGGCGGTGAGGCCCAACGCATCCGACTGGCCGGACAGATCGGAAGTGGGCTGGTTGGCGTCCTGTATATCTTGGATGAACCAAGCATTGGCCTCCACCCACGTGACAATGACCGACTGTTGCGTAGCTTGGAACAGCTTCGTGACATGGGCAATACGGTGCTGGTCGTCGAGCACGATGAAGACACGATGCGTGCGGCCAATTTCTTGGTCGATTTCGGACCAGGGCCTGGAGTGCGCGGCGGCAACATTGTCGCTGCCGGCAGTCCACGCGACGTCATCAAAAACCCTAAATCGTTAACCGGTCAATATCTTAGCGGCAAACAAACTATCCCCACTCCAAGTCAACGACGCGAGCCGAGCCTCAGACGATTACGTATCGAAGGGGCTCGTCACAACAATCTTAAAAACATTGATGTTGAGATCCCCCTTGGCCTTTTTGTGACCATCACTGGTGTCAGTGGCTCAGGGAAATCATCCTTGATTAATGACATTCTCCTCGAGGGCACCCGTGTTTTGCTACAGCGCAATGGCAAACCACTCGATGATGACCAAGAGGTACCCGAAGTCTGGCATACCCTGGGCGAACATGATCGCATCCTTGGCGTGGAGCACTTGGATAAAGTCATCGCCATTGATCAAGCACCCATCGGCCGCACTCCTCGCTCCAACCCTGCAACCTATATCAAGGTCTTCGATGAGATCCGCTCGTTGTTTGCCCAGATGCCTGACGCCAAGGTCCGTGGCTACACCCCCGGGCGGTTTAGTTTCAATCGACCAGGTGGGAGGTGTGAGGCGTGTGAGGGAAATGGCGCCACCAAGCTAGAAATGGACTTCCTTGCAGATGTCTGGCTGAGCTGTCCGGTGTGCGAGGGAAAACGCTTTAATCACGAGACTCTGCAGGTGCGTTACCGGGGCAAGAGCATTCACGATGTACTGGAATTGAGTGTCGGCAGCGCCTTGGAACTGTTCGAGCATGCCCCCAAAATCCGCGGGATGCTCCAGACTCTCTATGACGTAGGACTCGAGTATATCACCCTTGGCCAGGCTTCCCCTACCCTGTCCGGAGGGGAAGCGCAGCGGATCAAGCTTGCTCGCGAGTTATGCAAGCGAGGTACCGGACGTACCCTCTACATCCTCGATGAACCCACCACTGGCTTGCATTTTGAAGATATTCGAAAGCTATTACAAGTGCTGCATGGTTTTGCCGATAGCGGCAATACCGTGGTGGTCATCGAACATAATTTGGATGTGATCAAAACCGCCGACTGGATTATCGATGTGGGTCCCGAAGGAGGCATCGGGGGTGGTGAAATCGTCTTCGCCGGCACCCCGGAGGAACTTGTTGACTGTCCTCACTCGCATACCGGCAAAGCCCTTCAACCGGTCGTCTCAGGGGTCTTGCGTCGATTGCCCGGGACCAATAGCCCCCGTTCACGACGCAAAGGCAAGGCTCCTGAAAAGATTAAGGAGTTGGCGGTCGTCGATGCTCATCAACATAACCTCAAGCATGTGAACGTCCGGATTCCGCGCGAGAAGATGACCGTCTGTTGTGGACCGAGTGGTTCGGGGAAGTCCTCGTTGGCCATCGATACGATCTATGCAGAAGGTCAACGACGCTATGTCGAGTCCCTATCAAGTTATGCCCGACAATTCCTTGGCCAGTTTCAAAAGCCGCGGGTGGAAAGTGTACAGGGATTGTCACCGGCGATCAGTATTGATCAAAAAACCACCAGCAAATCGCCACGTTCGACGGTGGGTACCATTACCGAGATCTATGACTACCTCCGCGTTCTTTACGCGCGCCTGGGGCAACGGTATTGCCCCAATTGTCATCTCCCGATTGGTACCCAGAGTCGCGATCAGATTGTGGAACGGATTCTCGGACTCCCCGAAGGAAGCAAACTCTACTTGCTCGCCCCCATCGCACGCCGTGGCCAGGAACGCTACGACAGCTTGTGGGAAGACATACGTCGCCTCGGGTTTGTACGGATCCGAGTCGATGGTCAGTCCTTCAGTCTCGATGAACCACCCGCCATTGACCATCGTCGCAAGCATGCCGTCGAGGTGGTCATTGACCGCAATATCGTAAAACCAAGCAGCCGAAGCCGGATCGCCGACAGTGTTGAAACTGCACTCGAACTCGGTCGCGGAGTCATGCACATCGTCGTTGTGGACGCTGACCGGCCCGAGTCCCAGTGGCGCGTCGAACGATTTAGCCAGCATCTGGCCTGTCCACAATGCGGTGATAGCTATGAACAACTCAACCCACACCATTATTCCTTCAACAGCCCCCTCGGTTGGTGTCCAACCTGTGAAGGGCTTGGATTCCAACGAGGAGCCAATACAAGCGTCTTGATTCGCGACCCCAACAGAACGCTACGAATGGGAGCCATTGCGTTATGGCCAACCCTTGCCGATGATGAACCATTCACTCCCTTTGCGCAGGCAATTCTTCAGCACCTCGGCGGCGATCTGGATACCTGCTATGCCGAACTGACGGAGGAACAACAACAAGGGATCCTGTACGGGACCGGGGAGACCTTCATTCCCGTTCAATTAGGCCCAAGCCAGCCAGTTCACCAATTCCAATATAAAGGCTTACTCCCGGGACTCGATGAGGCGACTCGTGTCAGTTTCCACTTCCGTCAGAAGCTGGCCCAGCTGGTTGATCAAGTCCCTTGCGCAACCTGTATGGGGAGCCGCCTGCGTCGTGACGCCGCGGCCACTCGCTATGCGGGCCTCAGCATGGGTCAGCTCACCGGACTGCCACTTGGCGATGCGCTCAACCGTTTGAGAAACTGCAAGCTGCACCGCGAAGAACAACAAGTTGCTGGTGAGCTGCTCCGCGAAATCCTCACCCGGCTGGAGTTTCTGGTGGATGTGGGGCTCAACTACCTTTCCCTGGCTCGGCCCGGTCCCACGCTGTCCGGTGGAGAAGCCCAGCGAATTCGCTTGGCCAGCCAGATCGGTAGCGGCCTGACCGGCGTCCTGTATGTGCTCGATGAGCCGACAATCGGGCTTCATCCACGCGACAACGCGCGTTTGCTCGGTGCCCTTGAGCGACTAAGAGATCTGGGCAACACCCTACTGCTGGTCGAACATGATCGCGAAGTGATTGCTGCGGCCGACCATCTGTTGGATTTTGGACCGGGAGCGGGCGATCTGGGGGGCGAAATCACCGCGGAGGGACCGGTTAAGAAGCTCTTGCGTTCGACCCGCTCGCTGACTGGCCAGTACCTGGTGGGCAAACAGACGATCCCGATCCCGACCAATCGACGCATTCCTGGACCTTCCTTGAACCTGCCCTCACAGCCAAGGAAAAACGGAAAATCTGCGAGATCGACCAAGTTGAGTCAGCCTCCGTCATTGGAACCCGCGGTTGCGGAAATGCTCGGGTCTCTGCCGGAACAACACCGCAATGGCAAACCAATCCAATGGCTGCGCGTGCTGGGTGCTCGACAGCACAATCTTCGCAATTTGGATGTCGACTTTCCTCTGTCAACCTTGATCGCTGTCACTGGTGTCAGTGGATCGGGCAAGAGTACCTTAGTGCACGAAATCCTTTTTAGTACTCTGGCACGGCGGTTGCACCGGGCTCAGACCCCCGCCGGAGCAGTGGATGACATCGTCGGATTAGAACAAATCGACAAAGTGATTAATGTTGATCAAGATCCGATTGGCTTTTCCCCAAGCTCCAACCCGGCGACCTATACCGGGGTGTTTGACCTGATCCGTCAACTCTACAGTCAGCTCCCAGTCGCAAAGGTGCGGGGGTATGCCCCGAAACGGTTCAGCTTCAATCAACCTGGAGGCCGCTGTGAGGCCTGTGAAGGGAACGGCCAGAAGAAAATCGAGATGCACTTTCTGCCCGATGTGTGGATCGACTGTGATGTTTGTCAAGGAAAACGCTATTCCCCTGAAACCCTGGAAGTGACATATCATGACAAGTCGATTGCTGATGTGTTGCAACTACGCGTCTCCGAAGCACTGGAGTTATTTCAAAACATCCCGAAGATTCGTCATATTCTGCAAACTCTGGTCGACGTTGGTCTGGATTACCTTACGCTCGGTCAGGCTGCTCCGACTCTTTCGGGAGGGGAAGCGCAACGCGTGAAACTTGCCGCGGAACTGGCCCGGCCAAGTACCGGCAGAACACTGTACCTCCTCGATGAGCCGACCACGGGACTGCACTTTGACGACATTCGCAAACTTCTCGACGTTTTGCATCGCCTGGTCGATCTGGGCAACACCGTCCTGGTGGTCGAACACAATTTAGATGTGATCAAGACTGCCGATTGGATTGTTGATCTTGGCCCCGAGGCTGGCTCGGGGGGTGGCGAGTTAGTAGCCGTAGGCACTCCAGAAGCCATTGTGAACCAAGCGATCTTCCGCAACCAGGTCGAGGCAACGGTGTCGCACACCGGTCGGATTCTGGCAGAGGTCCTGCAAGTTGGCCCCTATGCAAGTCGTCCGATCTTTGACCCTCATGCCGCCCAGATTCACCGTAGCGATGATCTGGAACTCGATGCGGTGGGTCGAGACGCCAAACTTCCCTGGGAGGATAATGGACCACGCTGGCACACCCAAGATCGGGTCAGCCATGCCGGCAAACCCAGCCGTTGGGAGGGTGCCATCCTTCCCTGGCTCGAGACACAGATCCATGCCTTGAATGACTTCAACCCGACCAACTGGAACCACCGCAGCGTGGTCGAGATCGCTGCTCCCAAGAAAGCGGATGGCTGGTTTCTCCATGCAATGACCAACTTGGAGTGGACCGTCCGCCTGGTGTTTCGCGTGGGTCGCAATTCCTTCAAAGCCAAGGAGTTAATTTCGAGGCTTGACATTCGCCCCTTCGATGAGACAGAGGGTGTAAACGCATATGGCCGGGAATCTCGGATCCAAGTGGTCAATCGCAAAGGTCCGTGGCAGAATGTGATTATTCTCGCACACCAGGTGCGGGAATTGGATACACCGGCATTCCGCGACTTCCTGCAGGAAGCAACCCAATCATTCCACGCCAATATCCAGCGGATGAAAACCACTCCCGAGTCGGTGATGCCCTGGAAGGTCAATGGCGAACGATGGCACCTATCGGACAAGGGATTCGCAGTCGGGCGTCCGATTCGCTGGGAAAGAGATTTGCTCAAACGATTGCTCGAGACAGTTCGCTCGGTGGTTCCGGATGTGGAAATCAGCTGGGATCAACGTGATGCCATCACGCTCCGCTTGCCTGGACAATCCCGTGCTTGGGCTCGATGGCGCACCAAGGAAAGTGAGGCTCTCGACTGTCGGTTTCAAGGACCGCCCAGTCAGTTCAATCTCAGTCAGCTGGAGGAATTGGGGCCCGAGGTCGAGCTGCTCAACGAGCGGCAGAACGGTCAAGTACTTCACCTGCGGTTTACCCAAGACCGCCAGATTACTCCACGTTTGCGTGCCATCCTTCTCGAGCAAGTTGCTGCGGTCGGCTCCGCTTGACCGATGGGTTCCGGTCGAACTAAACTTCGACTCAGGCTCTATTCAGGGAGGAAGTGGAAGTCTATGTCCAGTGCACTGGCCACATGGCCTTCGCCCAGCGATACAATGGTGACTTTGGAGTCGGTGAATTGTCCGCTTTGCGACGGCGAGCAGCATACGCCCCTCATGACCGCCAGTGATCTGGATCCTGCGGGCCAGGGCCAACAATTTACACTAGTACGTTGTCAAGATTGTAAACTGGTATTCACAAATCCTCGGCCCACTCCTGCTTCGATCGCACAGTTTTACACTCCCGCTTACCAACCCCACCGGCGACCGCGGAAGATGCGACGTTCACTGCGTCGTTGGTACAAGTTAATGGGCATGGATCGCGCACGCTGCCGGGAACGCCGCAGTCTTCCTGTACAGGGACTCGGGCGACTGCTGGATTTTGGCTGTGGTGGCGGCAGCTTCTTGCTACGCATGGCAGAACAAGGCTGGCAGGTGACCGGAGTTGATGCCGCGAGCACGGCCGTCGAGTCGATCCAACAGGAATTAGGCCTGCCCGCCCTGGTCGGTTCACTCCCCCACCCTGCTCTTCTGCCCAACTCGTTCGATGTGGTGACCATGTGGCATTCCCTAGAACATTGCCATGATCCCTTAGGAGTCCTCCGGGCAGCGCATGAAGTTCTAACACCTCAAGGACGACTTCTGGTGTCTGTACCCAACATTGACAGTTGGCCATATCAGTGGTTTGGCCCGGCCTGGTTTGGCCTCGATGTACCGCGGCATCTGATTCACTTTGGTCCAACCACCCTGCAATCGATGCTGGAGAAGGCCGGCTTTGAGGTCGAGGAACTCCGTTTTGTGCGTCATGCGGACTGGCTCCACTCCTCAGCCAAACAAGCCCGCCGGTTGCAAACGGGTAAGTCACTCCTACAGCTTCTTCGCTTCAAACCTTTGGCCCGATTGGTGTCGCACGTCTGCTACCAAGCCGATCAGGCAGATTGTCTGTTTGCCGTCGCCCGATCTGACGCCTAAACTGCTCGGACCGAGTACAAGTGAACTCGGTCTGAGCAGTTTAGGCGTCAGGTGTAGACGAGCAGATCACTTGGTGCAGTTGGGCACCACCGTCGACACCGGTTGCGTTGGCTTGGTCAGCAAACGGTCCAGCGCTTTGGTTAACGTCTGCACTTCTGGAGACAGTTCTTCTCCTGCGGTAATATACTCAGCGGCCCCGTCACTGATGCCTAAGCGCTCCGCACTGCGCAGCGCTACCACCGCAGCCAGCTGAGCTCGGCCCCGATCCAGCCCGGACTCGATCAGCATCGACAAGGTCAGCCAGTAGGTGTCTTTCGACTCGGTTTCTTCGAGTAGCTCGATCGCTTGTTCAAAGCCCGGCGAGACGTTCGGATGCACCGGATGGGCGCTCACACATGGGGCTGACATTGTGGAGATGGGCCCGTGGGGCACGGTGACAAAATGGACCATAGGTCCAGGGATCGGAGACGGGAACACGGAGGTCAATGGTGGGGCTGGAACTGGGGGATGAATAAAGCCTGGGTGGGGGTGAATGGCGACCGGAGGAAACACCCGAGTCACCTGGAATGGCTGCCCGCCACGAATTTGCTTGATGGTGAACTTCGCCATGGCTCGCTTGGAAGAACACCCTCCCTTGCAGCAGTCCTTGGCGACAATCACATTCGCACGCTTCTCGGCTGCGCATTCGCCCTTTTCGCAAGGGCACACGGTTTCGCCACTGCCACGAGCAGTGTCGTTGCAGCAGTTTGAAGTCTGGACTTGGACCGACTCTTTGCAACACTGGGGCGGGTCGTTACAGATCTCCTTCGAAGGACATACCTTGACGGCTGGGCAATCCTTGGCCACGGACTTGTCACTGCATTCAGAAACGGCCTTGGTGCACTTGCCATCGCGGTTCGAGAACCGAATTTCAAATCGAAACTGATTATCGTTCGAGCGAGGTGTGCAGCGGGTATCCTCGAAGAATGGATTGGGGCAAACCTCTTGGCAATTTTTTGAACAATCCTTCGCCTGACAGGTGTTCACCGGGCAGGGAGTGTTTTGGCACTTTTCAGCTGGACAGCTTGCATGACTCTTGGATGTCTCAACGTCTGCCGCCCCGGCACACAACACAAACAATAGCAACCCTAGCATCCATGCACTCCTGATAGGGAGACGATTCAATCGCAGAACCGAGGAGGCTAATACCCGGCGTCGAGGAGACTGGGAAGGCCAAATATCCGGAGGAATCAAACGCACATTTCTTCAATCTATTCATGGAAGTTGACCCGGATGCTTCGTCTCCTTCATCGGACGAGCGAATGTCCCATTCGAGGATTGACTAGAGTGGGAACGAGCAAGCGAGATGGGAATGGCAATTCATGAAGAGTCCTTGCTGTTTCGATTCGATCATGTCCAATTGCTGCGCTTTCTCTACGGGGGGATGCGTCGAGCCACGGCAAGTCAATATTAATATTGATCTGAGAATGTGTTGTTGAATTCTTAGCCACGGCACGTCCCGTTAACGATCGATGATGACGATCGATGAT
>CAYPIE010000002.1:71707-237374 GCA_964410665.1 uncultured Alcaligenaceae bacterium
ATGATGGCGATTAATGATGGACAGCGTGTTGTAGATTGGAGACAGCGATGCAACCAGCACAATACTCTCATGGATATCCATTCTGCCAACGTCGGAGATTGGCGTTTGAGTCGTTGGAAGATCGAACGACCCCTGCCCTAATCTGGGTGACGAGCCTTGATGACAATCTGAATCGGGATGGCATGATTACCCTTCGTGAGGCGATTCAAGCTGCCGAGACCGATACCTCGGTGGACGGTTCGGTCGCGGGGTCTGGAGCGGACACGATTCGCTTTGAACCTGGCTTGGTTGCTGGAGGCGACCAACGCATCGTGCTGTTCTCGTGGAACCGCGAGAACCAAACTGGCAACGATTCTGATTGGTTTGGGCCGACCGCATTCCATATTTCCACACCGGTCCAGATCGCCGGACCATCCGGGGAACATGGTGTAACCCTAGAAGCGCAACAGTTCTCGGGACCTGGCAACGTCGACAACACCCAGCGTCTGTTCACCGTGACCAAGTCCGGCGAACTCACCTTGGAGAACCTGACACTTCAAGGGGGCGTCGCTCGTGGTGGCAATGGAGCGAGTCAGGAGAATGGTACAGGCGGGGGAGGAGGACTCGGGGCAGGCGGGGCGATCTTGAACCAGGGCGTGCTCACGCTTCACGCGACGACCTTCCTCGATAATCTCGCTGTGGGAGGGAATTATGGAGGGCTGACCCAGGACCCCGTCGGAGGGGCGGGTGGCGGAGGCGGTGGTATGGGAGCCAATGCCCCAGTGCAGACGGATCCGCAACTTTCGGGTGCAGGGGGTGGGCCAAACGGCGGTGCTCCAGGGACTGGGGCGGGGGATCCCGGTGGCATCGGTGGCGGAGGAGCAGGTGGCTCGGTCGCCTTCTCTGGCGGAGCGGGCGGGTTCGGGGGAGGAGGAGGAGGCGCAGGCAACCAGTCAGGGAGTCCCGTCGGCGGTCATGGTGGCTTTGGTGCGGGTGGCGGAGCCGGCGGATCCCCCGGCAACGACAATGGGCCCGGCGGGTTTGCCGGTGGTGGTGGCAGCGGCGATGGTGCGGGTGGAGGAGCTGGTCTAGGCGGGGCCATCTTCAACGCTGGAGGTGTTCTCACCATGGTCAACAGTACCCTCACCAACAATCGAGCCTGGGCCGGAGTCAGCCCGGCGACTGTTGACCAGGCCCGTGGTCTGGGCGGGGCCATTTTCAACCTCAACGGCCAGGTGCATCTGACCAATGTGACCATTGTCGGGAACTTGGCCACCAATGCTTTGAGTGAGCCCGATATCGAGGGTGGTCAAGCGTTGTATAGCCGCGCCGAGAACGACGCGCAGGTGACCAGTGTTACCGGCCCTGCCAGCCAGGCCATGGTCACATTGACCAACTCGATTCTCGGTCAATCCGGTTCTGGCAGTCTGGACGTGGTAATGGATGGCCCCCATCAACTCGCTGGGAGCCATAACCTCATCATCGATCAGCTGGGCTATACGGGTGACCGCACCTTGACCGTGGATCCGCAGCTGGGGCCGCTACAGGACAATGGCGGGCCGACTCCGACGATGGCACTGCTCCCCACCAGCCCGGGTGTTGGCGTTGGAACGCGCACGTCTGCCCCAGGGACGGATCAACGAGGCCAACCTCGCACACCGATCATCGATCTTGGTGCCTATGCGTTGAATGTTGCAGGGAATACGCCGTCGATAACCATTACCGAAATCATGTTCAACCCCAGTAGCTCTGAGCCGGCTTGGGAGTGGATCGAGATCTACAATTTCGGAGTCGAGCTGGTCGATCTGACTGGTTGGGTGTTGGACAACGGGGATGACGACACCGTCAGCGGTGCCAACTTGGGCGAGGGATTGCTCGCTCCCGGTCAAACGGCGATTCTATATAACGCTGATGCCATCACGGCTGCCGCCTTTGAAGCTGCTTGGGGAGTCCAACGAATGTTGATCGGGGTCGGACAGTGGAATGTTGCATTACCACTGGCCAATTCTGGAGATCGCATTGGACTGTGGCAGTCTGCAACCGAGTATCAGGGTGACCATCAAGACCATCGGCGATCGGTAATCAGTGTCGATTTCGGACAATTCAACTTTCCCATCGGGAATGATCAAGGGTCGATTTCCCTCATCGATCTTGAGGAGAACCCCAACTTGGGCGCTAACTGGGCAGTGAGTCTCCAAGGTGAAGCTAACGCCTATCAAAGCCAGAACGCTGGTGGAAACAGCGGCAATGATATAGGCTCTCCTGGGCGCTTGCCCCCACGAGCGATTCGTTGGGTTGGCAGCGCTGGCCGCTGGGCCGATCTCGGCAATCCTGGCTGGGATCCCGAACTGCCCCGCGAAGATGATATGGCGTCGGTTCAGAATGGAGCCATCGTCACGGTTGAGCAGAATGATGCGGTTGCCGGCCATCTCAACCTGGGCACAGAGCCCACGGGTGCCGGCTCCCTCCAGCTGACCGATGCTGCCGCTTGGTTGCACATTAGCGATCAGATCCGCGTCGGTGATGCCGGGGGCATCGGCAGCATTGTACAGCGAGCGGGCAATATCGAGGCCGGGGGCTTGACCATTGGGCTGAGCAACTCCGCTACGGTAGGTTCTTACCAGCTTGAAGGCGGCTCCCTCGTCGTGACGGAGGAGACGATCTTAGGGGGTGATGGTGGGGCCCTGGCCACATTCACACAGACCGGCGGTGTACACCAAGCGGACGAGATCCAATTGGGGATGGGTAGTCAAGGTGGGACCGTCAGGTATACCTTGTCCGGCGGTGAACTGCGCGCTCGTCATCTCCACGCGTTCGGTCACCCTTCCGGCAACGGTATGGTGAACCTGCAATTGATCGGCGTGAATAGCACGCTAAGTTTCGAATCACTCACAATCGAGTCACCCGTTGCGACAGGTTCTGTGGTGACCTTGAGCCTGGACTATGATCAAGGGATCACGCCGATCCTGCTGACCGAGCAAACCACCCAGCTGGTGGGCCAACCGGTTCTGGATTTTGACTTTGTCGGTGAGCCTCCCGCTATCGGGACAGTCATTCCACTGATTCGCCATTTGAATGGTACACCGGCGCTGGCGGGAACGTTCCAGCTTGACGATCAGACCCCCCTGCCCGATGATACCCGTTTTTTCATCGGGGCGAATCTCGTGCAGATCGACTACGATCTGATCCTCGATGGGGACGGCATCGCCAATGACATCGGCTTGACTCTGCTGTTCGATGGCACGAATCGACCACCCTCGATTACCAGTGATGGGGGAGGGGATGAGGCGACACGGAAGATCTCAGAAAACACCCACAGCATCACCACGCTCGTGGCGATCGATCCCGATCCAGGCGACATTCTCACCTTCCGCCTCGTCGGAGGAGAAGATGGCGATGCCGTCACACTCGACCCGGTGACAGGCGTCCTCGCCTTCGCTGAAGCTCCTGACTTCGAGAACCCCAGCGATGCCGGAGGTGACAATCGCTTCCAGGTCATCGTCGCTGCCGCAGATTCCCAAGGCGCGAGCGATACGCAGACGTTAACCGTGGAAGTGTTGCCTGTTCCTGAGGGCCCGATCGTTCTTGACCAGAGCTTCACGATTGCCGAGAACCCGCCGATCGGCAGCGTGCTCGGTACGGTTCAGGCCAGCGATCCAGACGGTGATGCCACCTGGAACTTCGCCATCAGTGCGGGCAACCCGAACGGAAGTTTGGACATTGATGCTTCGACGGGTGCACTGACGGTGGCGGACCCTACTAGGCTGGATTACGAGCAGAATCCCTCGATGGCCCTGGAAGTGACGGTAAGCGCCTCTCCGATACTGTCACAGACATTCGATCGGTTACCTTTCGCTGGTGCAGAAACCAATGCAGAACTCCCGAGTGGTAGTCCTCTCCCCCATCCGAGTGGGTCAAATCATGGCGGACCCGGTCTGGATTTTCGCACTGTCTGGTGGGACACTCGAGGCAACCCCACCGGCGGGCCAGTGATCACCCAGGTCGATGGCGATAGTAGCGACTGGATCGGAGTCGACTCTCAGACGGGTCGCGTTGATCTTCCAGATACCGCGCCGGATGGCAGTCTGTACGGACCTGGTCAGCAGTATTTTGTCGTCAACGACCCGGATGGTCGGTTAGAGCTCACTTTTGAACCAATCGATGTTTTTGCATGGACCAATCGATCTATAAGCCTTTCCTACTATGTAAATGCTGACAATTATGAACCAGGAGATACCCTCGAGGTGCGCATCAGCGATGGCAACCAAATCTGGATCATTGAATCGTTGGGGGCGGCACAACTAGGTGAGCGAGGCGACCAATGGACGACACTTGCCATTGATTTGGAATCGCTCATTGTTTCGCAGAATGCTGATCCCAGACAGATTCAGCTGATCTTGGCGGTGGACACCAATGGGGCCACCGAAACCGTGGTGTTCGATGATATCGTGGTGACTGGCGATCCACCGGCGGATTCAGTGACAGCAAGCATTAACGTCACGGTACAAGATGTCCTGGAGATCATCACCTTGGGTCCCCTGGATGATGCGATTTCGGTGCCGGTGGATACGAACCTACGCATGACCTTCGAACAGGACGTTGTAGCAAATCAGGGTCACATACGTGTCCATCGTAGCGCCGACAACACCGAAGTGGCACGTATCCCTCTCCTCGATCCGGAAGTCACCATTAACGGAGCAGAGGTGGCGGTAACGCTCGGCAGCCTGTTGGAGCCGGGTACTCCCTACCACGTTCTGGTGGATGCCGGGGCACTGGGGAGTCGGCTGGATGACACGGTGGTGTTTCCTGGGATTGGCGATTCGGGAGTATGGAATTTCGCCACCGAAGAACTTTCGAGTAACCAGCCGCCCGTTTTTCTCGACCAAACCTACAGCGTCGTTGAAAACGTGCCTTCGGGGACTCTGTTAGACACTTTACAGGCAAGCGATCCTGATCCGACCGACCAGTTGACCTTTGAAGTCAACGGGGGAAACGGCGTGGGCGTATTTGATATCAGTTCCGTAGGGGTGCTGCAAGTGAGCGATGCCTCTGGTTTGGTCAATGGCCAGACTTACACGCTCGATGTCACGGTGCGCGACGATGGTCTTCCGCCGCAGTCGGCATCAGGATTGGTGACGATTCACATTACCGCAGCTCCCGGAGTGGTGATTCTCGATGATGGAGATGCCGGCTACGCCGAAACTGGTTCATGGAGTCGTGTCACCGGTCGCGGCTTTGATGAGGATGTCCGCTTCGGCAGTGCAGGCGGTAGCGTCGACACCGCTCACTGGCGCTTCTCGGTCGATCCAGGCAAAGTGTATCGGTTGGCCGCGAGTTGGGTTCCGGCAAACAACCGGGCCACGGCTGCTCCGTTTACGATCTACGACGGGATGACGGTGGTCAAACGCATCTCCATCGACCAGCAACAAGCCCCCGATGATTTTGTCGAAGCTGGCTTCGCATGGGAGGAGTTACTCATTGACCATACCGCTTCGAGCGAAACTCTCATGGTAGAGTTACAAGATGCCACGAATGGATTTGTTGTTGCAGATGCGATTCGTCTTCAAGAGGCGGTGCCGTCGCCTGCCCTGGTCATTCGACCGATCGGAGGGTTGCGAACCAGTGAGCTCGGTACGACCGACACCTTTTCGATCCAGCTGGCAACCCCTCCCAGTGCGGAGGTGACAGTGAGCATCGCTGTCGATGATCCAACCGAGGGGAGTGTGAGCCCTAGCAGCCTGGTGTTTACTCCCGAGAACTTTGGTATACCCCAGACGGTTAGCGTCATCGGGGTAGATGATTTGGTCGATGATGGCGCTGTGGATTATACGGTGGTCACGACCGTAAGTAGTGGTGACAACGATTATATAGGTATCAATGGCCGGCCGGTTCATGTAAAGAATCGGGATGATGATGGGCCGATGATTCTGGACGATGGTCAACCAGGGTTTACACAAACTGCCGGTTGGACCGTTTTCGCGGGAGGATTCGATAACGATGTGCTCCGCGCACCACCCGGGGCCGGCGAGGTCCAGGCCGTGTGGAGTTTCACCGTCCGTCCAGGGCAGCCTGTGGAGCTGGCTGCGACCTGGACCCCGTTTCTCACCCGGGCCGCGGATGCGACCTATCGGATCTACGATGGCTCCCTGAATGGCAGGTTGCTCGGAACTTTTGTCCTGAACCAGAGGAACGCCCCCAACGATTTTGCCGAGGCAGGCGTGAGCTGGGAGGTGCTTGCCGACGTGTTGGTCGCCTCATCGGATACCCTACTGGTAGAACTCACCAACGCGGCGAATGGCGTGGTCATTGCGGATGCTCTCCGCCTTGCTCCGTTCCAACCGAGCCCCGGGATTACCTTGGCGCCACGGAGAGGACTGGTTACCAGCGAAGCAGGAGCGACGACGCACTTTACTGTCAACTTGAATACAATTCCAATTCAGCCAGTGACCGTCACGCTGACCAGTAGTCATCCGGCGGAGGGAGTGGTGGCTCCTGATCAGTTGCTTTTCCTCCCGGAGAACTTTGGCCTTCAGCAAACCGTGACCGTGACTGGGTTGGATGACAGCATCGTCGATGGCGATGTGGCTTATCAAGTGAATACCGTAGCCACGAGTCTGGATTCGACATATGCGGGTCGCTCAGGCACTCCGATCGAAGTTGTCAATCAGGACGATGATGGACCGACGATCGCCGATGATGAAGAAGCAGAATTGATTGGAAGATGGGGGACCGCACGGAACGGGGGCTTGGCGGGCAGCTATCGTTTTCGAGGAGCCGGAACAGGGCTGGCCAGCGCGATCTATACCCTGCCCGCCCCATCTAACATCCCACTCGAACTTGCCGTGACCTGGGTGCCGTATTTCTCGCGGGCGAGCAATGCTCCATACAGTGTCTTCGATGGCGACCCAGCGCTTGCGAACTTGCTCGGCTCAGTCACCGTCGATCAACAATTTTCCCCCGATGATTTTCACGCCGATGGTTTCGACTGGGAACGACTTGGCACCTTTACAAGCACGACCGGCACCCTATCGGTGGTGCAGACCGATGCTGCCGATGGGGTCGTGATTACCGATGCCGTTCGTGCAGCCCGGGTTCCGGCGGGCTTGGCGATCTCTGCGGACGATCGACTGGAAACATCCGAAAGCGGTCGAAGCACCTCGTTTACGGTCGCGCTGCAAACCGCACCAATCGACACGGTCACGGTCACCTTAACCAGTGACACCCCGAGCGAAGGCCAAGTGACCCCGGCCGAGTTGGTGATTTCTGCGGATGATTATCATGTGCCGCGGCTGGTGACGGTGACTGGGGTGGATGATGATCACCAAGATGGCTGGGTTGCCTATCAGATTGTCCTGGACACTTCGAGTACGGATCCGGACTATCACCAGCTTCCGCCCAGGGAAATAACCATCGGAAATCACGATAACGATGGCCCCATTTTGGTGGATGACCGTCAAGCCAACGTGGTTGGGGATTGGCGGACAGCCGCCGGAGGTGTGGGTGGAAATTATCGCTTTAAAACAGGGGACAATGGGAACAGCTACGTCCAATTTCAGCTTGAGGTACCTGTCAACCGTCCGCGCGAGCTGGCGACCACCTGGGTGCCGTTTTTCACCCGGGCCACGAACGCTCAGTACCAGATTTTCGACGGAGATCCCGCCAGCGAAACCCTTCTCGGAAGCCAATCAATCAACCAACGGATTGCTCCCAACGACTATGAACACACCGGCGTGGCATTTGAACGGCTTGGTGTGTATACCAGCCGTACGGGTACTTTGACCGTGCAACTGGCCAATGTAGGCAACGGTATGGTGGTTGCCGATGCCGTACGGGCCACGCCAATCCCTGCCGGTCTGGTAATCCAAGCCCGTCAAGACCTCGAGACTTCCGAGGCAGGTGGCATGCTGACGCTGCCCATTTTTCTGAGCACTCCGCCCACAGCCGAAGTCACCGTGAGCATCGCAAGTTCGGACAGCACTGAGGGAACGGTCACACCCGTGACGATCGTGTTTACGCCCGACAACTTCGCTGAGCCGCAACGGGTCACGGTGACCGGGGTCGATGACCATCAACAGGATGGCGATGTGCAGTATCAGATCACAACGCACGCCCAGAGTAGCGATCCCGCCTATGCAGGCAAAACGGGAAGACAGTTGCTTGTGGACAATCGGGATGATGACCAGCCGCTCCTGATCGACGAAACCCAGGCCAACCTGATCGGCGGTTGGCGGCGTGCCAATGGGGGTTTTGCGGGAACGTATCGTTTTCTCGTCCCGGGAGAGGGGAATGCCCAAGCGATCTACACAATCTCGGTGAAGCCCAATCATCCGGTTGAGTTGGCCGCCACGTGGGTGCCGTTTCGAAGCCGGGGAACAGATGTAACGTATCGCATCTTCGATGGCACTCAAGCGGATGGGCTGCTTCTCGACGAGGTGGTGCGGAACCAACAGCTTCCCCCGGATGACGAGCGAAGTGGGGGAATCGCATTTGAACGTCTCAGCGTGGTGCGTAGTACCAGCGGAACGCTTGAAGTCGTGTTGAGCGATGCAGCCAATGGGGTCATCATCGCGGATGCCATTCGTGCTCGCACACTCCCACCCGGGTTACTGATTGAGCCAAGTGACCAGCTCACCACCCACGAGGCGGGTGGTACTGCGACATTTCGCATTCACTTGACCACGCAGCCCATCGACACGGTGACGGTAAGTCTGGCAAGCGATAATCCAACCGAGGGGATATTGGATCGATCAACGCTGATATTCTCTCCAGAAGAATATGACCTCCCCCAGACAGTCACCGTCATTGGGGTAGATGATCGGATCAACGATGGGGATGTGGCCTATCAGATTGTCACCTCGGCGAGGAGCGCTGATTCGATGTACAACCTTGAAAGCAGTCTGAGCGTCTTCCTCAAGAATCGCGACAACGATGGGCCGATTCTGATCGATGATCTGGAGGCAGCGTTTCGGCTTGAGGACGATTGGGCTGCTTTCCCAGGCGGGTTTACCGGCAGTTATCGTTATAGCCCACCGGGAGACGGCACCCAAAAAGCGATCTTTACGGCAACCGGTCTTTCGCCAGGAACCTACCGAATCTGGAGCACCTGGGAGGCATATTTCAACCGTGGAACGCAGGTACCATATATCTTCTATGATGGCACGGTCGACACCGGGACCCCGCTCGAAACGGTGCTGGTGAATCAGCGCATCCCACCTCGAGCGCATGTTCGTGCGGCAGGTGTGGCTTTCCAAGAGTTGACCGAGCTCGAGTTGAGCGGCTCCATCTTGAGCGTTGAGCTGAACAACTTGAGCGATGGCTTGATTATCGCTGATGCGATACGCATTGAGTTATTATGACGATTTGAAACGTCAAAGAGGGGCCCGCAGTGCATAAGCGGGAACCGGCTTGAGTTATCTGCCTTGGTGCGGAAGAGGAGAGTACCTATCATGGTCTCATTCGCTCGTTATCCAAAGGAGCATCGCACCATGCAAACCGAAGAATTGGACAGAGTCCTCCGGTCAACTCTGGAGGATCATCAACTGTCACGCAGTGAGAAAAAAGCGCTGCAGGCTTGGCTGGAGGAACGTCAACCGGATGGGACGCAGCTCTCGTTGATCCAAGCGCGGGTGTTTGATCTGGCCCGATCGGAGATGGCTGATCCGCAAACGCCCCACATTTTGGCTTGGGTGGAAGATGTGGTCAAGGCTCTCCAAGCCTATCAACGTGCCCAACATTCTACCTCGGACCAACAGACGCCCTCCGAAGCATATTTTAGCCCCGAGCAAGACTGTGTCACGGTGTTGGAACACCTATTTCGCCAATCACGTCAAAGTTGTGATATTTGTGTGTTCACAATTACCGATAATCGCATCACTCGTGAGATTATCGCTTCGCATCAACGGGGTGTCCGGATTCGCGTCATCACCGACGATGAAAAAGCACACGATCTGGGCTCGGATATCGGTCGGCTACGAGAAACGGGCATCGAGGTTCGTGAAGATCGTAGCCCGTATCATATGCACCACAAATTTGCTTTGTTTGATGACCTGCGCTTGGTAACCGGAAGCTACAATTGGACCCGAGGTGCCGCCGAGCACAATGAGGACCATTTTATTGTGACAAATGATGCCGATCTGTTGCGACAGTTTCGTAAAGCATTCCACGAGTTATGGACGAAATGGGCGTGAGCGGTCCGCTGTTCGATCTCACCCTGAGTGATCCGCGGCATCCTTTCCATCTCGAACATATGGAAATGGCCCTGGAGGAGGCACGCACGGCCGGTTCTACCGAAGAAGTCCCTGTTGGATGTGTGATTGTATCACTTCAACATGGAGTGATCGCACGGGGCCATAATATGCGTGAGCAGTTGCTCGATCCGACCGCTCACGCAGAGATGATTGCGTTGACACAAGCGGCACAATCGTTGAAATCTTGGCGTCTCGAAGGGACGATCCTCTATGTCACGCTCGAACCCTGCCCTATGTGCGCGGGGGCAATCATTCAAGCTCGGGTGCCGATGGTGGTTTATGGGGCTACCGATCCGAAAGCCGGTGCCTGTGATACCCTCTATCGTATCACCTCCGACCCGCGACTGAATCACCGTGCTCTGGTCCTGGGCGGAGTGCTGGCCGAGCCGTGTGCGCGGATCTTAAGCGATTTTTTCGCCGGCCGTAGGAATCAAGTACGCAAGTCTTGTGATCCATAAAGTCCAGTAACTACTACAATCCTGCTTATCTACCTGCTTGGTCAAGCGTCCCCGATGGACTCCTATGCCGATGCAGCGCATGGTTTGTTAAGCTGATTCGCAGTGATTTCGCTTCCCCTTCTGCGACGAGCCTCGAGGATTATTCATGTCATGGCGTATTGCATGTTTGCTTTGCGTTTGGGGGCTGACAAGCCTTGGCTCGGTCAGAGCCCAATACATGGAGCATCTACATACCAATAGTTTGCCTCCATCCCAAGAAGCGCTCGATCGACTCAACTTAACCATGAGCTGGTATACCTATCTGCCGGTCAGCCGTCTGTGCGATGGGTTCGCTCAGATCCAGCCAGTCGATGACCAACTGTTTGTACAGAGCAATGCGGGTCTGTTGATGGCCATCGACGCACGAACCGGTCGTTTGCAGTGGCAATATCAGCCCATCGGTCGCTTGTACACAGGAACTTTTCCCGTGTCGGTGAATGCAGAGTATGTGTTTTTTGTCAATGGTACCCGTCTATACATCCACAATCGGAAGACTGGTATCCAAATTCTTGCGTATGAGATGGGGACGGCTCCTGTCACTGGTCCAATCATCGATGGCGAAGACATTTTTGTCTCTTTAGGCAACAATCGCTTGGTCAACTATGAGGTTCCTCAAGCCTTGCCGATTCTGCAGTCCGAGGGGTCACGCGACAGGGCTGGCACCGACAACCCACGCACTCCGGAAGGTCGAATCTTCCCGCCATTACAGCCCGGCGTGGATCCATTCGTACAAATCGGCCCTGGGATCGATTTGGAAGCACAGTCGATCACGAGTGTGAGCGGGAACAATAAAACCCCTTCCCTCACGTTACTTCCAAAAATTCGACCGCCGTACCGACTTCCTCGCGGCAATATCACCCCGTCCTTGAATTCGCTCGATACCGTGTTGCCCCCCTACCAGGTACCGGACGGTTCGCGTTCACCCTCGATTGTCGCCCTCCCCCCGTCGGTGGCCCGTGCGATCCAATTAAACGACCTGCGTCCAAAAGGGCTCGAGCCGAAAATCAACTGGGAATATTTCTCGAATGTCGCGTTGCCATTCCGCGTGGTAGCCACCGCGGATCGACTGTTCGTTCCGACGAGCCGTGACCGCGTGTTGATCCTCAAACGATCGAATCGTGCTGTTCTCCGTGAGGTGCCTACCGATGGTGATCCAACCGCCGACCCTGCTATTTATGGCACAACTGCTTACGTGGCCACTTCAGCGAACCGATTGGTCGCACTAAATCTGGAAACCGGCCAAGAAATCTGGCGATTTGCAGGACCTGGTCCGTCGAGCTATCGGCCTCTGGTGACTCCTCAAAGTATCTTTACAGGTAGCCGCGATCTTGGCCTAGTCAGCGTCAATCGACGGAATGGCAAACAAGTTTGGGAATCACGACGCGTGGATTTGATCCATGCTTTGAATCCAAAGTTTATCTATGCAAGCAACGGACGCGGAGAACTGCTGGTTCTGGATCGTCAACGCGGCCTGGTCCTGTCCGAGTGGGACATTCGGTGCTATCCCGTGCCGGTGCGGAACATGACAGATGATCGCCTTTACTTGGCCGCGAACAATGGATTGCTGGTAGCATTGCATGATCGGGCCTACACTAAGCCGGTTGCGGTAGCACCCCCTCCACCAGAAGACCAAGCACCTGGCAATACCCCGACAGGGATTGGGCAAGGCCGTTGAGTATGTGGAGGCGGATGAATCTGTACTAGGTTCTGCGCCGGTTTCTGTCTTGCCCAGTTCCGTCATCGCGGTATGCTAACGACAAAGCTTAGTGTCGATTACGGAGAGGACGATGCCGATGAGTACTCCCGCCCTCACGCCGGAGCAGAACCCGGTTGATGTGATTTTTGAGCTGTTTCTTCGCGAAGGGAACGCGATGTATGGCGGAGAACAAGTTAATCAGCTTCAGCATGCGCTGCAGGCTGCTTGGCTGGCGGAGCAAGCTGGAGCCGATTGTGAACTAATTTCTGCTGCTTTATTCCATGATCTTGGCCATCTACTGTATGAAGGAGTGGACTATCCAGCTGGGAATGGGATCGACGATCGCCATGAGATCTTCGGAGCAGCCTGGCTGGAACGCTTTTTCGGCCCAGCAGTGACCATGCCGATTCACTTGCATGTGGATGCTAAACGCTATCTTTGTGCGGCCGAACCCGAATATTACGCACAGTTATCTCCGGCATCCGTTCGCAGTTTGGAGCTTCAGGGTGGGCCACTTGCCGGCGAGGAGCGAACCCGTTTCGAATCGCATCCTGCATTCCAGGCAGCGGTTGCTTTGAGACGATGGGATGAGCAAGCGAAGGTTTCAGATCTTGACACTCCTGACCTTGAACACTTTCGACCAATCATCGAGCAAGCTCGACTTCGGTTTCGGAGTACTCAATCGACGACCCACTAAGTGAAAGGATCCTCGCCTTGGCAGCAATTGGATTGGTAGTGCTCGACTGGGCTGGGACGAGTGTCGATCATGGTTGTTTTGCACCGGTCGCAGGTTTCATCGAGGCGTTTGCTCGTCACGGGATCGAAGTGACTGAGCGAGAAGCCCGTGAACCAATGGGGCTGCACAAACGAGACCATCTTCGTGCGATGCTAAGCATGCCAGAAGTTTCCGCGCGCTGGCGAGCTAAGCATGGCCGAGATGGAACCGAGAAAGACGTCGAACAACTTTTTGACACATTTATGCCGTTGCAACTGGAAGTCATTGAGCAGCATACCCAGGTCATTCCAGGTTTAGTCGATTCTATCGAAGTCTTGCGTACTCAGAACATTCGCATCGGCGGCACAACCGGTTACTTCCATGACGCCGCAACGCGCGTGTATCAAGCCGCCCAGAAGCAGGGATATCAACCCGATTACACTCTTTGTCCTGAAGACGGCGTACCCGCAGGGCGTCCAGCGCCGTGGATGATGTTTCGGATCATGGAACGCCTTGACGTCTACCCTCCGCATCGCGTGGTCAAGGTTGGTGACACCGTCCACGACATAGCGGAGGGCCGAAATGCAGGGGTTTGGTCGGTTGGCGTGCTCGATACCGGAAGTCCGGTTGGATTGTCGGCCGAAGCTTGGCGGTCTTTGTCGGAACAGGATCGCCAAGCCCGTCGGCAAGTCGTGACCGAGACACTACGAACCGCCGGCGCGGATGCAGTCATACGTAGTGTGGCAGATTTGCCCGGGATAGTAGAAGAACTCAGTACCCGGGTGGTACGCGGTGAGCGGCCTGGCGGATGAGTGCACTCCTGGCCTGTATCCCAATCGCCTTGGTCGGTCTTTTGCTCGTAGGAGCACGTTGGCCAGCCAGTCGGGCAATGCCGATTAGCTATCTGAGTGTTGTTGTGTTGGCCCTTGGGGTCTGGAAGCTCCCAGCGGTCCAAGTGGCGGCTGCGACGTTAAAGGGGCTGTTGGTCGCCAGCCAGTTGCTCTTCATCATTTTTGGCGCCATTCTCCTGCTGAATACCCTGCGAGAAAGCGGCGCGATGCAGACGATCCGCCAGGGATTCACCCGAGTTTCGCCCGATCGTCGTGTGCAGGTAATCCTGATTGCCTGGCTGTTTGGATCGTTTATCGAGGGGACCGCAGGCTTCGGCACCCCGGCCGCTGTCACGGTCCCCCTGCTTGTGGGGCTAGGCTTTCCACCCCTGGCTGCGGTGGTCGCCGGGATGATCATACAGAGCACCCCGGTTTCATTTGGAGCGCTGGGGACACCGATTTTGGTGGGCGTGGCAACTGGTCTTTCTGACACCCAGGTGGACACTTATCTCAATCGCCTGGGTAGTACCCTCCCAGACTATCTTGCCCAGATCGGTGTAAAGGTCGCCTTGCTGCATGCTCTGATCGGCACCATGATTCCACTCCTTCTGGTTTGCTCACTGACTTACCACTTCGGTGCGCAACCTTCTCTACGAGCCGGACTCCGGATGTGGCGTTTTGCACTGTTTGCCGCGGTTGCAATGACCATCCCATATTTCTTGGTCGCAGTACTGCTCGGGCCGGAGTTTCCCGCAATGACTGGCGGTTTGCTGGGTCTGGGACTTGTGTTGCCGGTGGCACGTGCAGGTTGGTTGCATCCGAAGGATGGCAATTGGGATTTTGCGGCTCGTGACCAGTGGCCGTCTGAGTGGATCGGTAGACGGACTCCCCCGCCGATCTCGACGCTCAGCCCGGGGATGCCCTTGTGGCGAGCCTGGCTGCCGTACCTATTGGTAGCTGTCGCGTTGATTGTTACCCGGTTGCCAGAGCTGGGAGTAAAGTCCTGGTTCCTCGCAGACTCAACCACCATCACGATCGGGAATATGTTGGGGACTTCGATCAGCGACAAAGTGCAATTGCTCTACTCACCTGGGACGATTTTTGTCCTAGTGGCATTGATCACCTTCATATTGCATCGCATGACTCGAGCGGAGCTTGGCCGTGCGTGGCGTTCCTCCGGCGCTACCATCGTCCGAGCCTCGGTAGCACTCGTGTTTACGGTACCGATGGTACAGGTGTTTATCAATTCAGGGGGAGGATCGGCAGGCGTGGCGTCCATGCCAGTGGAATTAGCCCAGGGGGTCGCCCAGCTAGCCGGTGATGCTTGGCCTTGGTTCGCTCCTTGGATCGGCGGGTTTGGAGCATTTGTTGCCGGTAGCAACACCGTGAGCAACATGATGTTTGCCCTGTTCCAATTTGACGTTGGACAGCGCATTGGAGTGGACCCATCTTGGATGGTTGCTTTGCAAGCAGTGGGTGGCGCCGCCGGCAACGTCATTTGTGTGCATAATGTGGTCGCTGCCTCAGCAACCGTGGGTCTGCTCGGACGAGAGGGCTTGGTAATCCGCCGGACCTTCCCAGTGTTTGTGTACTATTGCGTGTTGGCCGGGGCCCTATGGATGCTCTATGACGCGATCACCCGTTGACGTAAACCGCAATTATCGTTATGGGACCTTGACCCGATCGGCGTGATTCGCTGGTCACCAGCACCTCTTGTACCGCGGCAAAGGCATTTGCGTACACCGCGCTTGATCAAGGATGGTCCGATGCGGCGTCGACATTACCTGCTGACCGGATGTCTGCTCGTGGGATGCCTCAGCCTTTCGGCGGGGGTGATCGGCTTTCTTGTGTTGCATGTCCCAGTCTACTATCGCTCGTTGTCCATCGCAGAGAGCCCGTACCGAACCCAGGCCGCGCGGGCTTTTCAGGCAAATATTTCTAAACTTATGGATTCATTTATAAATGAGTCTGTCTGGAGCACCCGTTTCACGCCCGAACAGATCAACTGTTATTTTCAAGAAGATTTTGTCCATTCGGGTGGACTAGATCCCTTCTCGAAAGCGAATTTGCATGAGCCGCGGATCATGTTCCTCGAGGATCGACTACGCATTGCAGTCCGGTATGGTCAGGGATTTTGGTCCACCATATTGACCGTTGATGTGCGGTTTTGGGTGGCTGCGGCGGAGCCCAATGTGGTCGTGTTGGAGCTCTTAGGTGTTCGTGCGGGAGCACTCCCAATGCCATCGCAGTGGCTATTGGAATCGATCGCAGAAGCCACGCGAACTGTTAACATCGAGGTGAATTGGTATCGGCACGACGGACACCCGGTGGCATTGATGCGCTTTCAGGCTGATCAAATCCGGCCAACCTACCAAATCCTCAATCTGCGGATCGACGAGCGGCAATTGATGATTGAAGGGCAATCGCTTGATCCACCTTTCTAGTTAGCACCCTATCTAGAGTGCAACCAGAATATCGTATCCTGCGTGGGAAGCAACTGCAGTGCCAAACCCTCGAAATTGGAAAACCAAGGCAAAATAACTGCCCGCCAATACCCGAAAGAAAAACACAAACGGAATCACTTGTTCGCCTTGTGGGCCTACATGATGGGCTGCTGCAAACACCGTGGACGAGCTAACCATGGCCAACACGATCGCCATAAATTCATGGACCATAAAATAGCGAAATAACATGGCCATCCCTGCAAAGCCGACTAAGCGAAAAATGACTTCTTCATAAATACCCGCTCCGATCGACGATACGATTTCTTGAAGTTGTGCCGGGGTCAGTTCGCCGATTTGAAGCTCCACCTCATACTGATCAAGCACCGGTCCAAAGTTGCGACTTAGCGCCCAAAGACAGAGCGCAAACAAGATACTTTCCAGGATCATGCCCAAACAGGTCCCAAAAAGATCTTTCGGACGATCTTTCCAGCGACGTACCGTCCAGAGGATCAGCATGCCCAGAGCAACGCCGGGCACAACCAGGTCCTCATTCACTTGGAAGAGTTGAAAGAATGCCTCTAACCAGGCGTCGATGCCATTGCGAAATGAACCGCCTTGCTCAGAGCTAAGCTGGCGTGCAGCCAATTCGTAGCTACCAAGCATTGGCAAAAACAGGATCACGGATGGCCAGGGATGACGAGTGTCATGAAAGTAGTTCACGGCGATCCTCTTGCGTCACTGAGCCAAGTTTGGATAGCGGCGACCAAGAAGGGCACGGCGTTGCTCATCGGGAACGCTACGCACGATGTTCCCAGTTTCGCTCGCCGCCAAATCCACATAGCGAGGCGTGGCCAACAGCGTTCCGGAAGGATCGGTGAGGATCCCAAGGACCGGGCGTGCGGGTCCGGCATGACGGTGATAACCAAGGTGATTCGCAACGACCACGGCCAACGAACCATCCGCGAGTTCGACCACGCTACCGTTGGGATAGAATGACAATACGAGAAGTTTTTCCGCCATCCGGGGATCGAGATGCCCCTTCTCGGCAAGCATAAGCGTGTCCGTCAGGGCGGAGCGGGGGTCGAGCGCAGGCCGATAGGGACGTGGTGACACCAAAGCAGCATAGATATCCGCCACTGCCAGTAGCCGCGCGAGCGTGGCAATCTGATCGCCTTTGAGGCCATCCGGATAGCCATTGCCTCCTAAACGCTCATGGTGCTGGGCGACTGCTTCGATGACTCGGCCGGTATTCGGCAGTTGGTTCAAGACCATCTCGGCACTCGCCCGTGGATGGGCCTCGATACTGCGGCGTTGCTCCGCGGTCAGGGTGCGTGACTGCGCCAGAATGTCGACCGGAACGCGCAACATGCCAACATCATGGAGGAGCGCGGCGAGGATCGGGGTTCGCGGATCGGCTTCCCAGGTTGGGTCTTCGCGAATTAAACGAGCGACGACTTGGGCCGTCGCCAGGCTGTGCGCGGCAATAAATCGGGCTGGTGGGGCATAAGTCCGAGCCTTCGGACACGCCTGGGTGTCGTTGGGACTAGCGGTCGGGAAACGCAGCGGTTCGATTGTGGCTTCTTGCCATACCAACTGACTCAAACGAAGAAACGGGTCGAGCGTCAAGTCTTTGCCATCATTTATTGCATTTAGCAGCCCTGCTAGCGTGTCAATCCGGTTGATCTCCTCGTTGCGACGTGTGACGACTTCATGGAGGGATTGCAAGCGTTGCTCGACTTGTTCCAAAATCGCCTCAAGCCCTTCGCACAGACGAAGCTGCACACTCGGAGTGTCTGGGAAGCACTGCACCAACCTCAACGAGGCTTCGGTCATCGCGACCGTCTCGCGGTAGCACTGGACCAGTGGGTCCAGACGGCTGGGATCTACTTCGGGTACAATGGGGGGCGGCCCACCCAACAGCGGTTCTTCACCAAAGTTGCGGAGTTGGACAATCAGATCGCGACCCCGTTCGACCAGGCGGCGGGCATGAGCCGTCAGATGACTGGGCAAGCTGATCTCTCCGTCGCTTAGCATGCGAGACGTGACCCGGAGGGTGGGTCCGGCAACCACGATCTTGTTGTCCTCGGGCGGTACGGGACCATCGAGGTGTTGGATCTGTTCCAGGCGTTGCCGAAACGCACTAATCCGTTCCAGAAGACCGGGTGTGTCGCTCACGGCGTGCCTCCCTGCCTGTAATTCCCCTCAACCGATACGATCACCCATCTGTCATCGGTACCTGTCCAGGACAAACTTGAGTTGCATTCGTGCAAGGGACGCGAATTTCTTGCGGACGTCCACGCTGATCCAGAAGGGTCTGGGAGACATCCGCAAGACGCGTTTCTGGTGCGTCATCGGAGATCGATCGAACCAATGCACACGGACGCAGTCGGTGGACTAAGCTGGGTTGGGGAAATGCTAATTTTCTTCCTAGCTTACCTCCGCGAGAAATCCTGGGACCTTCTACCATATAGTGAAGATAGGCAAACTTTATACTCTGTAGTGATAATGCAGATTGGTTAGCTCGATGCTGCATTCAGACCAAGTTTCGTGCGTTTCTCCGACTGAACCTACGACCACTGGTGACGAACTCGACTGGTCGTTGCTTGGTCCACGTGACGCTACCCGGGTTCAAGGAATCTCGAAGATCCGTCTGGAAGTGCCATTGGACTTGGTCGACCCGATCATGCTGCTGGTGGAGCAAGTTGGGGTGTCGTCCCGGACCGTATTATTCAGTGCATGGGCCATTCTTTTAACGAGATCACTGCGTTGCGATGTGCTGCCTGTCGAACTGCGTGACGGCGCCAAGGGGATGCGCATTGAAATCCGCCCCTCGATGACCGTCCGCTCCGTGTTTTCGCTGATAGAGCAGACTGCAGATGAATCGTCATCCGTCACTGTCACGGGCAACGCCGTTGTTCTTCAACTTGAACCAGAGAGCGAGGAGAGGAGTGATAGCTGGCATGAGAATGATGTGTTGGCAATTTGGTGTCACCCGACCGATCTGGTGATGCAGCTGGCCTATGAGGAGCAACGACTTGAGCGAACGGTCGTCGAACGGTGGCCCGAACAATGGAAAACTCTGCTTGAGAGACTCGGTAGCAACCTGGATTTATCTGTCAATACCATCCCATGGCTAAGTGCTGACGACCGAAAAACGCTGCTGGCATGGAGTACCGAAGACCCGTACACCTCCGACCATTTCGGCCTCTTAGAGCAATGGGAACACCGCGTTCAGAACCATCCTCAGGTGCTCGCAGTGTCCTGGGAAAATGGGACCTGGACCTATCGCGAGCTCGACCGACAGGCCAACGCGATTGCATTTCGACTTGAAGCGGCTGGGTATGGTCCGAGCACGCCGATTGCTTTATGGATGGAGCGTGGCCCACTCGCCTGTGCGACCGTGTTGGCCATTCTGAAGGTCGGGGGTGTCTGTGTCCCGATCGACCCCTACGATCCAATTGCTCGCCAAAAAGCAATCTTGGAAAGTAGCCAAGTAGCCGTGATCCTCACGGATTCCACGAATTCTACACACAACGCGTATCTTCCGCATCTCAACCCTGTCGTGGTCGAGTTTGTCACGGAGTTCCAGCAACTTCGCCCACGTACGTTCCATCAGCGTTCAGTGGATTCGAAGGCTTATATCGTCTTCACTTCGGGTTCGAGCGGACAGCCAAAAGGCGTGGCGATTTCGGATTGCAGACTCGCAAACCTCATCACTTGGCAACAGCGATCCTTCCCCATCGCAGTGGGACAAAGGGTGCTTCATTTTGCGGCGTTGAGTTTCGATGTGGCATTCCAAGAATTGTTCAGCACCTGGTTTGCTGGGGGAACCTTGATACTGATCTCCCAAGCAAAACGGCAGAATCCGGAAGCTTTGTTGGATCTACTGATCGACCAAGCGGTGGAACGACTGTACCTACCCTTTGTGATGCTGGACTACCTGGCTGTCGTTGCCCTCGACCGCAACGTGTTCCCGAACACGTTGCAGATGGTGATCACAGCGGGCGAGGCCTTGCAGATCACTCCATCGATCCGCCGATTCTTTGAGCATTTACCCAATGCTCGGTTGGTCAATCAATATGGTCCCTCCGAGACACATGTCGCGACCAGCTATGCGTTGCCAGACAATCCGGATACCTGGCCAGTTTTTCCCGCCATCGGTTGTCCTATCGCTAATACAACTGCTTGGGTGGTGGATGGGGAGTTGCAACTGGTCCCTCCTGGGATTCCTGGAGAACTGTTGCTCGGCGGCATCGGCTTGTCGGAAGGTTATCTCCAGGACCAACAGCAGACGCGCGAGCGTTTCTTGTCATGGTCAGGAGTGGGTTTCGTTCGACGAGTTTATCGTACTGGCGATTTGGTCCGGTGGTCTTCCAGCGGTCGGTTAGAGTTTCTTGGCCGTTTGGATGACCAAGTCAAAATCCGCGGGCACCGGGTCGACCCGGGTGAAGTTGAGGCAGTGTTACGGAGTTTCCCCGGTATCACCGCAGCGGTGGTCACTCCCTGGCAACCCCCTGGCGGTGATACTTCGCTGATCGCTCATGTAGTCGTCGATGCTGCTGATAATCTCTCCGTTGAGGAGCGGTACTTACCATGCCTGCGCGCGCAATTGCCTGAGTGGCTGGTCCCTAGCCGGATCGTAAGGCTGGCCGCCCTGCCCTTGACTCCGACTGGGAAAATTGATCGACGATCACTTTGCTTGCCCGCCAAAGGTGACTTTCCACCGTTGGGTTCAAATCTGGAAGCGCAGATACGCTCCGCCTGGGAGACCATTCTGGGGCATTCGGAGTTTGACCGGAATGCACGGTTCTTCGAGTGTGGAGGTCATTCATTGGCCCTGGTACGTTTGCACCGCAAGTTAAGAGCGCTTCTCGGAGAGGACTTCCCGATCACCTTGCTCGTCGAACATCCCACCATCGCAACTCAGGTGCAAGCTTTCGAACGTCGGGCGATTCCTCCAGCCCAAATGCTGTCGAACCCTAACAGCTTTGCTACCTCCGGGATGCCCGACGATGCGATCGCAGTCATTGGCATGGCAGGACGCTTCCCAGGAGCAGACAACCTCACCGACTTCTGGCAGGCACTCGTCACTGGCAAAGAATGTCTGCAGCATTTCGAGGAGGACGAGCTACGCAACAGTGGCGTGGCTGAGAACTGGATCGGTCGACCGGAATACGTGCCGGTACGGGGGGTCCTTGATCGCGCGGAGTGGTTTGATGCCGGGTTCTTCGGGTATTCTTCCCGGGAAGCGGAGCTGATGGATCCTCAACACCGGGTGTTTCTCGAGACGGCCTGGACGGCTTTGGAAACAGCGGGCTATGATCCGGATCGCTTCGAAGGTTCAATCGGTGTTTATGCGGGTTCGAGTCTCAATACCTATCTTCTGCATAATCTGTGTGCGCACCCCGAGACGCGTCAGGCTTTTTTGCATGGTTTTCAAGCCGCTGGTTCCAGCACCCTCGTTGGCAACGACAAGGATTATTTGGCCAGTAAAGTCTCGTACAAGCTAAATCTACGTGGGCCAAGTGTGAGTGTGCAAACCGCTTGCTCGACATCGCTTGTCGCCATCGTCCACGCTTGCATGGCCTTACGGCTGGGACAGTGTGATCTCGCCCTTGCAGGCGGAGTGTCGATGACCTTCCCCCAACAACGTGGCCATCTCTATGAAGAAGGGGGCATCGCCTCGCCCGATGGACATTGTCGGACCTTTGACGCTCAGGCTGCAGGAACTGTCTTCGGGGAAGGCACGGGGGTGGTCGTCCTAAAGCCTTTACGACGCGCTTTAGTCGATCGGGATACGATCTGGGCCATCGTTCGTGGTGAAGCGATCAATAATGATGGCTCTGAAAAACTGAGCTATCTCGCACCGAGTATCGATGGACAGCGTAAGGTCATTTGCACCGCGCTGGAACGTGCAGGAATACCAGCAGAGACGCTCAGTTATGTCGAAGCACATGGGACTGGAACGAGCTTGGGGGATCCAATTGAAGTCGCAGCATTGACTCAAGCGTTCCAGTCGCAAACACGCCGGCGAGGCTTTTGTGCGCTGGGAAGTGTGAAGCCCAACATCGGCCACCTCGAGGCAGCTGCGGGAGTTGCTAGTTTCATCAAAACGGTTCTGTGTCTGCAAAGTCGTACCCTGCCACCGATGTTGCATTTCCAGAGCGCCAACCCAGCGCTGGGTCTGCAAAAGTCACCCTTCTTCATCAGCTCCGAGTGCCGTTCCTGGGAAGCGGACTCTCCACGCCGCGCTGGGGTCACGTCGCTAGGCATCGGCGGGACCAATGCCCATGTCATCTTAGAAGAAGCGGTGCCTCGAGAGCCGCCGGTGGAACCCGAACGGGATCGTCTTTTCCTCCTATCCGCCCGCAGTCCAACGGCATTGAGAACATACGCAAACAATCTCAATCGATACCTTCAAGAGAACGTCCAGACGCGCCTGAGTGATCTTGCCTACACGTTACAAATGGGTCGCAAACGATTGCCGGAACGATGTGTAGTGGTTGCCACGAACAATGCAAAGCTTCGCGAAGGATTGATGAGTGTGTCCTCCCGTCACGTCCTCAGTCAGACGCACCGAATACTGTTCCTTTTTCCCGGGCAAGGAGGTCAGTATGCCCGCATGGGACAGGAGTTGTATAACACCCAACCGCCATTCCGCTCGGCATACGATGCCTGTGCGGAAATTGTGGAACCGATCACTGGCATTGACCTCCGCACAGTACTCGAACAAGAACGCTGCCCGCGGACCGGGAAAGATCACAGCTCGGCGAGCTTGGTCCAACCGGCGATGGTAGCAACCGAATATGCTCTGGCTTGTCTCTGGGAAAGTTGGGGCATTAAAGCGACGGCAATGCTTGGGCATAGTGTGGGGGAATATGTCGTCGCTTGCCGGGCGGGAGTCTTCACCTTAGAGGGGATGCTCGAATTGGTCGCCCGTCGTGCCCAACTTGTTGAGTCCCTACCGACAGGTGCGATGTTAGCCGTCCGAGCAGCCCCTGAGACCATCAGGGCTTGGCTTCCAGAAGGAGTCGAGATTGCTGCACATAACAGTCAGGTCCAAACGGTCTTGACCGGCTCCGAGTCTGGAATCCATCAGGCAGAACAGGCCCTCCGAAACGCAAGAATCGCAAGTCGTCGCCTCGCGTCGAGCTATGCATTCCACTCGTCTCTGGTCGAGCCCATCTTGGAGGCGTTTGCGGGCATGGTTGCTGACATTGCGCGTAAGCCTCCGCGTCAACCCTATGTCTCAAGTCTGACCGGTCGTTGGGTGGAAATGGAGGAAGTGGTGTCGACGGAGTTCTGGGTGCGTCATCTTCGCGATCCAGTTCAGTTCGCAACAGCGATTCAAACCGTGAGTGTCGAGCCGATAAGTGTTCTGATCGAATGCGGACCGGGCGGGGCTTTACGGGGATTATTCCGGGATGTTCTCGGAGCTGAGCAGAATATGTCTTCCCTTTCCAGCCTGGATGAAGGAGCAGAGTGCAAGACGTTCCTTGAGAGTGTCGGGAAGCTCTGGGAAGCCGGATACGAGATTCAGCCGGATCCAGGGTTTGCCGAGGAGCTGCCCAGCCGAATTCCAATCCCAACTTATCCATTTGAACGGCAGCGCTACTGGGTCGAGCCTCCGCAGGCGAGCGAATCCTTGTGCATACAGCCCGAGCCAGCTACATGGTCGAAGCCCGAGCCAGCACCAATCCAGCCCTCGATGCCCGCTCCGTATCCGGAAATGGCAAGTTCCGAAGATGATCCACTGACAGCACGGGTGTATGATCATCTTGTTCGATATCTCGGCGACGTCAGAGAACGCGTAGAACCCACGGCCAGCTTTACCGAATTGGGACTTGATTCGCTGGCATTGACCCAATTGGCGCGTGACTTACAGGATGCCTTCGGTATCCCGATCCGTTTTCGCAGCTTGTTGACCGAACACGCCACAATCCAGAGCCTCACAGTCTATCTGCGAAAGCACGTTTTCTCCACCGGCGATCCGGGAAACACATCGGAGCGAACCAATACAGACCTCCAAACCTCAGCACAATTCGATGAAAAATCCGCCGAACTCCCTGCCTCCTTCGAACGATTACTACGTGACCAACTCGAGCTCCTAAATCGTCAGCAGAGGCTCCTGGAACGTTGCCTTACCAGCCAAAGCCCTCTCAACGACTCGTCTAGCCCGGGGATATCGTCGGATGGTGTGCAAGTACCGAACTTGATATCGGCCAAAGGGAGTCAACTGAGATCGCCTTATCTCGAGTCAATGATCGAACAGATAACCTCGCAAACCCCTCAATCCAAGCAGTTGACGCAACATTATCGTGGGGTGCATGCCGATCCCAGAACCATGTTGGGCTTCCAGGAGAACTGGAAAGAACTCTGCTATCCACTGGTCGTAGAGCGTTCCAAAGGGGCATACCTCTGGGATCGTGATGGCAATCGTTACATTGACTTACTGGGAGGATTTGGAGCAAATCTCTTAGGCCATTCCCCGGCTTTTTTGGTTGAGGAATTGCAACAGCAGCTGCTTCGTGGAATCGAAGTCGGTCCACAATCGCCGCTCGCTGGACCCGTGGCCGAAATGCTATGTAAGATGACGGGCACCGACCGAGCAAGTTTTGTCTGTACTGGATCCGAAGCAGTGCAAGCCGCTTTACGCGCAGCACGGACTTATACAGGACGGAACCAGGTGGCGATTTTCGCCCGGGCTTACCATGGCAACTTTGACGAAGTTTTACTGCGTGCAGGCTTGAACGCCCGCCCTCAGCCAAGTGCTCCAGGAGTTCCTAGCTCGGCGATAGAGAATATGGTGGTGTTGGAGTACGGCGACCCAGCAGCATTGCAGCAAATCATTTCGCAAGCGAACCAACTTGCTGCGGTCTTGGTAGAGCCTGTGCAGAGCCGATGCCCGGAGTTGCAACCAAAAGCATTTCTGCATGCGCTACGTAAGATTACTTATTTACATGATATTGTTTTGATATTTGATGAGGTGGTTACTGGGTTTCGACTCCATCCGCGTGGGGCTCAGGGCTACTTTGATATCCAGGCTGACTTAGTGACATATGGCAAAATCGTTGGCGGAGGGATTCCTCTCGGGGTGGTGGCCGGACGTCGTTCGGTGATGGACGTCTTTGATGGTGGGATGTGGCAATATGGCGACGACTCGGTTCCGCTCTCCGGGAGGACATACTTCGCCGGGACATTTGTCCGTCATCCCCTGGCCATGGCTGCAGCCTCGGCTGTACTGCAACATCTGAGCAAGGCTGGTCCGGAACTCCAAACTGCTCTGAATCGCCGCGGGGATCGCTTGGTGTCGGCGATTAGAGAGGTATTCCGTGAAGCACGATTCCCAATGGAGATTGTAAACGCCGGTTCGATTATTTATCTGCGGCCGCATGAAGGGAGCAAACTCGCTTTACTGCTGTATCCTATGCTACGCGCAAAGGGGGTGTACTTACTCGAAGGCTTCCCAGGGTATCTAAGTACTGCCCACAGTGACGAGGACCTGGAGTCTGTTGTCGAGGCTTTTCGCGAGAGTGTTGCGGCGCTTGCACCCCTCCGAGAGGACTACCTGGAACGAGAAACCTGCAGTACCCCAGTCAAACTTCCAAATTCCACTTTTCATGAACCGAGAGGAGTAGGACAGTCCTACCCACTCACGGAAGCCCAACAAGAAGTATGGCTGGCCTGCCAACATGGCGAGGAGGCGAGCTGCGCTTACCTCGAATCGTGCAGTCTCACCATCGACGGTCCACTTGATGGGGCAGCGATGCACCGAGCCCTTCAGCAGCTCGTCGATCGCCATGAAGCGCTCCGTACTCGATTTGACCGCAACGCTCCCGTGCAACAGATCGCGCCTCGGGTTTCGATGACCATGCCACTGCATGATCTCTCAGGACTATCGGTTGAGGAACAACGTAACCATATCGCAATGTATCTGGAGGCCGAGGTTCGATCGGCGATGGATATTGATCGGCCACCATTGATGCGTAGTCAGCTGTTGCGCTTGCACTCGAAGGACCATCTACTCATTTTAACGTTTCATCATCTGGCATGTGACGGCTGGAGTATCGACGTGCTGCTACGTGAGCTCGCCGATCTGTACACGGCTGCGATAGAAACGCGAACCGCACAGCTTCCCGCTTCGCAAGGGATTGGCGAATATGTGACGGCCGAACAAGCTTGGCAAGCAACCAAGGAGTGTCAGGAAGTCGATGCTTATTGGCAGGCTCAGTATTCTAACCTTCCTGCGCCCCTCGAACTGCCGACGGACCGCCCACGAGGCATCGAGCAACGTTTCTGTGGCTCCCGCCAATCCCGACAGCTTGGGCTTGACCTGAGCCAACGTCTCGAAGCATTGGCTCAACGTCTACAAGTGACGACCAATACGGTATTCCTCAGCGGATACGCGATGTTGCTGTCACGATTGAGTAGCCAGAACGACCTGGTGATCGGGATCCCGGTCGCTGCCCAGCCTTTGTTCCCCAAAGCACGTCTGATCGGCCACTGTGTCCAATTTCTACCTTTAAGAATCCGACTCGATCCGGCGATTCCAGCGGTGAATACAATCACAACGATCCAGGCTACGCTCGCCGATGCTCTAGAGAATCAGCGATTCACTTATGCACGTCTCCTACGCCTGGGAAGGTGGGCAAAGGATAAGTGTGGGGGGCCGCGAATTCGAGTGTCATTTAACCTCGATCCTCCTTTTGCGAACCTGTCCTTGAATGGACTCAAGGTGAAAGTCGAAAAAAATCCACCACACTATGCAAAGTTGGATTTGCACTGGAATATTCTGCATCAGGATGGTTCTTACCGACTCGAGTGTGATTATCGTCGCGATCTATTCTCACCCGCCACGATAGAGCGGTGGATGGACCATTACTGCCAGCTCTTAGAACACCTGATCCAAGCCCCAGAGTCCCGGTGCGACGAGCTCCGCTTACTAGATGCCCCCCAAATGGAACAGCTGATTCAGCGATGGAATCAGACTGCCAAGTCCTATCCGGCCTGGCAACGCATCGAAGTCTGCTTTGAAGAACGTGTCCTTCAGTATCCAGACGCGTTTGCATTGACCGATGGAGATCGACGATATCGGTACGCCGAGCTGAATTCGCTTGCCAACCGTCTGGCCTATTACCTAATCGACCATGGGGTAACCGACGACCAGCCTGTTGGCTTATGTTTACCCCGGTCTGCAGAGTCAGTGATTGGACAACTGGCGATCCTCAAGGCAGGGGCAAACTATGTACCCTTTTCTCCCGATACCCCGGTTGATCGCGTCCGTCTGCTATTGGATCAGCTGGGGATTCGCCAGATTCTGTCCCGGTATACGAGTGCTAACAAATACGCAGAGATCTCGGCCAAGTGGCTGTGCCCAGAACTGGACGAATTACGCAATCAATACCCCGATCATAACCCAACCGTCGAAGGTGACTCCTCGCGGCCAGCTTACATCATGCTGACCTCGGGCTCTACGGGCCAGCCAAAAGGTGTTGAGGTACCCCACCGGGCCGTGTTAAAGCTCGTGTACGGCCTTCCAATGGTACGTCTCGATTCAACTACGGTGCTTGCTCATCTGGCCCCGATCGCATTTGATGCCGCGACCTTTGAGGTGTGGGGAGCACTGCTCCATGGGGGTGAGTGTGTTGTCCTGCCCGAAGGTCATCCCTGGCCTGTCGATCTAGGGGACTACCTGAGACGCTATCGGGTAACTACGCTGTGGCTCACCGCAGGGTTGTTTAACACCGTCATCGATACGGACCCAGAAGCAATTCAAGAGATTCGTCAACTCCTGGTTGGCGGGGAGACGCTTTCGGTCGAGCATGTTCGAGGTGCGTTGCAATCCCTTCCCAATTCCGAGCTGTTCAATGGTTACGGACCGACCGAAGCGACCACCTTTAGCTGTATCTACCCAATCCCTCGGTCACTCCCAGAAGGCTTGACCTCGATTCCGATTGGGAAACCTCTGGCCAATACGCGTGTCTACATACTGGACACAGCTCAAAAGCCTGTGCCGATTGGAGTGCCAGGGGAGCTCATGATCGCTGGACACGGGCTCGCATTGGGTTATCGCAACGATCCAGAACGAACCAAAAAAGTATTCTGTTCGGATCCCTTCTATCCAGGCGAAACCATGTATCGCAGTGGCGATCGGGCTCGGTACTTAGCCGATGGAACAATTGAATTTCTTGGCCGTCTAGATCGCCAGATCAAGCTACGTGGTTTTCGTATCGATCCCGAAGAGATCGAACACCATCTAAGACATCATCCTAAGATTTCCGATGCACTCGTGGTGAAGGCAACCATTCTAAGTGGGGGAGAAATGCTGGTTGCCTACCTCGTCGCCAGTCAGCCATGGCCACATCTCCACGAGGAGGTGATGGGTTTCTTGCGACAGTACCTCCCTGAACCCATGCTGCCAAGCCAGTACACACTGGTGGATCGCTTGCCGTTAACCACAAATGGGAAAGTAGATCGGCTCAGGCTCCCCGAGCAAGTCATCGTACCGCGATTGGAAGCCCCCCCCCAAGCGGCCGCAAGGTGGAGCCTGGAGGGCAGCGTTGTCCCCATTTGGGAAGATGTCGTGGAGATGCGTAACCTCGGAATCGAGGACAATTTTTTTTCTCTGGGTGGGCATTCGCTCCTCGCCGCTCGGGTGATTGCTCGTATCCGCCAGCAGCTTGGCCAGACACTGCCATTGGCATTACTTTTCCGATGTCCAACCGTCGCAGCTCTCGCTCGGGAGTTAGCGAGCTATCCCGGGCGAACCACCTACCCGCTGACGATCCCATTGAGCCAGATATCACATAAGCAAACATTATTTTGTATTCCCGGCGTTGGTGGCCATGTCTTTAGTTTTTTACCGTTGGCGCGACAGCTTCGAGCCCCATTTTCTGTCGTGGGACTCCAACCACCAGGACTCGATGATGGTCGTGCACCGATCGGAACAATTGAGGGACTCGCGGCCCGGTTTTGCCAGGAGATTCAGCTGCGGCAACCTTCAGGGCCATACACGTTGTTGGGCTATTCCTTCGGTGGATTGGTCGTCTTTGAGATGGCGCGGCAACTTCATGGTCAAGGTGCTGCGATCAATTGGCTGGGGATTATCGATACCGATGCCCCAGGTTATCCTCAGCAGCGTCCTTGGTGGCAACGCCTAAGCCGGCATCTTCGACAATTCCGGAAACGTTCCAGAGCCGATCGTTGGGAGTATCTGGGACAGCGATTGGGTAAGCTCCGGAGCGGTTCGCGCATCGGTTCCGGGAAGGTCTGGCCTCCATCTGAATCCTCAGAACTTTCCGAGCAAACCAGGGGGGTGATCGAAGGTCAATGGCGTGCAGTTTCCCAATACACTGGCGGACCGTACACAGGATCGATGAGTTTGTTTTCCTCTGGTTCCCTTCCTGAATGGCTGGAGATGTGTCTTCCGGATCCCCAGCTTGGCTGGGGATCGTTGGTCAAAGGAAACATCGAGAGCCGCATATTGCCGGGAGAACATCTTGCGCTTCTTACCGGGCAAAGCTTGAACCAGCTGGTGGAAATGCTCGACGAGATTCTGTTGAAGACAATGGCATGCAAAGCAATCGGAACTGAAATCCGAGATTAGTCCCCGTGTTTTTGGCGTAGACGAGGTGATAAGCGTAACATCCACTGGACGCGTTCGAACTCGTTGAGCCATTCTTGGACAATCATCTCGAGCATGCGTTTGTCCGACTGAACCAGTCCGGTCGGACAGGAATCCCCGCCTTGTTCGATCATCATTTGTCGGTATCGACTGAGTGTTCGATCACCAAAGCGGCTGATTTCGTGACCATCTTCACTGAAAAAGACTAGGACAGGAACGCGATTGCCACCATTGATCCGTAATGCTTTTTGAACGTCAGGATGGTCATCACGGTCGAGGTACCCCATACGAATCGTGTGGGTCATTCGGGCAAAGTGTTCAAAAATCGGACATTGGCTACTACAGTCCCCACACCACGCCCCGGTCAGGCAAAGGACATACATCTCACGACGAAATGTATTTAACAATTCTATTTGCTTTGGTTGAAGTTGGATCTCTTGATCGACCTGCTGCCAACGTTTCTTGTGTGGGTCGCTCGCATATCGCTGTAAAAACGCGGACAATTTTAGACTGTGTTCGAACTTGGCGAAGGGAACCATCAAGCGACTCCACAATACGAAACGTATGAATCACGGCGAGCGAATCATCAACTCGATCCCATCAGTAATGAGAGACTGTGTACACTGCTGGCGATTCACGATCGCGCAAATCGCGAGAGGATATTTTCCGGGCTTTGCACGCTCATTACTACTAAAGTAGATCATCACATTCGGAGTTTTTTGGAGCACCTGCGGTGATTCGACTTTACATCCAGGAGGAAGTCCGAGAATCTGAAGCTTCATCTTTCCGGCAAACGCTGGGTCCCACTTGATTGCGACTCCCAAGGCAAAGGTGCCACCGGGTGAGAGCGTAATGGTCTCTTCAGCGGGTTCGAGCTCGATCGGTACTCTGGGACCCACAACGGCAAAAAGCTCTGAGGCGTTCAAGCCCCACTGCGTCGCGAGCGTTTGACTCTGCACACACCGGGCGTGCCGTTGCCCGCGCATGGTACGGGCGACGATCCGGAATCGATGCGGTCCGGTCTTGAGCGTGGGAGCGGCGTGCACCGGAAGCCAGGCCGCAGGCAGGTCTTGGCGGGCGGTTCGGTCGGCAGGGATGATGACACTACCTCTCAAGCCGGGTGGGCCAACCACTGAAAGGTGAATCGGACCCAAGCCAGAAGTTCGCGTCGGCATGATGACTGGCACCAGAGTGAGAGATCCACGTGGGACCCTCCATCGGTCTTGCAATACCTGGAGTGTGTAGTTCTGGTGGGAGGTTTCCAGAGTGACCGTATAGACCTCATGCGATCCATGCTCGAAGTTCAAATGTTCAAGAACCACTCTATAGGTTCCGTCCGCTGGGATCTTGGATTGCAACCGCGCGGGAAAAAGGTCTGGCTGGCTTCGGGCGAGTTCTTGACCACGGGTATTCTGAAGCCGCAAGAGCACTTCGGTGGGCGCTGCAAAGCGGTTTGACTGAACCCGGATCGAAAGAAGTGTACCCTTGGCAGCCTTGAACACGAAGACGTCTTGGTCTCCTGGTTTGGCAAACTGCCCGGTAATGGTGACAGGAAGGGCAATCTCCTGCCCGGTACTCGGCCCGTTTGGTTCGACTTCCAGTAGAGTTGGAATCTCCTGCAGGAGAATTCGAATCGGTCCACCAGGTAATTTGTTTGAAAAGTGGGGCATGACTTGTACGGTAGAACATGGGTCGTTCCGACGTTCGATCTCAACCGGCAAGATGGCAGGTTGGACGAGATCGCTGACGAATCGAATGGTGTGACATCCCTCGTCGAATACGTGACTGGGAAGCGGCAGCATTCGGACCGGGAAATCTCCAATCCGGAGCAGGTAGTGGAAATGATCTCCTCCCCGAAAGGTGGCGTCCGAGAGAGCGATCAGGTAATCCCCACCTTGGGTGAATGTATACCTCAGAGCGGCATCTCGTCCCAATCCCAACGAATCGTTCGCGAAGCCATCCGGGATCGGCTGACCATCTGCTTGTAGTAGTTGGATCACCGGATCGATACGGGAACTTATTCGCTCCCCTAGAACCTCAAAAGAAATGGATTGCCCTTTGGAAACGCGGAACTGAAAGTAAGCTGTGGTTTTGGGAGCAAGTGTCCCGGAAACCACACAAGCACTTGAGACTGTCTGAGCCGAAGGAATACTTGTGTTGTCGGTATTGCCAAACACAACCGGCAAATCATCCAACCACAATCGCTTTGTATTCGAAAGACCATCGGTTGTGCGGCAACGAACTGCCTGGAAACCGACAGGGGTGTCTTGAGGAATTGTGAAGCGAACCCGTACCTCGGTGGCTTTTCCTCGCCGCGATGATTGACAGTCAAGGATTTTGGCAGGAAAACTGGTATGGAGTTGTGGCTCGGTATTCAAGGAGGTTCCTTCGAGCGTGAGCTCAACCGTGCGACCCCGTTGGACACAAGGCGGCGTGATCGAGTTCAAGACCGGCCAAGTACTATTATCGATCGTAGGGTGGAGCGGACCCTGAGCGAGGAGGCTGGTCAAGGAATCGAATCCGACCATGCTGGGGAGAACGGCGAGCGCGAAAGGGAGGTACCATGGCAAGATGGACATGGGAAGCTTTCTCAAAACATTCAGTTTAAGGGTGAAAATGCCACGCGCTCAGTGTTTAAACTCTTGGTGAAATTATCTTGCTTGAGTCTAGTTCGTGAAAACGTTTTCTGCTTTAAGTCCACTATAAATAAGTTATCACAGAAAAAATCAGCTGAATGAAGAAGGTTTGCATCGGTTCGAGGGAAAGATCGTCTGAGGGATCGGTACGGGGACGAATCCCATGCTAGAATCCATTCAGAGCGGAGAATCCGCACAACGATCACTCCATGTATAGATTTCAGCTGGTCTCAAGGAGGCCAAGGGTCGTGCGTCAGCCAATCCGTCTCTGCGGTCTGAGTGGTGAAGTGAAGGGCAAGGTCTGGGAATCCGAGTTGCTGCTGCGGGCAGGGCGACTGGGGACCTTGGAGATTGTCCTGGATGACAACTCGGTGAGTCGACGCCATGCTGAGGTGCGGCGCCGAGACGATGGCTGGTTCGTCCGGGATATGGACAGTACAAATGGCACCTATGTGAACGGATTTCGACTGAATCACGAGGAACGACAAATTTTTTCGAAAGATATCGTGCAGTTTGGCAAAGTCGCCATGATCGTCGAGGTGCTTGATGATGCAACCGCAACCCCGCCCTCCAGTGGCACACACGTCGACCAACATCTGATTGAAGCCATTACCAATTCCTCTTGGGAGGATGGGCTGGAGAAAATCGCTTTCAACCGAAATCACCAGCCTCGAGCTGTCCAGCAACTGATGACACTGCTCCAAGCTGGTCGCCATCTTGCCAGTCTTGAAAGCGAAGAGCAACTCCTGAAAAAGATTCTCGAGGATGCGGTGAAGGTTCTGGATGCTCAGCGAGGCGCGATCGTTCTCGCCGATGGTCCGGAGGGCAAACTGCAACTGAGAGCCCTCGAAACCGGTCATGGGGATCAGAGCTCCCGATTTCATTTCAGCAAGAAACTCGCGCAACGATGCATTAAAAAGGGCCAGTCGATCCTCTGTTCCAGCGTCGATGAGGATGATGAACTCAAAATGGCCCAAAGCATCGCCGATGGAGCCATGGCGTCGGTTCTGTGTGTGCTACTACGTACCCCACGCAAGCGGCTTGGGGTGCTACACCTTGATCGATCTTATTGGCAACCTGCTTTTTCCGAGGATGATCTCCATCTGGCGGACGCGATGGCTGCCCATGTCTCCGCCGGAATCGAGTCCGCACAGCTATTACGAAAGCAACGCGACCTATTTCTCAATACAATTACGATCCTTGGACAAGCGGTCGAGTTGCGTGACGAGTACACGGGCGGCCACACCCAACGTGTGACCAATTATTCGGTAGCACTTGCGCAGCAATTAGAAATTCCCAGCACAGAAGTTGAACATATACGAATCGGTACACCGCTTCACGATATCGGAAAAATCGGGATTGACGATGCAATTCTTCGGAAACCTGGACGATTGACCCCAGAAGAATTTGCGATCATGCAGACACATACCATCAAAGGCGAAGCCATCATTCGTACGATACCCGATCTTCACCCCATCGCTGCGATCGTTCGCTCCCATCATGAGCGTTGGGACGGCAATGGGTATCCCGATGGCTTACGTGGCGAAGAAATTCCGTTGATGGCAAGAATTGTCGCAGTTGCGGATGCATTTGATGCGATGACGTCGAATCGCCCTTATCATCCTGATCGGAAAGGACGACCCCCGGAGGTTGCCTTTGCCGAAGTCGAAAGCCAGTCGGGCAAGCAATTTGATCCACGCTGTGTGGAGGCCTTCCTTGAGATGAGAGAGGTGGTACTGGAGATGATGAGCTCTCTGAAACAGACTTGTTTCATCGCCGGTCAAACCGTCTAAACGTATGTCCGTTTGGGAACCTTGTCGCTGCCGATCTGATCGGTAGATCGATCTTTCGATCGATGTTGATCAACTCCCATCAGATTTGCAAGTTAAGCTCTTTACCAGCGTATTCCACGGGCCCGCTTGGACACACGCAGCACCGAGTCAGCCTTTGCTTCGGGCCAAGGTGAATCCGCAGCTCCACACTGGCAGTTGACGCAGCGAGCACTCAGAAAGGATTCTATGCCGTATCAACCGATCCTTGCCACCCTGGCCTATGTGATGTCTGCAGACCGATTGCAAGTACTGATGGTCCATCGCAATCGTCAGCCAGGTCATCTACACGAAGGCAAATATAACGGTGTTGGTGGGAAGCTCGAGCCCGGCGAAAATGTCGTCGAGGGACTGCGTCGGGAGATTCGGGAAGAGGTTGGCATCGACTGTGACAGGTTCGTTCTCCGCGGTACCGTGAACTGGCCCGGCTTCGGCAAGCAGGGTGAAGATTGGTTCGGCTTTATTTTTCGTGTGGATGCGTGGCACGGCGAACCTTGGTCCAACAACGCAGAGGGGGACTTGCTGTGGATCCCAAAGGATCAGCTTCTCTCGTTGCCACTGTGGGAGGGAGATCGCTATTTCCTTCCGTTAGTTTTTGATGAGACCATCCAGCAATTTCACGGAGTGATGCCTTACGCTCAGGGGCGCCCGACAGATTGGGACGTGCATCTCCTTTACTAACCTTCGAGTGCATTTCTCTTTTGCTCCAGAAGAGTGCTCGCGATAGGATAATCGCACCGTACTTCGGAACTTCCCTAGAAGGAGTGAACAACTGTATGAAGCTCTCCCGAAGCCTTGCCTTGCTCGCCGCTTCGCTCATCGCAGGTAACCTCACAGCTCAAGAAAAAATTGATGTCTTGATCATCGATGGTCAGAACAATCACAATTGGAAAGACACAACGCCATACTTAAAAGAACAGCTCGAGAAGACCGGTAAGTTCAAGGTCGCGGTGTCCACCACGCCATCGAGCAATCCTGCAAAACAACCGGAAGACTGGGCGAACTGGAATCCACGATTTGAAGACTTTGATGTGGTGCTTAGCAATTACAATGGGCCTGCCTGGCCAAAAAGCATTCAAAAGCGCTTTGAGCAGTTCATCGCCGGGGGTGGCGGATTGGTCAATGTTCATGCGGCGAATAATGCCCACAATGGCTGGGAAGAGTTTGAGAAGATGACCGGACTCCTGTGGCGAAACGCACAAGGTGGCTGGCGGGTGGCACTGGATGATTCGAAAAACGTGGTTCGTGTGCGACCCGGAAGTGGGCGGGGTGCAGGTCACGGGCCGCAGCACTCGTTCACGATGCTCGTGCTCGATCAGGAGCACCCGATTACTCGTGGAATGCCAATCCGCTGGCTTCACACTCGAGACGAGCTCTATCACGGTCAGCGCGGTCCTGCGGAGAAGATGAATATTCTCGCGGTAGCCTACTCCGACAAATCGAAGCGGGGCACGAGTATGTATGAACCGATGGTGTGGTGGATCCCCTATGGAAAGGGCAAAGTCGTGACCAATGTGCTTGGGCACGTGAACCGAGGTGACAATCGAAGCGGCATGCCCGCCATGAAGTGTGTTGGCTTTGTCACCTTAGTCCAGCGTAGTTGCGAGTGGGCTGGGCGGGGGAAGGTCAGCATCGATGTGCCTGAGAACTTTCCGAACGCAGAAGCCACCAGCATGATTAACCAGTAATTGTCCTGATCCTGGGGATACTCTGCCAGTATCCCCTTGGCTTTTCGGCGACGATGGACCCGTTCAATCGATCAACTTGGCTCCGTAGGCGGTCTAACCTCCATCGATGGGTCGATTTCCTCCCGTACTGAAACTGGCTGCGTCCGAATTCATCAACTGTACGGTGGCGGCGACTTCTTGACGGCTCCTGGCACGCCTCACTGGATGCAGGAAACCTGTCCGCTTGCGATTGTCGTTGCTCGCCTCATCCGGACCCGTAAACGATCTTCCATGTCGCTCTCAATCCCGCTAGGGAAACGGCGTTCACCCCGATTCCATGTTGTCGACCTCGAGAACCGCAGTTCGTGTGAGACCAATCAACGCATGTTTCCTGGTAACATCGACCGCCATCCCAGAGACTCCGACAGCCCCAACCACCGAGGCATTGCTTACAATCGCTCACCCATCAGAACGATGCATGGCGGGAATGTGATGCTTCATCGACCAAAGTCATCCCGCGACGTTGATGTCCATTACCTTGTGGTGATTTTTTCTTTCGATTGAACGATGGTGGGAACCCTCGACAAGCCCTCAATCCCCGTATCGTTGACAGCAAAGTCGAGGCGACCAAGGAGTGCATGGATAGGCTCGACGGTCGCTACCGCATCGCTATTTTGACGTGCAACAACATGAAAAGGGCTTGCCACTCCATCCGATTCATGAGTGTGTGCTACCGTCTTTCTTCCTTCTTCCACACGTCGTCCGGTGCAGACCACCATAGCAGCCGACTTGGCAAAAACCGAAGCACAAATGGGCCCAATCCTACCTGTTCCCCCGGTGATCAAGGCAACTTCGCCATACATGGTCTTGCTTCCCCATCGAAGAACCACGAAGAACTCGGACATCAGACTATTGCACCGGATGTCGAGATTCCAGATCCTCGTTTGCTCGACATCTGCGACGCGAGTTGCTAACTTGCCCCACAGTTTGCTTCAAAGACTCAGCGAAGGATGGTGAACTAGAAATGATGTGCCTCAGCATACTTTTGCTGTTGATGGCGAATCCCAGCGAACCGGCAGGCAAAGACGTCAAGCCAACGCTATGGACCCGCCAGAAGGGAGCCGATTGGCCGGGGTTCCTGGGACCTTCTCAGAATAGCAGTTCTCAAGAACGGGGCATCCTCACAAACTGGCCTGACCAAGGGTTACGCGTGGAGTGGACAGCCCCTTTGGGCGAAGGTTACGCAGCACCTTCGATCTCCAGAGGCCGTTTGTATCAATTTGATCGCATCAAGGATGAAGCCCGCTTGATCTGCCGCAATGCCGAAACGGGTCAACAAATATGGACCTATCGCTATCCAACCCAATATGAAGATTACTATGGCTACGATGGAGGACCTCGTTGCTGCCCAGTGATTGATGCAAATCGCGTATACTTGCATGGCGTGGACGGACAGCTGATTTGTCTGGATGCATTTCATGGCAACGAAATCTGGAAGATCGATACGCAGGACAAATATCACTTTCGTCAGAATTTTTTTGGGGTTGCGAGCACACCCATCGTCTATGGTGATCTGCTCTTGGTTGCCATTGGCGGAAGTCCGAAAGAGTTGCACGTCGATGACTTCCGCGATCTAAAGGGGAACGGCTCGGGCATTGTGGCCTTTGACAAAAAAACGGGGCAAGAGCGGTATGCGATTACCAATGAGCTGGCCAGCTATTCGAGTCCGACCCTCGCTACCATCCGCGGACAACCTTGGGGCCTGTATTTTGCTCGGGGGGGCTTGATCGCATTTCGACCGAAAACTGGCAAAGTGGCATTTCAATTCCCCTGGCGTGCTCGAATCCTTGAAAGCGTCAATGCCAGTAATCCGCTGGTTGTGGGCGATGAAATCCTGCTGACCGAGTGTTACGGACCGGGTGGAGTGCTCTTGAAGGTCAAAGACGAAGGATACGAACGCATCTGGGATGACGCGAACCGAGGCCGCGAAAAGAGCTTACAATGCCACTGGAATACTCCGGTTTATCACGACGGATTCGTGTTTGGTAGTAGCGGACGTAACACCAGTAACGCCGAGTTGCGCTGCGTAGCTTGGAAGACGGGGAATGTGCGTTGGTCCAAGCGAGGACTCGGCCGAGCGTCCTTCCTGAAAGTTGACGGTCACTTGCTCTGTCTCACTGAATACGGCGAACTGCTGTTGGTGAAACTGGATCCCGACCGATATCACGAGATGGCTCGGTGGAAAGTACCTGGACTACGCTACCCTTGCTGGGCTGCCCCGGTACTCGCGCACGGATTGCTTTATGTACGCGGCAAAGAACGCCTCGTCTGTCTGGAGTTGATTCCCGAAAAATGACATCCTCAACCTGCTCGATGTCCGATTGAAGATTGGCATTCTTCGAGGATTGTATTCCGACGCGAATAACCATCACGAACACATAGCAACACATGACCCCTCAATGCTACCCAGGCGATAATCTGCTCTTAAGGGATGTTTCCGCGGAATGCCTTGTAGATCGAATGAGGGGGTTCCAACGACCCCAACGGGAGCGACGCCTCATCCGCTGACGAGTTCGTTCCGCGGAAGCCCACGAAATGCTCCGTCTTGCCAAGGAAGTTCTCGTCATGTTCGATTCGCGAGTACCTAGACAGGGGTACCTCGCAGTGTTTGTTTCAAGAAGGCTTTTTTGAGCTGGCGCATTTCCAAGAGCGGATTCTGGTTCGCGATCCTCCCGTCTCGTGCATTCAGCATCATGTTCGATGCATTTGTCACCGACTTGCCGGTTCTCGATCAGCAGGTTGGGTGATTCATCTCTGGGGGAAATGCTCGAATCCAGGATTGCTCGATCAGATGAATCCAATCTTCTCGCAGATAACCAAGCAAGGAGCCTTCCCATTCGAGATATGCCTTCGCCATTTCGGCAAGCAACTCCGGTCTCGCAGTCAGTTTCTCGATCATTACCCAACGATTCCACTCCGTCGCGATGCTCCAGTCTGGGTCTTCCAGCTGCGAATTGGGCAGTCGATAATGATACGTTGGTCGAGGCTTGACCGGAGTTGCCAGCATGCCTGCCGCTTCAAGCCGCGGATAATCCGCAGTTGCGAGAAGGGGGAGTAAATCCAACGGTCGATTGCGGGTAGGATTGTCTGCTAAGTAATCATTGATAAACTGCGTTGCATCCGGTTGATAGCTTGGCTCGAGGACTTTGCGAACATAGCTCTCAGGAAATGGATCGAAAAAAGGCAACACGCGACGGGTAACATCAATGTTGCAGATTCGGAAAAGCCAGTGATACAGCACGAGGAACGCCCGAAGATAGACCAGCCAGCATCCAGGATCCAACGGGGCCGGGGCTTCGGGATTGATATGTAAGGCAAAGGCGTAAACCAACGAAGCATGCGTATCACGGGCTCGATGCTCTCGCAGTGCTTTCTCCAGCGGAACTAGTCGGTACAACCGAGACAAATTTAACGGTGGAGTGGTAATTTCTAAGGGGACTAGTCCGGCAAACACGCTATCCAGGATGGTCTCCACGAGTTCATTTCCGGTGGCTGGCAATTGCCAGCCAATTGATTGAAATAATTGCTGATAGGACTGATCGCGCAACCACGCGAAGTCGAGCGAGACATCGAATTGTCCCTCAGGTGTCTCAATCAAGTGGTGGTAGTTGTTGATGGGATGGTGGTGTCCCCCAAATACCGCTTGAACCAGTTGAGCGGTCTTCGCGACGGTGAGTCCTCCGAATTCGATTTCAAAGCCGACACGTCGTTCTTTGCCTTGGTCGTTCTGAAGACACGGGGGCATTTGGAAAGACTCCATGTCGTTTCTCCCATCGTTGTCAGGGACCCTCGGGTGTAGCTCGGGGGATCGCCAGGTACTGAGATTTGGCCTTTGCAAGCTCCGCGACACGCGTTATAGAGCCCGCCAGTATTCCATTGTCATGGCTAGATAAAGGGCGTCACCATGTGGATTCGGTGGGGGTTCATCACGGGGCTACTGGTTCTCGGGATGGGGCTCCAGGTTTTTGGTCAGCAGCTCCACCGCAATGGTTTCGCCGGGCGTGAGACCAGCTGGTTACGCGGCGAAGACAACGTGCGTGCCACCATTTCACTCCATGAGGTCACCGAGCAATATTCTCACAATGGACCAAGCTCTGAACAGATTCGCTTAGAGAACCCGCTGGCGCCCACGGAACCCGGGCGAATCGAATATTATTATCCCACGCCTCAGGCTCCAGTGAGTAGTGAATTGCATGCAAGCGTTTGGGTCAAGGCAACCCGTACCGGGATCCGGCTTCAGGCACGCCTGGTTTTGCCACGCGAACGAGATCCACGGAACCCGACGCAACCCTTGACCACCTTGCTCGATGGGAGTCGCTACCAGCTATTGAACAAATGGCAGCGACTGGAATTAACCCGACCTGTCCGTCTTCTGCAAGAGGAGAAGCAACAGTTACGAGTGAAGCTCGGCTATGCAGTGGACATGACAGATGCCTACATTGATCAACTGATTCTGAATCTCTATGTTGGCCCTGGGATGATGGATATATTTATCGATGATCTTGAGATCGGCCCAGTCCCAGAGCAACAGAAACCAGATGGATCGCCCCAATGGGCTCAGCCCACGCAACAAAAAAGGACCTTGCAACCTCGCGAAGCACGTCCGATCCCAGTCCAATTACGAGGCAATCGATTGTTCGTGGGAGGTAAACCGTTTTTCATGCGGGCCATTCGCCACACCAACACCCCGCTGAAAAGCCTTGCCGATGCAGGATTTAACACGGTTTGGTTCGGCCCACAAAAATCCACGCAGCAGATTGAGGAAGCGATCCAGCATGGCTTTTGGATCGTCCCAAGTCTGCCACTCTTGGATGGTCGGCAAGGAGGGATGGCCAACCGGGACTCGTCGGGAAGATTGCGCCTGGTAGCCCAGGCAAATCCGAGGCGGGATCCACTTATCAATGCATTGACACCAGAGGCTTTGACCAACGCGATCCAACGGTTCCGAGCTGGGGATGGAGTGCTGTTTTGGGATCTTGGTGCAGGGCGTATCCGCGAGGAGTTACCGGCGGTGGCACGTACCGCCGAAGCCATCCGTGTTGCCGATCCCGATCGGCCGCGGAGCGTCGATCTTTGGGACGGTTTTCAGGATTATTCTGCGCACGTCGATATGATTGGTTCGCATCGCTGGCCGCTGTTTTCGAGCCTTGAACTGAACAGCTATCAGCAGTGGTTGGATCAGCGTCGCTATTTAACTGCCCCAGGGATGTATCGTTGGACTTGGATCCAAACTCATCTCCCAACTCCACAAGCTCGTCTCTTTCAAACACAGGCACGCCAACCCATCGATCCAAGCACTATCGGTCCTCAGCCAGAACAGATCCGCTTGTTGACTTATCTTGCATTAGCATCGGGGTGTCGCGGGCTAGGCTTTTGGTCCGATCAGTCGCTTGGCGATTCGCAACTGGGTCGAGATCGACTGTTAACGCTGGCCCTGCTGAACCAAGAAATCACCATGCTGAATCGCATCTTATTCCGCCTGGACGAATCCCCAACTTGGATCTCAACTTCCAACCCGAATGTAAAGGCTGCGGTATTCCGAGGAGACCGTCGTGGTGTTCTGGTGATTCCGATCTACTTGGGGTCGGGTCTACAGTGTGTACCGGGACAAGCGGCCGTACGAAACCTGTCGATCACCGTTCCACAGATCCCCGACGGCGCTCAACCTTGGGAGATTCTACCTGGAAATGTCCGCTCCTTACACAATCGTTCTCAACGTGTTCTCGGGGGAACCACAATAGTTTTACCAGAATTTGATTTAACGACTGCTATTGTTTTTACCAGTGATCTTTCCCCGGAAGGGGATGTAGTGTTTTGGCAGGATTATAGCCGACGCAAGAACCGACTCAGTGCTCAATACGCGATCGATATTGCGGCCAGCCAGCTGAGAAAAGTGGGCCAAGCACATCAACAATTGGTCCCGCTCGCCCCTGCCGTCCCGGATGCTCAAGGCCTACTCCGTGATGCAGCAGATCGACTCCAGGATGCGTATCGGGCATTCGCCAGCGAAGATCACGCCAAAGCATATTTTGCGGCAACGCGCGCCCTTCGTCCGCTACGCATTCTCATGCGCGCACACTGGGAAAACGCTGTAAGGTATCTTGACGTGCCGACGGCAAGTCCATTTGCACTGAGTTTCTTCACGCTGCCTCACCACTGGAGACTTGCGGCGGAGATTCGCCAGCAAGCACCAGGGCTTAATGTGCTGCGAGGTGGTGATTTCGAAGCAGGATCCCCAGGGTCCTCAGTCCAAGCGACCGATGGTGCATCAGGAGTTTCGATCTCAGTCCTGCCGGGGTGGGTAGTTCAACAAGAAACGTTGGATCCGGTCGTGGTTTCCGGACGGGTGATCCGTACGAAGAATCGGGAACCTCGACGGACTCCAGGAGCTCCACCAATTGAAACCCCTTACAGCCCAACAAGCAAACGTTCATATGTAAATCCGCAAGACTTCGTTCCTTTACCCAAGCTTGGCGAACGAATGCTTGTACTCACGATGTTGCCTCAGGCCAAGAAGGATGCTCGCGGGAAGCCGATTCCACCGCCACGGGTGTTGGAACGCAGCTACATCGCCATCAGCAGTCCAGAAGTTCAATTACCTCCGGGAACGCTGGTGCGAATTAGTGGATGGCTGTTGGTAGCGTCAAAAATTGTAGGCAGCAGTGATGGGGTCCTTCTCTATGACACAGTTGGCGGGGAAGGATTGGGAGTTCGAATCGGTCAACCGGAGGGCTGGAAAAAGGTTCATTTGTACCGACGCGTTCCTGCATCCGGGAGGATTGGGATCACAGTCATGTTGACAGGAATCGGCACAGTGTTGATCGATAATCTCCGGATTGAACCTTATGGTTATGGGGTTGGGAATCCATCGAGCGAGTCGATGTTGACCCCACCACGTTAAGTCACTCGACGGGTTGGGAGTGTGTCAGGACAGACCGCGTTCTTCGAGTTTGAGCGAACAAAAGTTCCGTAATCGGCGAATCAGTCTGACAATATCTTGAGCACTGTTATGAGGATCGGCGGCACGCACTTCATTGAGCCAGTGGTCGGCCTTCTCTTCAAGTTCTTCGAGCACACGGGTGAGGTCATTCCCATCATTGGAGAGAAGTTTGCGGGGTCGACCGCCACGATTGATCACACGACCTCGAGCTTCATCCCGTTTTTCCGAAGCAAGAAAACGTTCTCGCTCTTCATCAAGTTTCCCCTGACGTTTCTTTTTCCGCAGGGTACTTTTTAAATTCGCACAAATGCCCTTAATATTCTGTGTCAACGGGATCCCTGGATGATCTCGCTCAAACATATCGTAAATTTCTTGATTGTTGTTCTCATCGAGTAAGCCCGGATTCTCGAAAAAATAACGCTTGAAAAGGCGGCTAATACTTGTTCCGGACTTGGTTTTTGCCATCACTCAATGCTCCCGAACTGCTCATCCCGTTAGAACCCAGGTTACACAGAATATTTTATTGAACCAATTCAAGTTCGCAAGCACAAGTTGATGAGAACGCCCATAATTTTAAGGGTCATTTCCTCATGTTTCGGACCAGGTCGGAACAATCGATGCGATCAGTCCTTTGACACCAAGCCTATTGGGCCGGTTAGCCCGTGGAATTGCTCGATAGACCGAATTGCTTCATGAAAGGCTATGAACCTCCATCTTCTGGCCATGGGCCAGCTAGTTTCATGTACTCAGGTGACTCTAGAACTCCTGGATCGGAGATGCCCACTTGTTGGCTGCGCTGCTCCCAACGTCGTGCCCAGTGCGGAGCGGTCAGTGTCACCCTTTCTTGACGAGGATCCCAAAACAGAACCCGATCCTCTCGATAACTCTGCTCAGCCATGCATAAGGTGATCTGAGTCGCGGCATTCCGTTGGAGTGGGCTCAAAACACCCGTTTGCTCCCCACGAATACAAGCGATCAAGTTTTCCCATAAGGCTCGGGTCGCGAAGCGTGGCGATTCCACGGCCACCGAAATCACACTAGGTAATCGAATGGTGTCGCACTTCCCCGTGTATTTCCCGCCTTTTGGTTGATCGCCAATCGAGTCAAATCCGGTCGAGGTAAACTGCAGTGTTCCAAAACGTCCACGAATAAATGGATCCCTTGTAACGCTCGAAAGGCTGCTTGCCTGTAATACTAATTGACATCCTTTCAAATAATCGGCAATCACCGTCAGTGTATCAGGGGTTTGTCGCTGATCCTGCTCGAGGTAGATACCTCCTGATGCCACCACTTTGGCGGGTAAAGCCAGCTCGGTCGCCGAATTGAGCTCCATGGCTGACCGATAAAGGAAATCGCTAAACAGTCCTGCAGAAAAAGCCCAATGACAACGCCAATGCGCATAAGTCGCCCGGTCGAACGGAAGTTTCGGAGCTAATGGACTGCCCCCACACACGGAAAACCGATGACCGAGGAACATATCCCAGTCGATCGTCTGCGGATTCTGGGACAGCCTCAGCGGATAGTAACGTGCATGTCCACGAATGTCGTTCCGGAACACCCCTGCTTGAGCCATGGAAACTGGACCGATCCTGCCAGATTCGATCCACGCTGCAGCTTGCTGCCAAACCGGATTGGCTAACGAGGGTACCCCTACGATCATGATCCGTGCGCTGGAATTGATCGCTCGAACGACCGCGACTGCCTCATCCGCAGTACGGGTCATGGGCGACTCACAATAGATGTGTTTTCCAGCAGTCGCAGCATCAATCGCCATGCGTGCATGCCAGTGATCTGGAGTGGCTATGCAGACGAGATCCACATCCGAGCGATCCAGGAGACGCCGATAGTCTTTGACCACACGGGATGAGTCATTGGGATTGAGCCCTACCCGTTGCGCGGAAGGATACAAACCTTGTGCGTAGCGTCGTTCATACGAATGGCGGCCGTTATGGATCCACAGGGTGGTCTCTTCCCCATCCCAAACATCACACACTCCGACCGCTGTGATCGGATAGCCCACGCGAGCGAGTCGACTGACAATATCGAGATGTGCTTGGCCGCGTGCACCGACTCCAATAAAACCAACCCCCAAACGCTCGTTGGCACCGGATACACGTGTATAGGCTGCCGCCTGAAGAGTGAGTGCAGCTCCGGCGGCAGCCGACTGACGAAGAAAGTGCCTGCGGTCCAGCGAAGATTGCGTGGATGGATCCATAACGATCCTTTTCGGTGTACGCAAGGAGTCAATCGGGGGAGCCGTTCGCTGTGAAATGTCGCGGCTCCCCGGAACTCGTCTGGACCGTATCCGGATCAGGCATCGGCAGGATCAACTCCATCGATCCACGGGCCGCGCAGCTTCATATACTCCGGCGGCTCGAGCAGACTACCCTTCTCACCCGCCTTCCAGCCGAGAACATGGTTTGGTTGGCCACGTTTCTTCGAGCGGGTCTCCCAGTTCGTCGCCCAAGAGGCATCCGCATCGACAGGCTTGCGCTGCTCGGCATCCCACAACAACGCTCGTCCTTGCCGATAACTCAACACCCCCATCGCCACGGTGGTGAATGCTGCAGCACCCAGAGCTGGCGTGCTGAGGGTGTCCCGTTGACGATCCCGCACACACTGCAGGTAATTGTCCCACAAGGCGTAGGTGTCATTTCCCTTGAGTCCACCCGGTACAAACTCACCTTCGCGACTCAGTTGACCGGTGGGACCTCGGGGTGCATCTGAGATATTTTGCGGCAAGATTCTGTATCCGAACTGTCCCTTGACGTTCTCAAACACCAACGTTCCAGTGTGACCGCGGATGCATTCTTCAATCCGGTGATCGTTACACATGGTTGCTGTGACGATTACTTGGCAACCCTCATGATAATCGGCGACCACGGTGGCCACATCGGGCACATCCCGACCGTCATACTCCATATAAATCCCACCACCACCGACCACGCGGCCGGGATAACGGACACCGACAGCAGCGATAAGATGGGTGGTTTGATGGACAAATAAGTCTGTGTACATCCCTCCACCGAAGGGCCAGTAGCAACGCCATTGTGCCCACACTGCGCGGTCAAACGGCATCTCTTTGGGGGTAGGCCCAAGCTTTTCGCCGTTCACATCGAACTGATACCCGAGCCACATGTCCCAATCGATGGTCTTTGGGGTCATCCCTTTCTTGAGAGGATAATACCGCCACTGTCCCACGGTCGAGTTGCGATAGTAGCTGGTTTGAGCCTGCATGATCTTGCCGATGTTGCCTTGCGAGATATACTCTTGGGCCATCCGCCAAGTGGGGTCGGCCATCGATTGAACCCCCACGGTCATCACCCGGTCGGTTTTGTTCCAGGTGTCGACGATCGCATGGGCTTCTTCAATGGTTCGAGTCATCGGCTTTTCGCAATAGACATCCTTCCCTGCGATCATGGCATCGATGGCCATCTTCGCATGCCAATGATCGGGGGTAGCTACACACACAACATCAGCATCTTTCAGCTCAAGGAGCTTGCGATAATCCTTATTGACCCGACTCTTATCATCGGGGTTCAGACCACATCGTTTCGCGGTCGGATACAGCCCGCGACCTTTGCCACGGCCAAGTTCCTGATCCCCGTCCCAAACGTCACACACTCCGACGGGACGCACCCCCTTCTTCTCCTGTTGCATCTGCAAAACCACATCCACGTGTTGCTGACAACGGCCCCCAACCCCAAGGAAGGCGACCCCTAACGCTTCATTGGCTCCAAGCACTCGAGCGTAGCTGTTGGCCGTCAAAGTTAAGGCAGCACCCGCGGCGGCCGAGGTGCGAAGAAAGTCCCGACGATTGACGTTACTCTCTGACATCTCCGTACTCCTTGTGCAAGAAAGGTGTGACTCCAGTAAACCCCCTTTTCACCAACCTGTCCACCAAGAAACGCGATCGGAAGCGGACATCTTCTGCAAAACCGATGGTGTTGGTTCACAAGTGCGTGGGACGCAGCGGCTCCGGGATTCTCATCGACCGACTTGCACGTGCTGGGTTGACTGGAACGAATCGACTCGCTGCACCGTTCGTGGTTACCGCCCATGCAATCGGAATTCACTCCCCGCTGGCCAAGATCTAACGCTCTTTCCCAATGGGATATCCCCACTCAAGGGCGTGCTAAAAACTCGTCAAGATTCAGTAGGACATTCCCCATCACCGTCCATGCTGCCGCCCGTGCCGGCTCGACGCCAGGTGGAAGTGATCCCAAAGGGTTGGTTGCGACTTGAAGAGCATCTTGCGGCTCCTTGTGATAGTGCTCTTCTAGTCCAGCGTAGAGTTCTATCAGGCGCGTTGATTCCGATTCACTCGGAGAACGGCTGAGACAGAGCTTGAAGAGATAACCGATGCGTGCGCGCAGCGAGTCGGTTTCGAGGGCAAGCACTCGGCGGGCGAGCCCCTGCGCGGCCTCGAGGAACACCGGATCATTTAAAGTCACCAGGGCTTGCAGCGGGGTATTGGTGCGTAAGCGCCGGATGGTGCATACTTCTCGACTGGGGGCATCAAACGTGAGCATTGATGGGTAAGGGGTGGTTCGGCGAATCTTTGTATACAGTCCGCGGCGATAGCGATCCTCCCCGGGACTCGGATTCCAATCGGTCGAGCCGCCAAATGCAGCTTTGAGTCCGAGTTTCGGTTGCGGTGGGCGGACGGAAGGTCCAAACATCTTGCGGCTCAGCAGTCCCCCGACAGCCAAGGCCTGATCGCGAATCATCTCAGCAGATAATCGAAAACGAGGGCCTCGGCTTAGGAATCGGTTTTTGGGATCCCGATCAACTGCAATGCTCCCCGATTGCCGCGAAGTTTGGGCATAAGTGGCTGATAATACAATTCGACGTACAAGATGCTTCGTATCCCAACCAGACTTGAGCAATTCTACGGCAAGATAGTCAAGGAGTGCTGGATGGGAGGGCAGCTCCCCTTGAACGCCAAAATCTTCGCTCGTTTCAACCAAACCAGTGCCAAAGAGTTGCTCCCAAATGCGATTGACGGTAACCCGCGCGGTCAGGGGATTTTCCGGACTGATCAACCAGGTTGCCAGGCCCAACCGGTCTGCTTGTACTCCACTTGGCAAGGGATGAAAGGAATCGAGCACTCCAGGAGCAACCTCCTCCCCTTGGACCAGGTAATTTCCTCGAATGTGAATGTAGGTTTTTCGTCGCTGTGCGGCGTCTAATTCCCGCAAGATCGGTGTCTTCACCTTTGCCAACTGGTCGAGTTCTCCACGCAGCTTGGCAAGACGTTGGGCTTGGGGACCTTCTCGACGTACTTGCTTTCGATAATATTTTTCGCGTTCAGAGTGATCTTCGACCACCATCATCTGAGCGCTTGTAGGTATTTGTAGGGCGAGGCTGGGATCGGGAATCTTGCGAACCGTTCGGACCCAAAGCGGTTTTCGATCTGCATCCAGGATCACAATACGAAAGTGGTCGAGCCGTTTCTCAAGGTCTCCGTCGGTACGATTCCACACTAGGATCTTGTCAATCGGGAAGGCTTCGCCCAGATCGACTTCCCACCAAGGCTGATCGCTCGTATCGGTATGCGTCGTCGAACGACCCTGGAAATAATCCCCATCACGGTTACCGTCGATAGCACGCTGCGGGATCCCCTCATATGCAGTACTCACCTGCTGGGCTACCCCTGCCAGAGCAACATTTTCTCCTCGAGCGAGGACTTCGACCTCAGCCAGATGGAGGACCTTCGCGTTCCCAAGGAGCTCGATGCGGACGTATCGACCAAGCAAATCTCCCCTCGGGAAAGGTGGATTCGCTTGGCTTGGCTTGGCGATCTGGCGTTCAAGCTTCTCGATCGCAGCCAGCAATCCGTTGCGACGCCCCCGAACACTCCCAGGATAGGTCGAAATCGTGGGTGCTTCATTACCCCGGTCAGCATCCGCGGTGTTGTTGAAGATCGCAAAAAGGCGATAGTACTCTGCCTGAGTAATCGGGTCATATTTATGAGTATGACATTGGGCACAGCCTACGGTCAGCCCCATCCAGGTTTGGAAGGTCGTGTTGACCCGGTCTACCACCGCAGCAACTCGGAACTCTTCATCGTTGGTACCCCCTTCGCTGTTGGTCATGGTGTTGCGATGAAAGGCCGTCGCGATGCGCTGCTGGTCAGTTGGATGGTCAAGGAGGTCACCTGCGAGTTGCTCAATCGTAAAACTATCGAACGGTTTATTGGCGTTCAGTGCTTGGATAAGCCAATCTCGGTACAGCCAGATCGTCCGCTCTGGATCTTGGGCATAACCTGCAGAGTCGGCATATCGTGCGAGATCCAACCAAACGCGAGCCCATCGTTCGCCGAACGCTGGCGATGCCAGGAGGCGATCAACGACTTGTGCACGAGCAACTGGCGATGGATCTTTCAGAAAGGCATCGATCTCTTCGATTGTGGGCGGCAACCCAGTGAGATCAAGTGTCACTCGGCGAAGCCAAACGGCAGGAGCTGCAGGTTGTGAAGGATGTAAGTCTGCTGACTGCAAGCGGGCTAAGACAAACGCATCGAACGGATCGCGTAGCCAAGCTGGGTTGATGACGGACGGTGGTCTCTGTTGTTCCGGTACTCGAAACGACCAGTGACGCTCATACTTGGCACCCTGGTCAATCCACTGGCGAAGGCGGTCAATCTGGGAATTGGTTAACGGCTTGTGACTGCCTGGTGGAGGCATTCGTCGTGATGATTGCCTCGCGGTCACCCGAGCCAACAACGCACTCTCCTCCGACCGACCTGGAACAACGGCGCTGGCACCTGAAGGCAGGACTGTGATCGCTCCGGACCGGCGGTCTAGCCTTAAACCCGCCTGTCGTTCGGCCGCATCTGGGCCATGACATTGAAAACAATGCTTGGCTAAAATCGGTTGGATTTCACGAGAAAAATCGATCGCATTCGGGGAGGACAGCGCGAAGGTATTAACGACATTGGCGATCAATGCGATAAAGAGACCGCAGGACATGACAAACCTCAATACTTGTGTTGTCGGCTAGCTGGCGGGAAAACAAGCGGCGTGATCAACTTCCTCATGGTATCATCTTCGCGCAGCGTCAACACCACAGGAATATCGTTCTCTTGACTTTGCTCAAGGTGACTCATGCACCAGACATACGTTGGATTCCTCGCTGTGATCATGTCTTTGGGAACAGTCTGGTGGGATGGTGCCTTCGGGCAAGCGGTGGAATTGCCGAATCAATACAAACGTGTTCACCAGAATTTGCTCAAGCAGATCCTCCGAAGAAAGCTTGATCAGGCCGTTATCCGGGCCAAAAAGTTCCTCGAGCAATACCCTGAGGATGCGGAAACCTGGTTTATTCTGGCAGTGGCTGAATGTCAACAAGGGAACCTTGACCAGGCGAGTGATTCTGCACGCCGTGCTCTTCAGCACGGACTTCCAGCAAGCCGGTTTGCTTGCACCAATATGCTTGGAATCGAAAAACTTCACACGTTGAAGAGCTTTCAGGATGTGCTCCAACCTTTCAAAGTTCAACCAGTCCATGGTCCGATGCTGGGGGATCTGCGAGCGACTCGTGTCTCCGTTTGGATTCGCACCCTGGAACGCTCGAAAGTCCGAGTGATTGTTTGGCCGGACTCAGAACCGCAACGAATGATTCCCTCCGCAACGGTTCAGACTTCTGCCTCGGAAGATTTCACGGCAAAGATTCGTGTCGCTGGATTGAAACCGGATACCGCTTATCATTATCGCATCGAGATAAACGGTCAGCTCGGGAAAGCGACATTTCGCTTCCGCACTCCTGGGCCTGCAAAGGAAGGCATACGCTTACGGATCGCGTTTGGAGGAGGAGCTGGCTACGTCCCTCCGAACGAGTCAGTCTGGAGCACCATCCGTGACCAGAAGCCTGACCTACTGTTTCTGCTGGGTGACAACGTTTATATCGACGATCCAACCACACCGCAGATGCAGCGGTATTGTTACTATCGTCGTCAATCGCGTCCCGAATTTCGCCGGTTGGTAGCAGAGATCCCGGTATACTCGATCTGGGATGATCATGACTTCGGAACAAATGATTGTTCGGGTGGACCAGCCATTGAACACCCCACATGGAAACGGAGCGTTTATCACATTTTTCGCCGCAATTGGGTGAACCCTGCCTACGGCGGAGGAGATGATCACCCAGGCTGTTACTACGATTTTTCGCTTGGCGATATTCACTTTGTGATGCTGGATGGGCGGTACTATCGGGATCCGAATGCCCACCCTCCTTCGATGCTTGGCCCAGTGCAACGAACATGGCTTTTGGAAACGTTAAAGCGATCGGAGGGGAAATTCCGGATCCTCTGTTCACCGGTACCGTGGGTGTATCGAGCGAAAGGTGATAGCAAAGATACATGGAATGGTTTTCGAGAGGAACGGACTGAGATCTTTGACTGGCTTTTTGAAAAGCAGATTCCAGGAGTTTTCTTACTCTCTGCAGACCGTCATCGCTCGGACCTATGGAAGATCGACCGTTCGAAGGGCTATAGCCTCTATGAAGCTTGTAGCTCCCGGCTCACCAACCAACATGTCCACCGGACCATGAAACAAGCATTGTTCTCGTACAATGCCAAGCAATCGTTTGGGCTACTTGATTTGGATACGACCTTGGCCAACCCTCAAATTATCTATCGGATTATCTCGATCGATGGTGAGGAAGTGTACCAACATAAGCTTTGCGGTACGCAACTCGGCCACCCGAAATCCGCCCGCGAATGATTGTCGACCTGTCGAGGCTGTGATAGTTTCGCTTCGGGCCATTGAGGCCCGGATTGGTGGATCCATGTGGCTTGAAGCTCGAAAAGCGCTGGAGAGACGACGATGAAGCAAGTCATGCTACCCAGTATCCTGGCCCTCGCCATGGTCGGGAACACCGTTGCCCAGGAAAGCGGCTTTCAACCGCTGTTTAACGGCAAGGACATGAGTGAATTCGACCTGGTGCAGGTTGATAAAGAGACATTTTCGGTGAGCGATGGGACGATCTCCTGCACAGGAAAACCCAACGGTTACTTTGCCACGAAAAAGCCCTACAAGAACTACGTGCTCAAGTTCGACTTCCGCTATCCAGACAAACCTGGAAACTCCGGTTACTTGATTCATATTCAGGGTCCACCGAAGGTTTGGCCAGCGTGTATCGAAGTACAAGGGATGTACCAAAACATTTGCCAGATCTTCCCGATTGGCATGAAAGGCCCCCGTCCAGCTTATCCCAAGGACAAGGTTGCCAAGGCGGTCAAGAATCACCAAGAGTGGAACAGCGTCGAGATCATTGTGCAGGATGGTGTCATCACTTCGAAGCTGAACGGGGTGGAGATTGTTCGTTCGCCCAAGTATGATGTTAACGAAGGTCCTATCGGCTTCCAGTCCGAAGGAGCACCGATCGAATGGCGTAATCTTCGGATCAAACTTCTCGACTGATCCGAGCTGAATCCTGCCTGCCTGAGGTTTCAAGGCCTGCCCGCGCATCCCCGGTTTTCCATTCCGTTGTGCCATGAGCAATGTTCGCGGGTAGGCAAGTAAATGCATGAGAATTTTTGAGGATACGCTATGCGTCTGCTTTGTCTCCTCTGCCTCGGCGTTCATGGCATCACTGCCCAAGCTGAGGTCGATTTTGTAAAAAACATTCAGCCAATCTTTGAAGCAAAATGTCTGAAATGTCATGGGGCCGAGCGACCTCGCGCTGGTCTGTCCATGCACACGCGTGCGGCACTGATCAAAGGTGCGCGTGCAGGGGAAGTCATCGTGCTCGGCAAGCCCGACGAGAGTATTCTCGTCGAGCGGATTGGCCTCCCTGATGGCGATGAACTTCGTATGCCTCCAGAAGGTCAAGGGCTGACCAAGGATCAGCAACAGCTGGTTGCAGCTTGGATCCGGGAAGGAGCCAAATGGCCCAAGGAATTGGTGCTTAAAGATCCTGCCGAACAAGGCGCTCCGAAAACTTCGAAAGTTGTCAAGGGTGTACCCATCACTGCCGAGGAGAAGGATGCGGTTGCCAAGTTACAGGCTGCCAACATCCTGGTAATGCGGCTTGCGCAAAATACCAATCTCCTGCGCGTTGATTTTAGCCTCCGCCCAGATCTCTTGAACGAAGGTGTCCTCGCGGATCTCAAAGCGATGGCCAACCTGAGCGAGCTTGACCTTGGTGGGACCTCGGTGAACGACGCCATGCTGGTTCACTTGGAACCGCTCGGCAACCTCACAAGATTGCATCTTGAGAAGACGCAGGTCAGTGATGAAGGGCTTGTCCACTTGAAGAAGCTGAGCAAACTAGAGTGGCTGAACCTCTATGGTACAACCGTGAGCGACGCTGGCCTACCACATCTCGAAGCCCTCCAACAACTCAAAAAGTTGTACCTGTGGCAGACGAAAGTCACTCCAGAGGGGGCAGCCAAGCTTAACGAAGCAGTGCCACAGCTGGAGATTAATCTAGGCATTCGCACCAGAACGGAAGACAAAACGAGTAAACCCGAATAGCTATGGTTCCAATCTAGCGGCAACTTGTGTAGTAGCCTTCTGGACTTCCCCAAGATCAGTGGACACCGAGTTCGTGGTGTCCACTGATCTTGAGAGGACCCTGCGATGGCACGTATCCGACGAAAGTTCACCCCGGAGTTCAAGGCCGAGGCCGTCAAACTTTTTCCCGAGCAGGGATACTCCTTCGCGTTGGCAGCCGCAAACCTGGGCATCAACGAGAACTCCTTGCAGCAGTGGAAGAAGGCCCTCAACGAGAAGGGCTCCGCTGCCTTCCCGGGGCACGGTCGTCGCGATGCTCTGGAGAAAGAGCTGGCCCGGTTGCGCGAGGACAACCAGCCTGCGCCTGGAACGGGACATTGTAAAAAAGTCGACGGCCTTCTCCTTCGCCAAGGACTCGTCGTGAGATATGCCCTCATCGACGAGCACCGCGAACGCTGGCCGGTGCGACGGATGTGCCAACTGCTGCAGGTCAGCCCCGCCGGGTTCTACACCTGGTCTGGCCGCCGGCGCAGAAACGCCCGCACGAAGCGGGATGCGTGACTCGTCGAGATCCCGGCGATCCACCGCGAATTCAAGGGCCGCTACGGTAGCCTTCGGATCCACGTTGAGCTGCTCGCCCGAGGGCACGCGGTGAGCCGCGACACGGTCGCGGCCTTGATGAAACGTCACCAGATCCGGGCCAAGACGACCCGGAAGTTCCGGCACACGACCGACTCCAACCATGCGATGCCAGTCGGGGCAAACCGGTTGGACCGACAGTTCGACCCGGATCAGCCGAATCGTTGCTGGTCGGCGGCCATCACCGATATCCCAACGGGCAGGGATGGCTGTACCTTGCCGTCGTGGAGGGCCTGTCCATCCGTCAGATCGTAGGCTGGTCGATGGCGGAGGGGATGGAGAGCCGATTGGTGGTCGATGCCCTGCAGATGGGTTTGGAGCGGAGGTTGCCGGGAAGGGACTGCTGGCGCACTCGGACCGGGGCAGCCCGTACGCCAGTGAGCATTACCACAGCCTGTTGGCTCGTCACGGGATCGCCTGCAGCATGAGCGAAGTGGCCCAGTGCTGGGATAACGCCCCGGTGGAGAGCTTTTTCGCGAGCTTGAAGAAGGAGTTGACGCACGACGAACGCTACGCCAGCCGGGAGCAAGCTCGTGGTAGCATCTTCGAATATATCGAGACATTTTAAAACCGCGTCCGCCGCCACTCTGCCCTGAAGTACGTCTGCCCAGAGGAATTCGTAAGAAGGCATAACCGAAACCACCACGAACTCGGTGTCCACTTTTCTTGGGGAAGTCCATTCTTCGTACGATGGATGTGGAGCTAAAAAAAAGGGCCGTGATCCTGCTCCAGATCACGGCCCTGGGATTACGAAACCGTCGTTGCCTGTCTTTGCAATGATCGAGGCTAATTCACCCGTTCTCCCGAATGGGCGTCCGTTCGATCTCGAGAATCTGCCCAGAACTCATCCGTTCCACTGTTTCCGAACAAGAAGTCATGCTGGTTGTCGGCAACGATTTCCAAGCGATCTGCAATCCTGGGGTCGTCGCGATCCGCGGCCCATGCGTTCATCAGTTCCCCGAAGTCCTCGGCCGTTAACAGAGCTGCCTCACCCCCGATGAGCATGTCCTCTCCGGAATTGCCATGTAAACAGTCAGCTCCTAAGCCTCCGACCAGCAAATCAGTACCTTTGCCTCCATACAGGTAATCCCTCTTGGTACTACCTAGAAGAACATCGTTGCCCAACCCACCATGAATCTTATTGACCCCCTGTCCTCCAACGACAAAATCATCTCCAGCTCCTACATATATAAAGCTGCCGCCTCCTGCCACCTCAACAACGTCATTCCCGTCACCAGTCCAGATGTCGTTATATCCCCAGCCGGACCTGATCAGATTGGCGCCATCGCCTGCACGGATGGTGCTCCCGCCATTCCCAGTGGTGATGACATCATCGCCATTTCCAGTGGAGATGTTGCTGAAGCCCTGCCCAGCGTCGATTACATTATCACCATGGCCAGCTCGGATATAGGAAACTCCATGCGCGGTCGTAATATGATCATCTCCCTTTCCGGATAAAATCAACTGATAGCCATTCCCAGTGGTGACCAAGTTGTCCCCGTCACCCACGTCGACGTAGCTACTCCCAGAACCGGTATCGATTGTGTCGTTGCCAGAACGGGTGATGACCGAATCGTACCCTGAGCCGGCGTGAACTATATTATCACCTTGACCCAAGATAATGGAATCTGCTCCACCTGCTCCGGCGACAAAAGCTGGGATTTCAACCGAAGAGGCGACCTTGATTCTGTCATTCCCACCCTTGCCCAACACCTTAATGAAGCGGACCTCCGTGAAGGTCACCGGATTCCAGCCATTCAAATCCGTTGTGAGGGTCAACCCGCTCCTCCCACTCGGATCATCCTTGACCGGTACGATCTTGATGTGATTGCTACGATTATTCCCCACAATCACCAACACATCCTGGATCATGCCGATGGTATGATCCTTCGGGATCGCCTCGACTTGAATCGTCACCGCAGCGTCATCGATGTTCCCGAACGCGTCAGATACTTGGTAGATAAACTTATCTGTACCTGAATATCCAGGACGAGGTGTGTAGGTGAAGCGGCCATCTTGGTCAAGTTGGACTTCCCCGCCTTCGGGATCGGCCACCAGAGTGACGATAAGGCCTTCGCGCGTTGGGTAAGGATCATTGTCGAGTACATTACCAGAGATTGGCACGCAATCGACTGTTGCATAGTGATCATCCATGGCATCGCCATCACCACCAGGCTCGACCGAGATCAAGACCGTATCGTGTTCACTGAGAGGTGAACCTCCGGTATTGCCTTGGTCATCGACCGTGATCGATAGCATCGTCTCACCGCTAAAGCCGAGATCGGGGGTGAACATGAGGCCTTGCAAAGCACGGTTTAAGATCGACAGTGTCCCTTCCATTTGCAGCATTCGTTGGCCTGAACCATCGAGCATCTTTACCCCATCCATGTTTCCAAGGCGCAAACTCCCCTGAGCCACTTCTAGCGATAAACGCATCGCTCCATCTGCCGCATCAACATCAAACAACGTGATGCTGTTATTGTTTCCAGACGTAAACTCCAACGAGTTGCCGCTTTGAATCGTCTGCGATTCTGGAGCGGTCATAGTCGGTGCATCGTTGACCGGATTCACGGAAAGCTCAACCATGGCAGTGTCCATCCCACCTGCCCCGTCCTCGATGGTATACAGAATCTCCACCTTGCCAGAGAAATTCAGATCAGGTGTATAATTCAACCGACCATCCGCTCTGATCGTGACATTGCCCAGCGATGCGGTCGCTGAGGTGATCGTTAGCGTGTCATTGTCGACATCACGATCGTTCGCGAGGACATCGATGGTCGCGGGGGTATCTTCTGGCGTTGCCGCCACATCGTCCTCGGCAATAGGTGCATCATTGACCGGAGTGATCGTGATCGTGACATTAGCCGTACTGCTGCCCCCACGACCATCACTCAAGAGATAAGTGAACGCACTTGTGCCAAAGAAATTCGTATCCGGGACGAATAGAAACTGGGTCCCTTCAATGCTGACCACCCCTCCGGATGGTTGATTGACCAGTTCTACGGACAAGGGATCTCCATCGATGTCCTCGTCATTCAGCAGAACGGGAATGGTTAGGATACCGCTATCCTCCGTGGTCGACGCTTGATCGTCATTGGCGACGGGAGCATCATTCACCGGGATCACCGTCACTTCCACCAAGGCTTCATCAGTCTCTCCATCAGGATCTCGAATGGTGTAGGTGATGGTGGCCGTCCCATTGAAGTTGGCCGGGGGCGAATAGTTGATACGACCATCTGGCAGAAGCTCCGCGTCTCCAATGTCTGCCTCAGCCGTCACGACAGTGAGCGGATCGTTATCGGGATCAACATCGTTGACCAACACATCCATCGCGATCGGTGTATCCTCAAGGGTTTCAACCGAATCATTGTTCGCTTGAGGGGGATCATTAACCGGTTGCACATCGACCGTCACCTCGGCAGAGTCCGTACCCCCATTTCCATCATCAATGGTGTATCGGAAACTTCCTTCACCCACAAAACCAGGGCTGGGAACGAACTGGATCTGATTACTTTCGATCGAAGCCGTTCCTCCGGTTAGCTCAGTGACTTCCAAGATCTCTAATAGGTCATCATCCACATCTTGATCATTGAATAAAACATCTATAAGTATGGGAGCATCTTCATCAGTACTCACCAGGTCATCGTTGGCTATTGGGACATCATTGACCGATGTGACGGTGATATCGACCGTTGCCGTTGCAGAAGATGTCTCATCGGCAATGGTATACACCACGGCATCCGCCCCAAAGTAGTTCGGGTTTGGAATATATTGCAAAGAATTGTTCACGATGTTCACCGTGCCGTGCTGCGGAGAATTTACTGAGACAATTGTCAGTAAGTCGCCGTCGACATCGAAGTCGTTGTTGAGCACATCGATCTGCAACTCTTTATCTTCCTCGGTCGTGACACGGTCGTCAAGTGCCTGCGGGGGGTCATTCTCAGCAGTGATGGTGAGATTGACGCGGGCGGTAGCGGTGCCGCCGTTGCCATCATCGATGGTATAATCAATCGTCACCAGCCCAAAGAAGTCCGGCGTTGGCGTGTAGTCCAGCTGACTGTCAGCGCCTATCGTCACCTCGCCCACACTCGGAATCGCCTGGGTAATCCCCAAAAAGTCCCCGTCCACATCGAAGTCGTTGGCCAACACATCGATCTTGATCGCGGTGTCTTCTTGCGTCGTGGCCTGGTCATCCACAGCAACCGGCAGGTCATTGACCGGCTCAATGACCAGCTCGACGGTGAAAGGCCCAGACTGCAGCGCGCCATCACTGAGCCGATACTCGAAGAACACACTGTCGGCGAAGTCGCTGGGCGGAGTGTAGGTAAAGCTCCCATCGGGAGCAAACTCCAGTGCGCCCTCGGAGGGAGCTTCGACCAACTCTGCCTGGAGAGAGTCGCCATCGGGATCACTGTCGTTGGCCAAGACCCCCGACATTGCATCAACCATCAGCGTGGTATCTTCGAGCAGGAAGTAGATGTCCGATTCCCCTTGAGGGGGGTCATTGACGGCAACGAGACTGATAAACACATTGGCGGTCGCGGAGGCATCTTCGTCATCCGCGATGGTATAGGTAAACTGATCGTCGCCTGCGAAGCCCGGAGTGGGCGTGTAGAGCACCTCACCGCCCTGCACTTCGACGGTGCCATTCGCTGCAGGGCCGAGAGCGATGATGCGAATCACGTCGTTGTCGACATCTTGATCATTGGCCAATACCGGGATCAACAACGACCCGTTTTCCATCCCCATCGCGGTATCGTCAATGGCTTCTGGAGCGTCATTCACCGGAGCAACCTGCACCGTGACAATCCCGGTATCAGAACCACCATTACCGTCGGTAATCGTGTACTCGACCAGTGCTTCCCCGAAGCCATTCTCAGACGGTGTGAAGGTAAGGGTTCCTGACGGATCCACCCTCACGCTTCCCCAGTTCGCCTCAACTTGAGAAATGCTAAGCGCATCTCCGTCCACATCCACATCATTAGCGAGTGCCGAAATGGTGACTGCAGTATCTTCCAGGGTTGTTGCAGAGTCATCATTTGCCACTGGGTTGTCATTAACTGGGGTAACCGTGAGATTGACGCGGGCGGTAGCGGTGCCGCCGTTGCCATCATCGATGGTGTAATCAATCGTCACCAGCCCAAAGAAGTCCGGCGTTGGCGTGTAGTCCAGCTGACTGTCAGCGCCTATCGTCACCTCGCCCACACTCGGAATCGCCTGGGTAATCCCCAAAAAGTCCCCGTCCACATCGAAGTCGTTGGCCAACACATCGATCTTGATCGCGGTGTCTTCTTGCGTCGTGGCCTGGTCATCCACAGCAACCGGCAGGTCATTGACCGGCTCAATGACCAGCTCGACGGTGAAAGGCCCAGACTGCAGCGCGCCATCACTGAGCCGATACTCGAAGAACACACTGTCGGCGAAGTCGCTGGGCGGAGTGTAGGTAAAGCTCCCATCGGGAGCAAACTCCAGTGCGCCCTCGGAGGGAGCTTCGACCAACTCTGCCTGGAGAGAGTCGCCATCGGGATCACTGTCGTTGGCCAAGACCCCCGACATTGCATCAACCATCAGCGTGGTATCTTCGAGCAGGAAGTAGATGTCCGATTCCCCTTGAGGGGGGTCATCAACGCTATTCACTTCGATGGTTACTTGAGCGCTTGCGCGCTTCCCAGCTGGCGTCTCAACGACATAGACGAAGGAATCGGTCCCATTAAAGTGGAGATCGGGTGTATAGGAGAAACTCCCATCGGGATTGAGTGAGACGGCTCCATGATTCGGGCCATTAAATGGATCTGGGCGAACGATGGTGCCAACGGGATTATCGTCATTGGCCAGCAATCCAGGCGCCGCGACTTCCAGGGTAGAATCTTCATCAAGGCTGAACTGATCCGGTTCTGGACGTGGATCTGGAGAGTTCAAACCAGCTGCGTAGCCCAAAATGTTCGGAGCGTAGATATCGCGCATATTGACGACAACTTCCGGACTATTGCCACGCAAATTCAGGAAGTTTGCCAGGGGGATGGTCGAGTAGATGACATATCCGTCTCCATATGGATATGAGAATGTTACTGCTTGGCTGGAATCATTCCGGGTGAGCAATACCTCAGAGCCATCGGGTAAGGTGGACGCAAGCGCGTAGCCGTGACTCGATTGTGATCCATTGTCGAGCGAATTGTCGTTCAGTTTCCCTCCAGGTCCATCTGCGATGACCGAGGTCTCATCGACAATTTCGATTTCCTTTGCACCCTGGGACTGATCATCTTTGATCAAAGTGATCGACGATGCTCCCGGAAGGATGGTGGTGGCGTTGGTGACGCGATTATCGTGGAGAATCAGGACCAAACCATCCTCGACTGCTGCAAAGATGTTATTGAGATTGCTGGTCCATTCTGCCGAGTAGCTTCGACTCGCTGAGTTCTGGGCGAACAGGATTTGGATCTCCGCACTCTCATCCCCTGGAGCTAGTTCGGCTTGCGAAAGGGTAGAGAGCTTGACGTGGTCGTGACCCGCAGTCGTGATTGGCGGCACTTGATCGGCGACACCTTCGCCAAACAGAAAGTCATAGTAGCCGACTCGTGCCGGCACAGTTCGATCTTCAAGCGCCTCACACCTAAGGCGTGGTTGCCGCATCGCCATCGTCAATACCCTCGTCCCAGGTAATCCCAAGGAATGCCATGATATTTATCGGCGAGCGTTTCCTGCTCGCACCCGAATCGGGATCCTTGACCTGACGGGAGACCGACCGAGATACGGGGTCCGCCTTGCCTGCGGAACGACAGTTCGCAATGAATGATGATCACGTAAAATAGGGGGACTTGAAACAGGTAGAACAAGCAAGGATTGCTGTCAATCTAAAAGTGGAGAATTTGGGTAATGCCGGGAAGACCCTTAGACCTTCCCTAGGCTGGTTTGCCTCGCGATATGGCTTCGACGCGTTGCCACTGCGGAAGTGAGCTTGGCACTACCGAAAGTCGGGGGAGTCGGATCAGCTCCCAAGAGACCAAAAATTCGTCTGCTTTGATGGAAGCGAGTGTCACCGGGTAGGGTAACCGGGCAATAGGGATCACCACGACCAGGAGAGACGGAAGGTCCGCATGGTTGATCCGTTCTTCCTCAGGTTCAACGGCACGCATCTCGCCAACGATAGCTCGCTCTTTACCCGTGTGATAGAACCAAATCCGATCACCTGGCTGAACTTCCCGTAAGTATTTCAGAGCGAGTGGATTCTTCACTCCATCCCATACCGTCCTACCATCTTGTTCAAGATCAGTGAAACTGTAGGTCGCCGGTTCTTGTTTGAAGAGCCAAAAGGCCATGGCCTGGATCCCGAATCATCGGAAGCATTCGCACGATTTTTAGAACGATGGTCCCGCACCGAGGTTCAATTGCGAGGTATCGATTCAGAACCGATCTTACAGATTTGTAGGATATCGTGCAGTTGCCAACCATTCCATCCGGTCAAACTCATTGCAGGGGGACAACTTCATTGGAGTGATAGAAAATTATGAACATTGAATATCATTGATAAAATATCGGGTTCGACGATCCACCATTCATGATTCCCTACAATGAAAAGCCGTACTTTCTCGAGTTTGATCGAGCATACATACAATATCTTTGTCGAGGGAAAAACAGAGACTGGGCATGCCCCAGGTCGTTTCGACACAGAGGTAGGAGAAATTGTGACCGCAGACGCTTGCCGAGAGGGGAGAATCCTGTACCGTGATAAGACGGTTTTTACGGAGCACGTAAACTTATGAAGTTGGCCGATTACATTCGGGACATCCCCGACTTTCCAAAACCTGGGATCTTGTTCAAAGACATCACGCCTCTGTTGGCTCATCCAGACGCTTTCCAGTACGCCATCGATCAGCTGACCGAAGCTTATCGGGATGCTCACATAGATGCCATCGCTGCCGCGGAGGCCCGGGGATTCCTCTTCGCGGCACCGCTTGCGTTACGATTGCACAAGCCGATGATTCCCTTGCGAAAACCTGGAAAGCTACCCTACCATACACTCTTTCAAGAATATGCCCTGGAGTATGGCACTGCGACCCTGCACATGCATACGGATGGGATCCGTAATGGGCAGCAAGTTCTACTAGTGGATGATCTGTTGGCAACCGGGGGGACGATGACGGCAGCCGCGGAGTTGGTCCGTAAAGCAGGTGGCATAATCGCTGGCTATGCCTTTGTCGTCGAATTACTATTCCTTCATGGTCGCAAGCAATTGGCCTCGGATGCCATCCTGAGTCTGGTGCAGTATTGAAAGGGCGAGGCTGGAATGACCACATGCATCAACTTTGAAAAATCGGGTGGCTTGGTCCCTGCGATCGCTCAGGATGCTGAGACAGGAGAAATCCTGATGCTTGCTTGGATGAACCAAGAAGCATTTGAAGAAACCTGTCGCAGTCGGCACGCTTGCTACTATTCTCGGAGCCGAGGTCGTCTTTGGCGCAAAGGTGAGGAATCGGGGCATGTTCAGGAAGTTCATGACATCTTTGTCGATTGCGATGCCGACACGATCCTATTGAAAGTTCGACAAGTAGGTGGAGCGGCCTGTCACGAAGGCTATGCTTCGTGCTTTTTTCGCAAACTTGACGGTGATACATTCTCTGTAGTTGGTGCGAAGATTTTTGACCCACAGCAGGTATATAAGCCATGAATCCTGCACCCATCCTCAAACTTGGACTACCGGCGGGCAGTCTTCAGGAAGCAACTGCAGAGCTGTTCCGCAATGCCGGTTATAAAATCACTTATTCCAGCCGAAGCTATTATCCCCATATCGATGACCCAGAGATCCACTGTACCCTGATTCGTGCTCAGGAAATGCCCCGCTATGTCCAGGATGGTTCCCTGGATTGTGGATTGACCGGACTAGATTGGATTCTGGAAAACAATGCAGATGTGGTCGAACTCGCCGAACTTGTCTTCAGCAAGGTGAGTCGTAGACCGGTCCGTTGGGTCCTTGCTGTGCCCAACGAATCATCAATTCAGAGCGTGAAGGATTTACAAGGAAAAAGGATCGCCACTGAGGTTGTGCATTTGACCCGTCGTTGGTTGGCGCAACACCATGTCGAAGCCCAGGTCGAATTTTCTTGGGGGGCGACCGAAGTCAAGCCCCCGAAACTTGCGGATGCCATCGTGGAAGTGACCGAGACTGGCTCCTCGTTACGTGCCAATAACCTTCGCATTGTCACGGAGCTCTTGACCAGCACTCCCCGTTTCATTGCCAACGCGATGGCAGCCGCCGACCCTTGGAAACAACAAAAAATGGCCGATCTTGTCTTGATGCTTCACGGAGCGATGGCTGCAGAGGGGAAAGTTGGATTGATGATGAATGTTCGTAGAGCCAGTCTGCAAGACATCCTCACGATCCTACCTGCATTACAGAATCCGACGATTTCTCAACTGTCCAATGAAGAATGGCTCGCCATCAACACCATTCTCGAAGAAGATGTGGTGCGGCATATCGTCCCTCAGCTCAAGCAAGCCGGGGCATGTGGGATCGTAGAATATCCCCTGAACAAAATTATTGACTGAGTTTGCGGGGCTGAGCTGATCCTAAATGACTCTTCGCGAGGAAGGCTCGCGGCAATGCAAATCGTAAGAATGCATCAGCTAACCGGGTGGGATTGCCGCGTTGCTGGCGGATTCTCAAGCGGATGTGAATGGTCAACAGATCGAGTTGGTGCGGGTAGTGCACCAGAAAGCTTGATGCTTCACCAAGCAGGGCAAGGATACCGAGTATCAAAAAGAACAATCGTATCGATCGCACTCTGTAACAAAGACTGGCGTTGTGCATGATGTGCTTGGGGAAATCCGTATTCAGCTATACGGTTGCCTCCTCATTTGAAGCTTCACGAAATCGAGCCTTCGTCCAAGCTTCGGGATCCGATACCTCAACGCAAGAGTATCCGAACTCCTCAAAGATCACTATATATATGTATACTTAAATGATTTATTCCTTGGCTGGATTGTTGCTCGAAGGCGGTGACTTGCAGGTATTTCCGACAACGACTGCGAGCACTATGTCCGCTTGTCTGGCCAAGGCATTCAACCTATAACTGATTAGATCGTGGCTCGATTGACCCAACGCGGGTATGTTACCTGCGAGGTAAGCTGGTGAACCAACCCAACCTCTATGACACGCTGTCTGCAACCCCCCTCCACGGCTATCTCGATGATGATGAGACTTCTCCCCTCCCCGGAAGTCCCGTTGACCATGCTCGGATTCGCCAGGCGATTCGAGAGATCTTGATCGCGGTGGGCGAGGATCCGGATCGCGAGGGCTTGCGAGAGACCCCCGATCGCGTGGCACGAATGTATGCGGAGCTATTCTCCGGGCTCGATGCCGATCCGGCATCTCATCTTCGTAAGATGTTTACGCAGAAGCACGATGAGATGGTGGTGGAACGGAACATCGATTTCGCGAGCGTTTGCGAACATCATCTATTACCCTTTGTTGGGACCGCACACATCGCTTATCTGCCCAATGGCAAAGTCGTGGGCCTGAGCAAGCTTGCCCGAGTGGTCGAAGTATTGTCCCATCGACCCCAAGTGCAGGAACGGATGACCGAGCAAATCGCGGATCTGGTGATGGAGGAACTAGATGCCCGGGGCGTTGGAGTGATTCTCGAGGCAAGTCATACCTGTATGACGATCCGTGGAGTCCGCAAGTCCGGGAGCTCTTGTGTCACGAGTGCGATGCGCGGGCTATTTCGTTCCAACCCGGCCACTCGAGCTGAGTTTCTTGCTCTGATCCGGAATCCCTAGAAATCTCTGGACCTCTCTCCCGAGTCGCTCGAAACGAGCGTACAATAATTTTGGTGGCTTGATTGTTCGCATCATTGCAAGGAGATTGGGGATCCCGGTGGTGGATCACACTTCCCAACTGATGAACATCCATCTCTTATTGGCGGAAACAACCGCCGCATCGACGAGTGGGGAATGGAATACCGCCCGGTTACTCGCGATTCCCGCTTTGGTCGCTCTCAATGGTTTCTTCGTGGCTGCCGAATTCGCGTTGGTCGCCATCCGACGTACCCGGGTCGAGGAGATGGTCACCCAACAGGTGATTGGCGCACATGCCGTTGAGCAAGCCACGGCCAACCTCGATCGAAGTATCGCGGCGACCCAATTAGGGATCACCATCGCAAGTATTGCACTCGGTTGGGTGGGTGAACCGGTCTTAGCCCATCTGTTGGTGCCTATCTTCGAGTTTCTCCCGCCAAAATGGCAATGGGTGAGCGCCCACTCGATTGCTTTTGTCCTAGCATTCTCTGGCATCACCATCCTGCATGTCATTTTTGGTGAGCTCATGCCGAAAGCCGTCGCCCTACAATCCCCGGACCGAACCGCACTCTGGGTTGCACGTCCCCTCAATCTCTTTGCACGCATCAGTCAACCGCTAATCCATTTGATGAATGGCACTGGCAACACACTACTCCGGTTATGTGGCTACAAACCCGGTGGGACCGAGGCTTCTGTGCATTCTGTTGAAGAACTCCGTTTATTAGTCGAAGACACTGAAGAAGCTGGATTGCTTCATCCGGATCAAGCGGACTTCGTGCAGAATATTTTCAAACTAAGTAATCGACGGGTCGTCGAATGCATGATTCCTCGGGACGAGGTCGCGGCACTGAATGTCAAACTCTCCCCGGCCGAAATCATGGAAGCCGTACGTCAAGGGGCACACACTCGGATGCCCGTATACGATGAAGACCTTAATAAGATTGTTGGGATTGTGAACACCAAAGACTTGTTTTATCTGTTTAGTCTCCATGGTGTTGTGGTGCTCGAAGATGCACTGTACCCTGCGATCTTCCTCGATCCTGAGGAATCCATCACCAACGCGTTACGGCTATTTCGCCGCTCCCATCGGCACATGGCCTTGGTTCGTGCGGACGATGACACCATCTTGGGGCTGATTACCTTAGAAGACGTGCTCGAGGAAATCGTAGGAGACATCGAGGACGAGCACGATGTAGGGGTACCTCGGCTTACCCGGAATGGTTCTTCGAATGGTCCCTTGAAATCGACCAGCTCGCAGTCATCAACCTCGGAGTCATAGTCCCGAATTTTTGCATCCGAGGAAACTCGCACCCAAGTGAGTGTTTGATTGAAGGCTCCACAGTCCTTTCTCGGAATCGAAGTAAAGTCCGGTGATCAGACATGAATCCTGATCTCGATGACACGGTGCCGACACACTTGCCCGTTCCAGATCTGAGTGCATGGCGGTTGTCCGATGTACCCCGTGCCCAGCGGAATTTAGACTCGATACGTCAGAATCTTGTCACGACGCGATACTGCGAATTGTTCCACCATCTCGCCAGAATATTGCCTCGTTGTCCCGATCCTGACATGGCACTCAATAATCTTGAGCGTTTACTGTCACGGTCCTCTGCTCATGATTATTTGCCAATTTTTCTCGACTTTCGTGGACGTAGCTTTGAGACGCTGGTGCAACTCCTCAGTACCAGTCAGTTTTTTAGCGACAGCCTGGTGATCCATCCTGACTTTCTGGAGTTACTACGCCCCCCACAGCGGCGTCACCCGAGTATTCAGGAGCTGTTTAACCAGCTTCAAGAGCAGGTAGAGAACGCTTACGAAGCTTCGGCAATTTTACGTGCGTTTAGACTTTATCGCCAACGCCAATTGATCCGGATCGGTACCAACGACGTGATTCGCAATCGTCCGCTCGAAGAGATCACTCGTGACCTTTCTCGCGTGGCCGATATTGCCCTCGAGGTTGCCTATCGCCATTCATTTCAAAAAATTGCCGAACGTTTTGGCGTTCCACAGACTGTCACCGGGCAACCTGCGTCGGCGGTGATCTTGGCTTTTGGCAAACTTGGAGGCGAGGAACTCAACTACTCTTCAGATATCGATCTGATGATTGTCTATGACTTTGAAGGTCAGACGTCAGGACAGCGCACCTCGATTAGCAACAGCGAGTTTTTTTCCCGTGTTGTCAGTGAAGTCGTTCGTCTTCTCGCCGATTTTACCGAAGATGGCCAAGCCTACCGAGTCGATCTGCGTTTGCGTCCCGAGGGGGCCCGGGGAGCACTCGCCAAATCATTCGCCTCGACCATGTCGTATTACGATCATCACGGGAGGACCTGGGAACGCCAGGCCATGATAAAGCTTCGCCCTGTCGCTGGCGATAAAGCCCTTGGTCATGAACTACTCCGGCAACTCGAACCCTTTGTCTATCGCAAGTATCTTGGCGTGGCCGAGATCAATGAGATCAAGGCGTTGAAGCGACGCATTGAACGGAAAACAAGTGAGGCCGGCTTAAGTGAACGCGACGTGAAAACTGGTCGAGGTGGGATTCGAGATATTGAGTTCACCATTCAGTTCTTGCAGCTACTCAATGGTGGACAGCTTGCTGAAGTGCGCCAGCGCTCCACCTTGATTGCCCTCGAAGCCCTGGAAGCGGCTGGCTGTCTCACCGATCAGGAATACCGCTGCTTGGATGATTCCTATCGCTTTCTCCGGAAGACCGAGCACCGTCTACAACTGTTGTTCGACTGGCAAACCCATCAACTTCCTGAGAGTCATACGGAACTTGAGAAGTTGGCTCGTCGGATGGGCTACACCGCACGCGTTACTCCCAAAGTTGAGCCTTCCTCTCCCTCCCCAAGCGCGCTCCAGCCCCAGTCGCGGAGTCTTCTGGATGAGACCACCACCCTCCCCATGCTGGATCCACGCGATTTGTTGGTAGAACCACTCGATCAATTTTTGCACGATTATCATGAGAAGACCAAGCTGAATCGAACCGTCCTCGATTTCCTGCTACATCAGACCTTTATCGATAGCGATGAAGGCGCTGAACCCGAGTCGGATCTGATTCTCGCTACCGATATCGAGCCTAAGACCATCGAAGAGGTGTTGGGCCGCTATCCATTTCGCGATTGCCTCGCGGCGTATCACCACCTGATGCAACTTGCCCAAGAGAATGTGCCATTTCTGTCGACGCGGCGATGTCGGCATTTTTTTGCCAGCATCGCTCCGCAGCTGATCCGCGCGATCGCCGATACCCCAGATCCCGATCTCGCACTATGTAATTTGGAAAAAGTGACTTGCTCCCTCGGGGCGAAGTCGGTCCTGTGGGAACTGTTTCGCTTCAATCCACCAAGTCTCAAATTCTATGTCGACCTTTGTTCGAACAGTTCGTTTCTATCCGAACTACTGATGACTAATCCCGGCATGATTGATGAACTGCTTGATAGTCTAGTCCTCAATCAGCCGCGAGGCTTTCATGACCTGCAGTATGAGCTGCGTGAGTTGTGTCGCAACGCCACCGATCTCGAACCCATTCTCCACAGCTTCCAGGATAAAGAGCTGCTCCGGATCGGTGTCCGCGACATTCTTGGTAAAGATCGCATCCAAGCGACTACGATGGCACTCTCCGAACTTGCCGAGACGATCCTCGACCAAGTCATTTTATCTCTCGAGCCAATGCTCGTAGAGCGCCTCGGGACGCCCATGCTGGCCAATGGTCAACCATGTCGATCGGCCTGGATTGCCCTGGGTAAGCTTGGCGGGCAAGAAATGAGCTATCACAGCGACTTGGATCTGTTGATCATTTACGAGGATGATGGCTTCACCGATCGCCGCGGGGTTGCTTGCTCAATCGGTGTCATTACGAACTTTGATTACTTCAGCGAATTGGCTCGCCGGGTGACTCACTTGCTTAGCCAGGTGGGTCCACTCGGCCGACTCTATGCGGTGGATTTACGCTTACGACCCGCTGGAGCAGCCGGCAATCTCGTCTTATCCCTCGGGGAATTCTCTCGTTACTTTTCCGAAGGGTGTGGACAGTTATGGGAACGTCAGATCCTAACCAGAGCAAGGGTGATCCACGGGGAGCCGAGTTTTCACCCATCGGTACGTTCGACACTTGAAGCGATTGTCTACGGGATCCCATGGCAAACAGAGCATTTGCACGCCCTCCTCTCCATGCTTGAACGCGTCCATGCGACCAGCTCGCCACGAAGCCTAAAACGAGCCCCCGGTCGCATGATGGATATTGAATTTTTGGTACAATCGCTGCTCTTTCAACATGGCGCGGAGCACCCAGAGATTCGTCAATCGAATCTCTGGGAGGCGTTAGAGGGACTGGCACGTACTAAGATCTTAACCCATGATGCATTTGAGGCATTGTATGCTGCCTATTCGTTCTTTCGGCTTGTCGAGAGCCGCTTGCGACTCATGACCAACCGGGCCATGACGGAGTACCCAGATGATCCGAGCGAGCTCGAAAAACTCGCTCGCCGGCTGGCGTTCGAGAGTTCGGAACCTCGGTACCGCCATCATGCTTTTCTGCGCGAACTCGAACAACATACCAATGTGGTTCAGTGGTGGTTTCGCCAGCTGACTGCCAATACCTCATGAGACATTTCGCCTGCCTGCTTCGGGCAGATGTCCATCACCGGCAACTCGAACAAGCCGATGAGGCAACGATCGGCCGGTTATGAGTCCCCGCCACGGAACTTGAGTAGCGATTTGATCCGCTCCAGTTCACCCTGGTCTATCACCCCATCCGCATTACGATCGATTCGCCCAAAAAAACGCTCCCGAAACCGTTCCGGCACTTCAGAGCGTTGGATTTTGCCATCCTGATTGCGATCAAATCGTCGAAAGAAATCTCCCTGATTCCGAGTATTCCGCGAATCCTGTTGTTCTCGCGAGCTAGCTGGTTCGGTTACTTTTGGTTGGGAGAGGAAGCGTCGCACAGCTCCGCCGCCCAGCTTTTTCACCATATATCCACGATAGTCTTTTCGTAGCTTGTTGGTTTGGCCTTGATCCACGGGTGTCACCATCAACGTCACACTGCCCATCTCATCAGTGGATTCGCGGCCCCAGCGAATCCGCTGGGGCGGGAGGAATGGGTTCTCGGGATTATCACTTGAATTATCGTAGATCAGCGTTGTTTGGATCTCGGTTCCCGCGGGCAATCGGAGTGGATGTTTAAAGTAATAGCGATCCTGCCAGTTCAGATCCCAATCATCGATGTCAAGTAACCACTCCTGCTGGCCATCGGGCAGCCTGGCCTTCATCCGCATTTCCCGACAGAGGTAATGGGCATGCCCGCCCACGCCGATGGCTTCGACAGAAACTGGCAAAGTATACCGATCCGTGATTGTATAGTTTTTCTCGCCTGGGGGGATATCGATCCCCGCTGCTCGGCCAAATAGTGGCGGCACTTGTAGCCCGATCAGGGCCTTGGTCGGTGGTTCTTCTGCGAAATATAAGGCAACGGTTCCCTGCTCGATCTCTGCTTTCCCACTAGGATGGAAATGCGTTTGCATGATGATGTCCGACCCTGCAGGGAGACGCATTGCCAAACCTTCGGGTAATAATCGGGGAGTAGTCCCTGGTACATACCCACCCAAGGCACCGGTAATCCCCAGGGTCATTCGCCGCAGGCCTGGCTTGCCATCCGCTCCATCTAATGGGCGCACCGTTGCGGCTTCAGCGGTAAAAAAGATGGCATGATGAACCACCGAACGGGCGCTCGGTCGGAACTCGATCGCCTTGACCCACTTGGTTTCCGGGAGATCGACTCGAAGCACAAAACTGCGATATTGGTCCGGACCATCTGCGGCCACAGGATAGGGATCACGCATCTTCACGACGAGATCGGGCTCGCCGAGTTGCCAGCCATTCGGATATGCCGGCATGGCTGGCATCTTCTGCAGATCCCCTTTTGGCTTTCCGGCCGCAACCCAGGCATCGAATACGCGAATCTGTTCCTCGGTAAGACGACGCTCATCGGCAAACTCACCATGCCCCTTCACGGGTTGCCAGGGAGGCATGTAGCCCGAATGCAGCACGCCGTGAATCGTTCGCGCTCGCTTGGCAATGTCCTGGTATTCGACGAGAGGAAACGGGCCCGCCTGCCCTGGACGATGGCAGTTGGTACAGTTCTGATGGATGAGCGGAGCGATCTGCTCGGCAAAGGTGATATCGTTGGCCAAGGCAAGGTTGGTCACGTAAAGGGAAAGGGTGCAACAAGCAAGCAATCGTCGCATCGGTGAAGTTCCTAAGATCGATGGTCAATGGTCAATGTCAGGGATGAAACAACCTACCGGTTCGGTCACTCGTTCGCGGATCATGTCCCCAGCCAAAGTTGCACGAAGGGCATCACGCAGATCATGGTGCTGAACCCGACGTCGCTTCTTTCCCCAACTGAGGTAGGTATCATCGATACGACCGCGATACAGGATCTTGCCGGATGGATCTAGAACAAAAGCTTCTGGGGTGATTTTGGCCTTCAAGCGATCGACCCACTGATGCTCAGGATCCAACACCACGGGGACTGCTAAGGAATATTCCCGAGCATGAGCCTCCGCCTGGCTCTTCGTCACGGTGGGATCCGGATGAATATAGAAAAAGTGAACCCCTTTGGATGCAAATTCTTTCACGTATCGACCGAGAGTGGGTTGGTAATAATTCGCCACCGGACAATCGAGTGCGATAAACACCACGACCACTGCCTGAATATTGGCTTCGGCGAACGGTCGATGCGTTTTTCCAGTTAGATCTTGAAACGACCAATCGACTAAATTTGGCCTTGCGGTGAGACCGGGCATGGCTAGCCCAAGAACTAGGCAGCCAGAGCAGATGATCCGCAGCATTGGGCTGGATTCCTTATGCAAATGCCAAGCAGGTTTCAACTTTTAGGGAGAACACTTCTTGGCTATCGGAAGTTACATCCACGCACAAAAAAGGGGTCCAACCCTGCAAGTTTACTTGGCATGCCGATCGAAGAACATCTTCCAGCCGGTCATGACCAAGATGCGTAGGTCGAGCCAGGGATTCCAGTGTGTGATGTAATATAGGTCAAATTGAATGCGACGTCGGAGTGAAGTATTCCCCCGCCAGCCATGGACCTGGGCCCATCCGGTCATCCCGGCTTTGACCCCATGCCGCGCCATATAGTTTGGAATGGTCGTACGAAACTTTTGGATGAAGTGTGGACGTTCCGGGCGAGGTCCCACCAAACTCATATCGCCCCGAAGAACATTGAACAATTGCGGCAATTCATCGAGGCTCGTCTTTCGCAAAAAGCCTCCAAGTCTGGTTCGCCGGTGGTCGTTACGACTGGTCATTACCGGCCCACTGCTGGCTTCGGCATCGACACGCATCGAACGAAATTTGAGCATCGCGAAAGGTTGGCCATTCAAGCCACACCGTTCTTGGCGATATAGGATCGGACCTGGACTGGTCAGCTTCACAAGTACTGAAATCAACAGCATACACGGGGCAAAAACCAACAAGGCAATACTGGCAACAATGATATCCATGATGCGTTTGATCACGATGTTGAGTCCAAAGTGAGGACTCTCACGCAGACCGATGATCGGCATTCCGTCCAGATTACTCGTCGTGAGGCTCCACCCCGCCAATGCTGGCACGTCGGCGACCAAGTGGACTTCGACCAGACACTGAGCGAGTAATTGAAATACCCTCTTTGCCTCGTTGTACCGACTTGTCGGTAGGGCAATAAAGACGTGCTCGATACGATATTTGTCAATTAGCTGAGGAAGATCATCTGTCCCACCTAGGATGCTTACCGGGTGGGGGGAGTGAGGATCATCTTCGACAAAGCCGATTTGGCGAATCCCCATCCAAGAAGCACGACGGAATGCCCGTGCCGTTTTCCGCGCTAAGCGACCACTTCCTACAATAAGTGCGTAGCTCTGATTGTAGCCTTGCCGACGCAGAAAATGCACAAACCACCAGCTACTGCGTCGGGCCAAGAGTACCCCAAGGACACTCCCCCCTAAGAACACCAACATCGTCGCTCGTGATTCGTAAGGATCCTGTCGGAAAAAGATCATGGCAAGGACTAACAGGGCGAGTAATCCAACCCCACGTAACACCGCTACCATCTCCTCGCGGAAGCGGCGTAAACGATGAAGCTGATACTGCCCTGCCACACGATAGGCAACAATGGCCAGAAGCACGACGACCGGAAGTCCACGCCAGCATAAATATGGGTCTGGTACCTCGCGATAAATGGGAATCCAGCCCGAATGGAAACGAAGATAATAGGCTCCGACCCAGGCAACGGCGGTCATCAACAAATCGCCGATCAGAAAGCAAACCAGCAAGGTTTGCGAGCTGCGCCTGAGCATGTGGAGGCTCCTGCCTTAGTAGATGGCCTACTCATGGCCGCCATGGTTTTAGCATGCCCCAACGAAAAAGGTCAATCCAGGGTGTTCTGTCTACTTAGGTCGGCACCGTGCTGGGCACCCGATTTGCAGTAAACCGTCAATTCCCTCTGTTGCGACGGACGAGGCCGCTATGAACGCTGTGGTGAAGCAAAATCCGCTCTACGCTCGATACACGATTCGCGATTACGACGAAATGTTCACCCACAATGGTAGGTGTCGAGCACATTATGCTCCGCTTTCCGACCAGCTTGATCGCCTGGGTTCGATGCAACTGGTCGAGCATGCACGCATGGCCGATCGGGTCATGCGGCAACAAGGGATTACCTTTACGGTCTACGGTCGCGATCAGGGAGTCGAGCGAATCATCCCCTTCGATCCAATCCCTCGATTGGTCTCTGCGACGGAATGGGAGAATCTGGAAGCGGGATTGAAACAGCGAGTGCAAGCGCTCAACTTGTTTGTGCACGATCTGTATCATGATCGAATGATCCTTAAAGAGGGAGTCATTCCACCCGAATTGGTGTTCGGCGCTTCCGGCTTTCGTCGCGAGATGAACGGCATCCGCGTGCCCCGAGAGGTCTATCTGCACATCAGCGGCATTGATCTGATTCGAGATACTGATGGTCGATTTTTGGTCCTCGAAGACAACTGTCGCACACCCTCGGGGGTGAGTTATGTATTGAAAAATCGCGAAGTGATGAAGCAAGCTTTCCCGTTCCTTTTCGAGGACTACGAAGTTCGTCCGGTGGACGACTATGCCACCAACCTACTGCAAGTGTTGCGTTATGCCGCTCCTCCCGATGTGGTGGATCCGAACATCGTGGTCTTGACCCCTGGTGTGTATAACTCGGCCTACTACGAGCACAGCTTCCTAGCCCGACAAATGGGGGTGGAACTAGTAGAAGGACGCGATCTGATCTTTGATCAAGGCGGTCTGTTCATGAAAACGACCTCGGGGCTGGAACGGGTCGATGTGATTTATCGCCGCGTTGACGATGACTTTCTCGACCCACTTACCTTCCGTGACGATAGTCAACTGGGGGTCGCCGGCTTATTAGGGGCCTATCGGAGTGGTCGGGTCGGTCTGGCCAATGCAATCGGCACCGGAGTGGTGGATGACAAAGGGATCTATCCATTTGTGCCCGAGATTATTCGATACTATCTCCGCCAAGATCCTTTGTTGCCGAACGTCGAGACCTTCCGGCCCACCAATTCGTCGCATCGATCGCACATTCTCGCGAATTTGGACCAGCTGGTGATCAAGGCCGTCGATGCCTCGGGAGGCTATGGAATGCTCATCGGCCCCGCCTCCACCAAAGCCCAGCAGGACGAGTTTGCGCGCAAAATTCAGAGCAATCCAAGGGGCTACATCGCCCAGCCCACCATCTGTCTTAGCCAACATCCCACCCTGATCGAGAACCGTCTGGAAGGGCGCCACATCGACTTGAGGCCGTTTGTGCTTTATGGTGAGGAAATGAAAGTCCTTCCTGGCGGCCTCACCCGAGTAGCCCTGCCTCGGGGTAGTCTCGTCGTCAATAGCTCCCAGGGGGGAGGCACCAAGGATACTTGGGTGCTACAACGTGATCCCGAACCCGCCGTCTAAATGGACGTCAACTCACTCGCACGCTACTACGGGGTTTTGGAGCACCTCGTTTTTGGACCGACACTGCAACGCTGTCGTGTTGCACTCATTTCGCGACTGGCGTTCGCAAGCCATTGCATTCTTCTAGGCGAAGGGAATGGACAGTTCCTTACTCGACTGGTTCGGCGTTGCCCATTGACCTCCATCCATGTCTTAGATGCCAGTGCGACGATGCTGGACATTGCCCGGAAACGAGTAGCTGTTCAAGAGAGGGTGGTGTTTCACCAGACGCGTCTACCCACCCAATGGGCGAAGATGGAGCGCGCGGATGTAGTAGCTTGTCACTTTTTCTTGGACTGTTTGACAAACGCCGAGGTCGAACGACTGGTTCGCGAAGTCCGTGGCCGATTACGTCCAGGCGGCGGCTGGTTGATTTCGGAGTTCGCACTCCCTCGATCGTGGATCCGTCGCGGGTTCGCGATCATCTGGTTGGCAGCAATGTATCAGTTCTGCCGAATCACTACCGGCTTAGCCGCTCGTTGGCTTCCCGATTATTCCTCCGTTTTAGTCCGGTTTGGCTTCCGGTTGAAAGAACGGAAAGAATTCGCCGGAGGCTTTTACGTCAGCGAGTGGTGGGAGTGGCCCGGTGACTGATGGTCAACGGAGCCCTTGTTGGTGGGAGTGGCCACATAGTCTCGGTCTCGATGCAGTCCTGGTGGCGTTGTGTTGGCAATGGTATTGGGGACAAGTCGTCCAGCTTGTACTGCCAAAGTACACCTTTACCATTCTCGGTCTTGGGGTTTGGGCGATTTATCTCAGCGATCGTTTACTCGATGCCCGCCGCGATCCTGCCTTGTCGACGCTGCGTCACCGTGTTGCTCAGAGCAGGTCACTCGGCTTGAGTATTTTGGCCGGCTCGGTAGGGTTGGCAGGCCTGTGGCTGGCAGTCACCTTTCTGTCCTTGCAGCAGCTACGCCTTGGCTTCGTGCTGGCCGCCATCGTGCTTGGCTATTTCCTTATTGTGCATCGAGGATTGGCGGGTCGTTTGCCGATCCATATGAAAGAGATCACTGTGGGGGTGGTTTTCGCCAGCGGCACCGCCTTCTTTCCACTAACGTTCGATCCGCACGCATGGGATCGACTGCTTGTCCCGCTCGTTTTCTTCGCAAGCTTGTGTGCCCTCAATTGTGTTTACATCTCCACCTGGGAATCGGGAGGATCGACCACTCGGATTCGGCTCGTGTGTATCGGATTGGCCAGTTTGACACTTGCAGTAGACTGGTTGTCTTACGCAGTCCGAGGATTTCCCATCGGTATTGCCGCACTCTTGATGGTTGGTTTGGATCGCTTGTCGATTAACGTGCAAGCGCGTCGTGTGCTCGTGGACCTAACCCTCCTCACGCCTCTGCTCAACCTGATTTAGGCTGCTACAATAGCGGCTGTTGGATTTTTGCACTCTGTTGCGGAAGCCATTGATGCTCAGTCGGGTCGCGGAAAACCTCTATTGGATCAGCCGGTATGTCGAGCGTGCGGAAAATCTAGCACGGCTTCTTGAAAATGCTTTCTACATGGAACTCGATGCCACGGTGACCACTGCCACGGGTCCTAGACCGCTGGAACGCGTCTTAATCATCCTGAATAGCCGGGAAGCATTCTTGAAGTACTCTGCGCTGGCCCCGACACATGCCGAGCAACGTGAGGCCATTCTACGCTTTCTCACGTTTGCTCGCCAAGAAACCTATTCCATCCGCTCGATGATCGCCCGTGCCCGTGAGAATGCTCGTGCAGCTCAAGATGCCTTAGGTTCCGAGGTATGGAGCCAGCTCAATCAGTTCTATCTATACCTTTCCAGTGCCAAAGCGGATAGCAATTTCCAGAGCTCTGCACTTCGCTTTTACACGCGTGTCAAACGCGAATGCATCCTCGTGTCCGCGCTGATTGATGGAGTGTTACCACGGAGCGAAGCATTCCACTTTCTACAGCTCGGCCGCTACCTTGAACGAATTGATTTACTCAGCAGAATCTTGTCGCGCTACCGCCGTAGCCTTGTCCCGCTGACCTTGACCGGGATGGTCGAAGTTGCCCCCGGGGCTGTCGAAGCAGATGGCACCCCCAATGGTAAATGGGCCAGCGAAAGTAGCTTTACGCCATTAAGTTTGGTCAGCTTATTACGAAGCTGCTCAGCCTATGAAGCCTGTCTCCAGCAATCCCAAGCACGTCTTGAGCCCGAACGTGTGGCACGTTATCTCTTGCTGGAGATGGAGTTTCCTCGATCGATCCGCTTCAGCGTGGCACGATGCCTCGAGTCCCTGCGGTTTATCGCCGGCGAAACGCCTCTGCACGGTTCGGAGGCTGAACGATATCTCGGCCGGTTGGATAGCGAATTGCGTTACATCACGATCGAAGAGCTGTTTAGCCGCGGACTGCCGCACTTCCTCGAAGAGTTGCAGAATCTATGCAATCAGGTGAATCGCGAAATCCACCAAACCTATTTTCGCACTTAGGACCGACTGATGACCATGCTGCGGGTTGATCACGAAACGCGACTCATTTACTCCGAACCGGTGGTCGAATCAGTCCTTGAGGTGCGCATGGCACCACCGTCTACCGAAGACCAAACCTTGTTCGCTTATAAATGCTCCATTGAGCCAAACACCCGAGTTACCACCTATCGCGATGGTTTTGGAAATCGCGTCGATTTGTGTTCCATCTTGCCACCCCATCGTGACATCGTTTTGCGAGCAAGTTCGTGTGTCCGTCTGCATCGCCGTCACGTTCTGCAGAAGCTGCAAACCCTGGTTTGGCCCGGCGAACAACCCCTCGATCTCAGCGCTAGCGAATATTTACGCCCGAGCACACTGGTCCCGTTCACCCCAGAGGTCGTGGCCTTTGCGAACTCCCTTCCCCAGCCCTCAGGCTCGATGGCCAATGTCATCGAACAACTGGTCGAAGCGATCCAACATCGGATGAAGTATGTCAAGAAAGTCACCAACGCGCGCACCCCGGTCGGTGAAGCTCTCAGCTTGGGCCAAGGGGTGTGCCAGGACTTTGCCCACCTGCAGATCGCCCTATGCCGCCACATCGGCCTGCCTGCGCGTTACGTTAGCGGCTATATCCATCAGCCCGGGGAATTGGCCACGCATGCCTGGTGCCAGATCTGGTGTGGCCAATCGATCGGCTGGGTCGACATCGATCCGACGCATGCTCAATGGGTCGAGTTCGAACATGTGGTGACTGCGATCGGCCGCGATTACCGTGATGTGCCACCCAACCGAGGTGTCTGGAAAGGCAACGCCGAGGAAACTATCCAGGTCCTCGTAAACGTCCAGCCCACGGACCGCATTCCAAGTGATTTGGTCGAATGGTCAGATACCCCGATTTGGAGCCAGTCCAACCCGGTTAGTCCTCCAAGTAGCCGAAACGACCGACAACACCAGCAGCAGCGTAACCAACTCCTCCGCCAACAGCAAAGCCAGCAACAGCAGTGAGCCAGGTGTTCATCGGCATCGACCTGTCTGGTCCGAGCAACGTGCAAAACACCGTCGTCGTCACTTTCCAAAAAGATCCCACTCGGCTTCGACGAGTCGATGCCTTGTTCGGACCCAGTGATGGGGAAATCCTTGCTCAGCTTCGAACGCTTACTCAACAAAGCGCTGTGGCAGTCGGCATCGATGCTCCGCTGTCGTATCAACCCGGTGGCGGCGACCGCCCAGGGGATCGCGACCTCAGGCAACACGCCATTCGCCTGGGTCTGCGCGCGGGCACGGTCATGACTCCAACCATGCAGCGTATGGTCTATCTCACCCTCCGGGGAATTGTCTTGGCCCGGATGTTGCAGACCCTCCCACATCCGCCGCAAATTGTCGAGGTCCATCCTGCTCTCGCACTTGCCCTACACGGAGCCCCGGTCGAGGCAATCCGTTCTCTCAAGACTTCTTCGGAGTCACGTCAATGCCTTCTGGCATGGTTGGAAACGCAACATCTTCATGGCGTCGTCCGACCGGAACCCACGTCGGATCATTATCTGGCCGCCTGTGCGGCGGCCTTTGCCGCCTGGAACTGGTCCCATGGACGTGCGCGTTGGTGCTTCCTTGCCCAACCCCCAGCTCACCCGTTCGACTACACCTGTTGACCGGGGATCCTTGTCCATGTGGCGACGGCGGCATACACCTAACCGAAATGTTCTGATGGTGAGATTGGTCCTCTAGAGGGTTATCATGACCAAGCGCGAAAATGCCGTCACGTTCAAGGGCGAAGCCAAGGCCCTGGTAGGTCCGGAACTTGCTCCCGGGGATCATGCCCCGAGCTTCACCTGCCTGTCGGGCCTTGCCCCGGTTTCGCTCACGGATACGCCAACCAAACCACGCTTGTTCAGCGTAGTACCTTCGCTCGATACCCCGGTCTGCTCGATACAAACGAAGAAGTTCGAAGAAGAATTGAAAAAGCTGGGCGATGCGATTGCCTGCTACACCTTCAGCCTGGATCTGCCATTCGCCCAGAAGCGATTCTGTTCCGCCGAAGGTGTGAGCTCCATGAACACCCTCTCGGATGTGCACAATCATTCCTTTGGCACCAATTACGGGGTCCTCCTCGATGGCCTGCCTCTACCACTGCTTACCCGAGCCGTGTTTGTCGTCGATGGTAGTGGGAAAATTCAGTATGCTGAATATGTTCCAGAAGTTACCAGCGAACCCAACTATGACGCCGCAATCAATGCCTTGAAGGCACTGGTGTAGGCCAGTCGGTCGCATCGGTGGAGGTATACGCTCGGCAGAAGGTCCCCGCCCTTCGGAGCCTAGTTGGCCAATGGAACCGCTTTCCTGAGCATGCCTTCCAGATCGTCAATAGGCTCCGAAGACCTCCGAGGTGTTCTGTAGTTGCTCCGATCGACTTTCAATCCACGCGTCGAATTGCTCCCTTTGTTCCGTATAATTTCGGCTTGTTGTCCAACACCCCATGCATCCTCCGAGAATATTTCTGGGAATGTGACGACACCAATTCGAATCGATTGTTTGTTTCCTTGTACTGTCGAGATATCATGCGTCGGCGATCTAAAGCACGGGAAGTAGCCCTCCAGGTTCTGTTTATGCGCGACCAACATACCCAGCTTGGTCCGGAACAAATTCAACCATTCCTCGAAGAAAGACTCGACGAACCTGTGGCTCGACCATTCTGCTATTCGCTTCTCGAAGGTGTCCAGCAATATCACACGACGATCGATGACGCGATTCAGGCTGCCGCGGACAATTGGAAAATTCAACGGATGCTCCCGGTGGATCGCAATGTCCTACGTCTGGCCGTGTTCGAACTCTTCTTTCTCGATCCACCTACCCCCACACCTGTCGGCATCGATGAGGCGATTGAACTGGCTCGACGCTTTGGAGGGAAAGAGTCGCCCGCCTTTGTCAACGGAATCTTGGATCGAATCGTCCGTCAAGGAGTCTCCACCCCTTGAAGCTGTCACGCCATGCCTTTCAAACCCTGGTCCGCGAAGCCCTCGATACGCTTCCCCCGGTCATCCGCCAGCACTTGACCAATGTCGTCGTCGATGTCGAGGACGAGCCGAGCCACGAACTGCTTCACGATCAGGGCTTTCACGATGACGAAATCGCTCACGGCGACAGCCTTTTTGGGTTGTTTGTTCCCCTTGGCATACCCGGCGGTGGCTTGCTCGATCAGCCGCACCGATTGATCATTTTTCAGCGACCCCACGAGGCGGCATTTCCTGATCCCTCGCAACTTCGAATTGAGGTTCGCAAGACCGTTATCCATGAAGTCGCGCATCATTTTGGTTTGACCGACCGAGATCTCGAACGCTTTGACGCCGATCCCAACCCCTTTGGCGAAGCATAATGGCCTCCTCGGAATCTTCAGATCGAAGCCATGTTTTCGAGCAATTGGCTCCGCTGTACCAACAAGTCGAACGGGTCATTGTCGGCCAACGCCTCTTGATCGACCGCATTCTGATTGCCCTGCTGACCAACGGGCACCTGTTGATCGAGGGGGTCCCGGGCTTGGCCAAGACGCTGACCATCCGTACCTTCGCCCGTACGTTAAACCTCCAAGCCCAGCGGATCCAGTTTACCCCTGACTTGCTGCCCGCGGACTTGATCGGCACCCAGATCTATCAACCCGCCTCCGGGGAGTTCCGTGTCCGGAAAGGCCCGGTGTTTGCCAATATCGTGCTGGCCGATGAGATCAATCGCGCGCCGGCCAAGGTGCAAAGCGCCTTGCTCGAAGCGATGGAAGAACGACAAGTGACCATCGGAGAACAAACGTTTCCCCTACCAGAACCGTTCATCGTCCTAGCAACCCAGAATCCCATCGAACAAGAGGGTACCTATCCCCTCCCGGAAGCCCAACTCGATCGGTTTATGCTCAAGGTTGTGCTGGATTACCCAAGCAAGGCCGAAGAACGCTTGATCTTGGACCGGATGGGTGCGGTGGAACAGCAAATCGAGGTCGGGGCAGTGTTGCAGGCCGAGGAACTCCGCCAATTTCGCCATCAAGTCGATCAGGTCCATGTTGACGAACGGATTATTGATTACCTGCTTGACATTGTCCAAGCCACTCGTCGGCCCGAGGAATACCGATTAAACATAGCCCCACTCATCCAATTTGGTGCCAGCCCTCGTGCGACCATTGCTCTGCTACGAGCCTCCCGTGCCTCGGCCCTGTTGGCCGGGCGAGCCTTTGTCACACCCCAGGATGTGAAATTGTTGGCCGCGGATGTCCTCCGGCATCGTTTGGTTCTGTCTTATGAGGCTGAAGCGGAGGAACGGTCTGCCCTGGACTTGATCCAGGAAATCCTGGATACCCTGGAAGTGCCGTGAATCTTGGGTAAGTCGAACAATTTTGCTGATTGCATTGCCTGGTTTAGCTGTCTGGCTTCGCAGCTTCTTGAGCATCGATCATCTTGTAGCGTTCCCGAAGTCGATGAGCAAACTATGAGATGTGACGAATGCAAGGACGCGATTCGACGCTCTCTCTGCTGGCTCGCTCAGGTCGATCCACTCGTTGGGTGATTTTGGCCGGAGTAGTTCGCAGTCATTGCCCCAGATGCAATCCGCATCCGAGGGTCCTCCGGGTCGTGTCCGAACCCGGGATGCAACCCGGCATGAATCCCCTTCTCCGGGTGATGCACGATGGGGGAAAACTCCCATCGTGCATCGTTGCATATGGCACAATCCCTGCAAAGCGCACTTCGCCGGTCTTATCCGCAGTAATCGCTCTTTCGCCAGAAAAGCCAAACCCGAAAACATGACGAGAATCTTCCTGACCATCCTTGAAATGGAGTTCGAGTTCAGCATAGGAAGCTTCTCATGACCCGATCGATCCCTGTGTTCGCGATGAGCATCCTGCTCAGCTGCTTCGCCCAAGCAGCCTACGCCCAAGCGCCGTATCCACCAGTATCTGCCTATCCGGCCGCTCCCGGCGGTTATCCCCCGCCTCCCGGAGCCTATCCCGTGGTGCCGCACAACTATCCAGGTGCAGGTTATCCTGGTACACCGATGTACCCGGGCCAACCGAACTTCCAAGGTTGTCCGAATGGCTCCTGTGAGGAGGAATCCGAAGGCTGCCTGAGTCGGTTGTGGTCGAAACTGTTCCCTCCAAGGCAACCCCAAGACTTTTGCAACCCCTATGGCCTGCATCCACACCTCCGCTGGCTTTTCCGCTTCCAGAGTCCCCAGCGTTACACGTCGGTACCCAACAATGCACCCTCGGGGGGAACCCTGGTGTTCCCCAACCACCCGTTTGCGCGAAGCCCACGTGACTTTTTCATGGTTGGCCATTAATCGACATTTCCGGCAGTCAGCGAGGGAACCTGGCAGGAGATCCTTCCACGGACGGAGGGGTCTTCTGCTCATGTCAAGCGTGGATAAACCCGTTCGATCCCCCTGCTACTGCCCGAGTCACTACCTGGAGCGAGAAATCCGACGTTGATTGGCCACAGAATCGCTCGCTGCCACAAGCGAGCCAAGCGTTGAAAATCGACTCCATCACTCCTCGACTAGTCATCGAGCGGCGAATTGCCTGGCCCGAGTCAACTGTCCGAATCCAACCTCGCCTCTCCCAGCGTCTCCTCATCCATCAGGCTTGTCCTCAAGGCATGTTCTCAGTGCGAACTGGCCGATCCGAGAGGTGTGGATCCCAGGCTAGTCAACTCCTCCTCCCCCGTTAAGACCGAGCTAGCGTAGCGAAAAAGGTCACTTAGAAACCCAGGATTCTTCGGAATGGCCGATCTTTGCCGAAGGTCGTCCTGATCTTGAACTGAGGAAAAACCGTATGTCTATACTATTGTTCCGGGATGGTGCACTTCGCTACAGGTTTTTCTCATTCCTTTGAACTTCCCCGTTTCAATCCTTGAATTCAAGCTGGTCGACCCCCACGTCCAGTCGATCCCAACATGCCCAACTCGTCTCCACGAGGTGAGATCGCTAGAAAAAGAATACTGTTCTATTGGCCTCTACCGAGAGGATTCGTGATGCGTCTAGCGCTATGCCTGTTCGCAGGCCTGTCCATTTCCTTGTCCGCTTGGGCCGATCCTCCTATGCCGAGCTGGCCACAGTGGCGTGGACCCCTGGCGAACGGTGTCGTTCCCAACGGCAACCCACCGCTGAAATGGGACGAACAGACCAACATTCGCTGGAAAGTACGACTCCCCGGCGACCGAGGCAGTTCGACGCCCATCGTCTGGGACAATAAGATCTTTGTCTTGGCCGTCGAGGATACCAGCCGTCGGGCGATGGCGAATGAGATCCCCAAACCGGATCCGCAGTTCGACAAGATCCCCGAGCCGCCAAAGACTTTCCACCGCTTTCTGTTGCTCAGCTATGACCTGGGCACGGGCAAGCAAATCTGGCGAGCGACCCTCTGTGAGTGTGTGCCGCATGAAGGCCATCATCCCACTCATTCCTTTGCTGGCTACTCTCCGGTGACCGATGGCCAGCGGGTCTATGCAGCGATTGGCTCGCAAGGTATTTATGCATACACTCTCGATGGGAAACCGGTTTGGAAGCGGACTTTCCCACGTCTGGAGACTCGGCGAGGCTGGGGAGAAGGGGGCTCACCTGCGCTGGCCGGGAACACCCTCGTGGTTCCACTTGATCAAGAGGGAGCCTCTCGACTCGTCGCTCTGGACACTGCCAGCGGTAAATCGATCTGGGAGGTGGAACGACCGAATGAGCCGAGCAACTGGTCGACCCCGCTCATCATCGGAGAGAACGACCAGCGACAAATCATACTGAATGGAACCGGAGCCGCAAGAGCTTATGAGCTGTCCACTGGAAAAGTCATCTGGGAGATCGGCGGTCAAACAGTCAACGCCATTCCGACTCCGGTTGCCAATGACAAGCTCGTCATCTGTATGTCAGGCTATCGTGGTGCGCTGGCGGTCGCGGTACCCCGCTCCGCCCGAGGCAACCTAAACGGATCCGATCAATTATGGTGGATCCATGAGCAAGCGACTCCATATGTCCCTTCGCCGTTGTTGCTGGGCGATCGCTTGTACTTCACTCAAGGCAACAACGCTGTCCTCACCTGTCTGGATATCCGTAGCGGAAAGGTGCGCATCGATCGTGCGCGCCTGCCCAATCTACGAAGCTTGTATGCATCCCCGGTTGCGGTGAATGACCGGATCTATCTGGTGGATCGCGGCGGGGTTAGCATGGTGCTTCGTGCTGGAGTCGATGAGATCGATGTGTTCGCGACCAATCGCCTGGATGATGCTATCGATGCTTCGCCGGTCGTGGTTGGTGATCTGCTACTACTACGGGGTCAACACTATTTATACGCGATCGGCAAATAGGCTTGGGGACATGAGCGAGCATGGGAGTCCAGGCGATGGTGGACTCCTGGGAATGCAGCATCGTATCATTCCGGGGACGTTTTAGCCAATGCGGCAACCGACTGCCTCGACCAACCGGCCTAATTCTTGCATCAAGTTGGCATACTGAATCGGGAGCAACGCTTGGGCTCCGTCGGAGAGCGCTTTCTCGGGATCGTGATGCACTTCAACATGGACCCCATCCGCGCCCGCGGCGATCGCCGCACGGGTCATGGCCGGGATCAGATCCGGGCGTCCAGTGGCGTGGCTCGGGTCGACAATGATCGGTAAATGGCTCTGACCCTTGACATTCGGCACCGCGCTGAGATCGAGCATGTTGCGGGTTGAATCCTCAAACGACCGCACGCCGCGTTCGCAGAGAATTACCTTGGGGTTGCCTTCGGCCAGGATGTACTCGGCAGACATCAGCAGGTCTTTGACGGTGGCGCTCATGCCCCGTTTAAGAAGGACTGGCTTGCGGGTCTGACCGACTTCGCGAAGAAGGTCGAAGTTCTGCATGTTGCGGGCGCCGATTTGCAACATATCAGTGTAACGGGCGACAATCTCGACCTGGCGCGGATCCATGACCTCGGTGACGATGGGCATCCCGTGCTTTCGCCCGACATCTTGGAGGATTTTCAGACCCGGAACCCCCAACCCCTGAAAGCTGTAGGGACTGGTGCGCGGTTTGAACGCCCCACCCCGCAAGATATTTGCTCCGGCCGCCTTGACCTGGCGAGCAATTGTATCCATCTGTTCATAACTTTCAATGGCACATGGACCCGCAATCATGGCGAGCGACCCTGCACCAATCATGACCGAGCCCACCTGAATCTGGGTTGGAACAGGGTGAAACTCTTTACTGGCTAATTTGAACGGGCGTAACACCCGCATGACCTGTTCCACGCCAGGAATTGCTCGGAGGGTCTCGGCGGCGGGATTGTTATCGTCGCCGATCAAGCCAATCACCGTTCGTTGCTCACCCTTGATCGGGTGAGCTTTGAAACCAAGTTCGACGATCCGTTCGTTGAGATGCTGGATCTGTTCCGGGGTCGCATCCGGTTGCAAGACAATAATCATGATGCACCGCACCAAGGTCCAGGGAACCTTCTCAGCTCGGCCTCTGCCGAACGGGTGTCATTCTACCGGCTCCGACACCGGAAACGACCCTAATACCGTCAATTTGTCACATTCACGAGACAAAGCTGCCAGAGTCTTTTTGACTTTGGCATCCTCGGTGTGCCCCTCAAAGTCGGCGAAAAAGACGTACTCCCCTTTGGCCTCTTGATAGGGAAACGATTCAATCCAGGTGACATTCACTTTGTTGAGCTTGAAAATGGCTAGAACATCTGCCAAAGCACCGGGGCTATGGGCGATTTGGAACATCAACGCAGTCTTATCCTTGCCGGTGCGGGCGCTATCATGCGTACCGATTACCGCAAATCGCGTCTCATTGTGTAACGAGTCTTCAATATTATCAAATAGAATTGGGACATTATAACGAATAGCCGCTTGACGGCTGGCTACCGCGGCAGCACCCGGTTCACTAGCGGCAAGACGGACCGCATCCGTCGTGCTGTTGACCTCATGGAGGGTTGCCTGAGGCACATTCTTGCTGAGCCAGTTGCGGCATTGCGAAAGAGCTTGCGGCTTGGAATAGACACGGCGAATGTCCGTCTGGGCGACACGCGACAGCAGATTGTGGTGGATGCGTAAGCGGACCTCGGAGCAGATCCGTAACTGGGGCAAGCGGATAAACATTTCCAGGGTGTCAGCGATCCGGCCATCAGTCGAATTCTCGAGGGGCACTACACCATAATCGACGTGCCCACGATTGACTTCTTCGAACACCGCCGCGATATTGCTGACCCCAACCGGATCAGCGCTCAGACCAAACTTCTGAATCATAGCCAAATGACTGAACGAATATTCAGGACCAAGAAAGGCGACCTTGAGAACACGCTGCAGTGCCCGCGAGCCACTGAGGATTTCGCGATAAACCGCGCGAATCGTCGTCTCGGTAAGCGGTCCTTGATTGTGACGAATCAGATTACTGATCACCTCCTCTTCGCGAGCCGGCGCGAAGATTGGCGATCCGCCATCGTTTTTCAATTCACCGATTTTGACAGCGCATTTGGCACGCTTGTTGATCAATTCTAAAATCTGCAGGTCAATTTTGTCGATCTGCGCGCGATAGCTTTCTAACGACGCGTTCAGACGATGATCATTTCCACTGGCATCGGACTTGCGGCCCATTCACAGCCTCGTGGCGACGGAGCCTGGTCGAACTGGGACATCATAGAGCATGAATGTACGCATCTTGAGGCCGTCTGTCAACGAAACGGTCGAAGTTGGATCTAACGCTTCAGGCTGTCGATCATCAGACCCGGGTGGGCAATAATAAGCTTTCAATGGTCCGCAACATCTGCGCGGGATTGAGCGGCTTCGCGAACCAGACATCGACCCCTTGGCTGCCGACATCGAGACCTAATTGATGCGGATCCGTGCCGCTCACGACCGCAATCTTCATAGAATTATAATCACAAGCTCGTCTTAGTAAGCGGATCGTTTCCGACCCGTTACAACGCGGCATCAACAAATCGATCAGCAAAAGGTGTGGCAGACTGTGGCAACTTAGATAAGGCAATACTTCATCCCCATCGCTTACCACATCCACTTGCCAGCCCTGCAGCCGTAGCATTCCCGCCAATAACTCTCGTTCATTGGCATCATCTTCGGCGATAAGGGCCCGTATCGGAAGTTCGGGCGTGTCGACGGATTGACCATCATTCCCATTACCCAGCATCGTTTCTACACGCTGCAACTCGTCTAAGGCTCGGTGGAGCATGCTGGCTGCCTGGTCATTCTTACCGCGAATCAAGTACTCCTGCACTAGATGAATCGACAGCGCCGCGGTGTTGAGACGATTGCCAATGCGATGTTGCTCGGCGACTTTCGTGCGAGACAGTGCCGCGGGTGTTGCAGTGGGACACGATGGTAATAATTCATTGCGAAACGCTTCGATGTGTGCGGGGGCTTCGATCCCCAGTTTGACGAGTTTTTGGTTAAGCTTTAGGACCCGAACCGTAATGCCCAGGGCAGGGAAAATGATCGCCTCTTGCGTACCACGAGAAAGCACCAACATGGGAGACTCCTCCTACTCCCCGGCTGTATACAACGATGTTTTTAGCATAGTTGGGAACGCGTCGGAGACAAGTCTGCGTCGACCACGAAACCCATTGCAAGTTCACCGAGAGGCCCAGATCAGTTGGCGAGTTCCCCAGCCAATCGTTTGAGCAAGCGACTTAGTTCTGGAACATTGAGTGGTTTGGTAAAATGGGAATCGAACCCGGCGTTGGAGGCAGCCTCTCGGTCCGATGCCCGGCCGAATCCAGTCAGCGCGATAAAATACGGATGTTTCTCGCGGGGTAACTGCTCGCGGGCGCGTTGGGCAACTTCATAGCCGGTCATCCCGGGCAGCGCGATGTCGACCACCGCCACATCCGGTGGCTCGTTCAACAATGCCGCGAGGCCTGACGGACCATCCTCGGCAAGCCGCACCAGGTAGCCATCCAGTTCGAGGAGTCGACACATCGATTCCCGATTGTCGGTATCATCTTCAATCAACAACAGTTGCAGAACTCGATGCGCTTGTGGTGCGGACTGAGCTGGCTCCAGCGTGTCCACCGCACCAGAATGCGCAGGCTTGCTTTGTAGCGGTACCTGCACCGTGAACAGACTCCCGTGGCTGAGCCCAGCGGAGTAAACGCCAATCTGTCCTCCATGCAGCTCGGCAATCCGTTTTGCCAAAGTCAGACCCACTCCTATGCCTCGATTCGGTTGACCGTTGTAGCGATCGCCCTGCACAAAAAGATCAAAAATTCGTTCTTGCATCTCTTCGGGAATTCCTTCCCCGGTATCTTCAATTTCAATAATTGCTTGATTCTCTTGCTCCTTCAGACGATACCGGACTTCGGTGCCTACCCCACTATGTTTCGCCGCGTTGAGTAGCAGGTTCACCTGCATCTGTTGAAGGCGATTGGCATCACCCTCGACCCATACCGGATCCTCCGGTGCAACCGTATGAAGACTCACCTGGAATTCGTCGAAGGTTGCTTGGACTTCCTCCAGTACATCTGGCACGAGCTTGGCGAGGTTGACCGGTTCCTGGCGAACCTCGATGCGATTCTGCGTCAGCCGGCTGACATCTAAGAGGTCATCAAGTAATCGTGACATATGCTGGGAGCGTCGTTCGATGATATCGAACCAGTGAACGACCTCGGGGTGTACCGGACCCATTTGTTGGATAATGCGTGTGGCGTTCAAGATTGCCGCCAGTGGGTTCCGTAACTCGTGCGACAGCATTGCCAAAAAGCGATCGCGTTGCGCCACAGCATCACGCGCTTGTTGCTCGGCGAGTTTCAGCGCCGTGACATCCGTGGCGATACAGCCGACGCCCGTCAGCTCGCCCTGATCATTCAGGAGTGGAAACTTAATACTTAAATACGTGTGTGTTCCTCCCTCCTGGGGTAACATGGTCTCAAGCCGGACTGGACGGTTGGCGCTGAGGACTTCCTCTTCGCCAGCCATAAACATCTCGGCAAGGTTGATCGGTAAAAATTCCTGGGGCCGGCGGCCAACGGCATCGATCGGAAACAAAAGTCCCAGCCGAGTTCCGACCAGGACGAATCGCCCTTCGCGATCCTTGATATACATCAGATTCGGCGAGTTGCGCAGAATACTGGTAAGCTGAATTTCCTGCCGTGCGGCCCTCCCCTCTGCCTCCTTGACGCGATTGATGTCTACCAGTGTCAGCACAACCCCATCGATTCCCCGACTGGAATGGTACGGCAAGATTCGCAGCAGATACCAATTGCCGAGTCGGTCCTGGACTTGTTTTTCAAAGCTAATTTCGTGATCAAGGACCTCGTGGATGTTGACTAACAACGTTGGGTGATCGATGTTATGGGTGAAAGTGTCGACCCGGCGGCCAATATCTTGCGGTAAGAGGTTGAATGTCTCGGCAATCCGAGGTGTGAACTTACGAATACACAGGTCTCGATCCAAAAAGAGTGTATGGATCGCGGTGCTGGTGAGCAAATTGTCCATATCCGCGGTCAACTCGGTAAGCTCGGTAATCTTCTTCTGATACTCGGCGTTGACTGTGTAGAGTTCTTCGTTGACCGAATGCAGTTCTTCGTTGGTCGATTGCAGTTCCTCGTTGGAGGCCACCAATTCCTCATTGGTTGCCTGCAATTCCTCGTTGGAGGTCTCTAGCTCTTCAATGGTTGCCTGCAAGTTCTCTTTGGTGTAGCGAAGCTCGTCTTCGATGGTTTGCAGCTGTTCGCGGGAGGCTTCCTGAAGATTGATTTCTTCGGCCGTCTGTGGTGACCGAATGGCGATCGTTCGAGCTGCTTCGCCCAGTTCTTCAATCGTAATCAAAAAGGAAGTCGTCCCATCCCGTCGATTGTGGATCGGGCGCACGGTCAGATTGATCAGCGTGGGAGGATCGAGCCCTTCCAGTCGCAGTCCTTTATAAACCGTAGGCTTGACTTCCTTGTTGGCCCGATGCAAAGCCCCAGTCAGGGCCATCCGCAGCTCTGCATCGACCAGATCGAGGATGTCCGCGCTGTAGCGACCGTCCCGGAAGCGTAAATACTTGCCTCCCCCAGAAAAGGATTGCACGAGCATTCGTTGTTCATTGACCAACAGACTTGGGGGCATCAGCGATTCGAGCAGTGCATCATAAATCCCTAAGAGATGGTGATCGGGCACCAAAGGACCGACCGGAAGCTGCGGGCGTGGTTCGGAGGCAACGGGATGGTCCGAAGGGGTCGCTGGCAAACGCAACTCGTAAGGAAGTCGGATGTTACGACGCTTGCGGTACAGTTTCCAGCGGGAATCTACCACGGTGAACTCATCGGCCAACTCGTTGGGGTGTTCACTGGGCCCCAGAAACATCACGCCGCCCGTCTTGAGGCTAAAGTGGAAAAAGGAAATGACTTTCATCTGTGCGGCGTTCTGAAAGTAGATCAACAGATTCCGACAGCTAACTAGATCCAGTTTCGTAAATGGAGCATCCTTGACGATGTTATGGGGAGCAAATACGACCAGCTGACGTAACTCGGGGATAACCTGGAAAGTACTCCCCTTTTGCAGGAAAAAGCGGCGGCGACGCTCTTCGGAAACTCCCTCGAGGGCATCTTCGCTATAGACCCCCGTACTAGCATGCTCAAGCGAGCTCTGATGAACATCGGTCGCAAATATCTTAATCGAACCAGACCAGTTGATCCGCTCAGCCCGCTCCTGCACCAGCATGGCAAGTGAATACGCTTCCTCACCACTCGCACAACCAGCGACCCAAACTCGGAACTCCGCTTCGGCATGGTTCGCAGGCAATACCGCCGGTAAAACGACATCTTCCAACTTGCTAAACGCGTCTGAGTCTCGGAAAAAACGCGTGACATCTATCAATAAGTCTCTATATAAATAATCGAGCTCCTCGGGTTCCTCGCGCAACAGCCGGATATAGGCCTCCAAGTCAACCGCATGGACCAGCAAAATACGTCGTTCCAGGCGGCGAGTCACCGTAGAAGGTTTGTACAGGCTAAAATCGACCCCGTAGGCTTCGCGTAACAGTCGGAAGACAATATCCAGCCCACGTTCATTCGGTTCCTGAGGATTGGCCAGGAGATGGACACCGTCCAGGGGATGCTCGACGTATTTGCGTAACGCATCGGGAATTTGTTCAGCGGGCAGGATCACACCAGCAGCACCCGTCTGAATCGCCGCGCGGGGCATGCCATCAAACTTGGCCGTTTCGGGGCTCTGGACCATGACCATACCACCGGCCTCATGAATGTCACGGATACCCCGCGAGCCATCACTTCCGGTCCCCGAGAGCACGATTCCAACCGATTTGTCCCCCATGGCTTGGGCTAATGAGCGAAAGAAGTGGTCGATCGGCAGGGCGGGGATCTGGCTAGGATCCTTGTCGGTCAGCATCAACTGACCATCGCTTAAGATCATGTCTTTTTTCGGAGGGATCAGGTAGATGGCGTTCGCCTTGACTTCCATGCCATTCTCGACCCGAAACAAGGGAATCCGGGTCCAGCGAGCAAGCAGCTCATCCATCAGGCTCTTGAAGTCCGGAGAGAGGTGTTGGACGACGACAAAGGCCAAGCCTGTTTGTACAGGCATTTTTTCAAAAAAGCGTTCTAGGGCTTCTAAGCCCCCTGCCGAAGCCCCAATCCCAACCACATGGCTCGGAGCCTCGGCCGCCATTGCTCCATTGGTCTGATCATCCTGGGTCGTCATGCGTTCCCCTCCTGTTCCTCCCTCTCTTGCCATCCTCGTTTGGCGGAGTTGGCCCTACAATCATGCTACGTTGGCCGATATCGCTCGGTACAATGATTCGAGAGAGCCGCCAATTTGGCAGGTCGCTTGCAGGTTCCTTGCCGATCTGTCAAGTTTGACCGCAGCAGCCCGCTGAGGATTCTCCCAAAAAGCGGACCAACGGGGGCTTCGCATGGTACTGGCATCGGACTTGCAAAGCTTCCGGGAAACATCCTGCGCTGAGCCATCCCGACGGACGCCGCGCTGTTGCTTCCCAGAGAAAGTCAGTACGGCTTGGACCGAGGAGCTTCGAGAAAATGGCAGAAGAGAAAATTATCGGCATCGACCTGGGCACCACCAACTCAGTGGTCGCGGTCATGGAAGGCGGAGAGGTCAAGGTGATCCCCAACCAAGAAGGGAATCGGATCACCCCAAGTGTGGTGGCGTTCACCGATAAAGGCGATCGACTAGTGGGCGATCCCGCCAAACGTCAAGCGGTCACCAATCCACACCGGACGATTTATTCGATCAAGCGATTCATGGGCCGCCGCCACAATGAAGTCGAAGCCGAAGAGCGTTTGGTCCCTTATAAGGTGGTCGGCGCCTCAGACGAACTTGTGAAAGTCGATATCGATGGCAAGTCCTATTCACCACCGGAAATCTCGGCGATGATTCTTCGCAAACTCAAAGAAGCTGCGGAGAGCTACTTGGGCCAGACCGTTCGGAAAGCCGTGATCACAGTCCCTGCTTACTTTAATGACTCCCAGCGGCAAGCCACCATCGACGCTGCTGCCATTGCCGGCTTCGACACCGAGTGGGAAATCGAAGATCCCAAGACTGGGAAAAAGAATAAGCAGCGGATGCGGATTATCAACGAACCGACCGCGGCCTCACTTGCTTATGCCTTTGATAAGAAGAAAGACCAGAAAATTGCCGTCTTCGACTTGGGTGGCGGTACCTTCGACATTTCCATCTTGGAAGTAGGCGAAGACGGTGTCTTCCAGGTCAAGTCGACCAACGGTGATACCCACTTGGGTGGCGATGATTTTGACGAAATATTGATCAATCATATTGCTCAAGAGTTTCAAAAAGACAATGGGATTGATCTGCGTAAAGATCCCATGGCCATGCAGCGGCTTAAAGAAGCCGCCGAACGCGCCAAAAAAGATCTCTCCCAGCAGACCAGCACCGACATCAATCTGCCATTCATCACGGCCGATGCTTCGGGACCGAAACACTTGATGCTGTCGATTACTCGCTCTCAGTTTGAGCGGATGTGTGAGCCTTTGATCGAACGCGCACGCAAGCCCGTCCTCGCTGCGCTGCAAGATGCAGGACTCAAACCTTCCGAGATTGATGAGGTGGTCCTCGTTGGTGGAATGACCCGTATGCCACGGGTCCAGGAGTTGGCCAAGGAGATTTTCGGCAAGGAACCCCATCGTGGCGTCAACCCCGATGAGGTGGTCGCGATTGGTGCAGCCATCCAAGGGGCCCAGCTGCTGCTGGGCAGCAAGTCTGATTTGCTCCTGCTCGACGTGACCCCTTTGACCTTGGGGATTGAAACCTTAGGTGGGGTGATGACCGCGCTGATCCCTCGGAATACCACGATCCCCGCACGCAAGGGTGAAAAGTTCACGACAGCGGCCGATAGTCAACCCTCGGTCGGCATTCAGGTCTATCAGGGTGAACGCCCGATGGCCCAGGACAACAAGAAAATCGGCGAGTTCCACCTGGACGGCATCGCCCCGGCACCGCGTGGGACACCGCAGATCGAGGTGACCTTCGACATCGATGCCAACGGGATCTTGAATGTCTCGGCGAAGGATCTGGGTACCGGCAAGGAAAACACGATTCGTATCGAAAATGCCAGCGGCATGAACAAAGAAGAAATTGACCGGATGCGGCGCGACGCGGATGAGCATGCCGGCGAAGACAAGCGGAAGCGCGAGCTGGCCGAAGCGCGGAACACCGGCGAGAATCTCGTCTACCGGCTGGAAAAACTGATGACGGAAAACGCCGACAAGATCTCCGAGAGCGACAAGGCACCCATCAACGCATCCATCGACCGGCTCAAAACCGCCATGTCCGGCGAGGACCCCGAAGCGATCCGCACCGCCATCAACGCGTTGGAGCAGGCCTCTTCGGCGATGGCCCAGCACCTCTACTCCCAGGAAGCTCCCCCACCCGGCGCTGACGGCCAGGCCAGTGCCCCGGGTGGTGAGTCCGGCGGCAAGGACGGTGGCGACGATGTCATCGATGCAGAGTTCGAGGTGAAAAAGTAAACTTGAAGCCTCGATATCGGGGCGGGCACATGCATGTCATCAACCTGAGCCCAGGGGACTACCCTGGGCTCGCTTCGTTTCCAGCAGCACATGTGCGGTGGTAGCCATGGATATAGAATCGCCAACCGAGTGTTGCGTCGGAGCACCCGAGAATGGTGTACTCTCAAAAACACATAAGGGCTTTCCGCCCCTTCGCTCCATCGTTCTTTCCCCGGAGATCCCCTCGGACGCCCGCCACTCAGAAAGAAATGACCGATGTGGCAGATGCGAGCTCGGCGGCAAAAGGCTCCCTATCTGGCTTGGGGACCGAGCCTTCGGCGGAGTTTGATCGGCCGCTGAGCCGGATGATGACATGAATTTCGTTACGCTCGTCAGGGGTTATCACGCCATGCATCTACCTCAGCCTCTGCGACCGAGCCCAACGTAAACCAACGCCCGGTTGCGATAGGTCGGCCCCCCGGACATCCGTCCGGGGCGAACAACGACCGACAATCGCGTTTCTTCCCCAAGTCGATTCTGCCTTACCGCTGACATCGCTTGAGCGTCATGAGCGCAAACGCGGTCCCGTACGGCTGGTGGTAGTTATACAGCGGGTAGTCCCACCACGAGCCGTCCTTTTCTTGGAGTGGCATAATGATGCGGGCCAGGTGGTCCTGGTAGAACGACTGATCCTCCTTCGGCAGGGCTTCGATGCACAACCCCGCGTAGTAGTGGCCGAAGTAGTAGAAGTAGCCGGCAACCTGGAAGTACGACTCGTGCGGGATCGGCCGCTTACGGCCGATGCTCAGCCAGCCGTTGCGGGTGATCAAGCGATCGAGCCAGACCTTGAGCACCTCGTCCGTAATCTTGGGATCGTCCCACATCCGAAGGGCAATGTTACAACACTGGGATCGGCCCAGGCTCCCACCGGGGCGATTGATGCCACCACGGGGCCGATACTTTAGGTACTCGCCGTAGAGGTAACTAAAGTCGGGGTTGCGCTGGCGGACGGTTGAATCGATGGCCCGCTTCACAACTTTGGCCGGCGGCTCGACCCCGATCTGCTGGGCTTCCTTCAGTGCGACCAGGATCGCCCCGTTGGTGAAGCTGGTCGAATCGGAAGAGGGACGGCGAGTCCCGGCACGAAAGTCGTAATAACCCCAGCCTCCGTCGATCGACTCGTAGCGACTAAGCATGTTGAACTGTTGACGAATCGTTGCCTTGATCTGCTCGCGTCGGGTGACATCCTCGGGAAGACGCTGATACATGCGGATCAATGCCTGAATGCTGTAGCCATGTGCCCAAACGTTGTAGATGGCGACGGAATTGGCCCGCTTGACATCCGGGAGGTTGTCCAGGAGCCATTGTTCGCCACGCTCGAGTGAGCGGATCACCTTCGGCTCGTTGCCGCCAGTCTCGATCAAGGCCGCGATGCATAGCGCGGTCACTGCTGCGCGAAACCCATCATGAGCGCCTGGGACCGGAGCGTAGATGTTGAGGTCCTTGGTTTTCCGGGCATTCCCCCAAGAGCCGTCCTTATTCTGGAATTCGAGGAGGAAGGCGACCCCACGGTCGATCGACGTCTGCAACGCTTTCGGGGATGGTTGTTCAACCGGCCCAGGGCGAGGATGGTCGGAAGCCTCCCTGGATGGCTGCGCGGCGGCGAGCCGGGGCATCCCAGCAAGTATCACGAGGGTGACAAGATAGATGATGCCGCGCACGGTTACTCTCCCTCGGGTTTGGTTTGGCAGATCTCGTCCCCGGCTTCGAGGCCGTCGAGGATCTCGAGCTTTCCTTCATTCTCCCGGCCGATTTTGACCGGGCAACGCGTGGATCGGCCGTCTGCACCGACACGATAGACGTAGCGACTCTCCTCATCGAGCGGGTCTCGGAACACTGCCTTCGAAGGAACCGTGAGAGTCGTTTCCGCGCGATAAGGGATCACTTGGACGGTGCAATTCATCCCCGGACGTAGCAACAGATCGTTGCTTACGTCGTCGAGGGCAACCGCCATTGGAAACTTGCCTGGTTTCGAAGGGATGTTGCCGATGGCTTGAATACTGGCGGAGAGTTTGCGGTTCGGGTCGGCGGTTGGCACCACGGTCACCTTGGCCCCTGGTTTGAGCAGATGGCGGTGTTTCTCATCGACCTCAGCTACCACCTGGAGAGTGCCTAAGTTGACAACCGTGAGCAGTACCTTGTTGGGTGGCAGGACTGCTCCGGGCTTTAGAACATTGGTAACGCCTGCCGTTCCTTGCCATTTGTCCTGTTCAAATGGGCCATGATACACCAGGCCACGAACGGGTGCCCGCAGCGGCAGCTTCTGCCGATCTTGCTTCAGTTCGCGGAGCTTTTCGCGGTCTCGTCGTTGCTCGTCGCGGAGCTCGTCCAGACTCCGACGCTTCTGCTGTAGGGTGAGCGGCAGGGTATTTTTCGCCTTGTCTCGAGCAAGTCGGCTTCGCTCGGCTTCGGTGCGAAGTGAGACCTCGCGTCGCGGTAAGGTGATGTTGAGCGTCCGCTCACGATTCCGGCGAGCCTGTTTGAGATAATGCTTGGCGGCCGCCACACTGTTGCGTTGCCGCTTCAGGATGATCTCCTCAGTTTCTTCGGTCAAATCATCCTTTTGATACATTTTTTCCAGTTGTTGGAGTTCTTCCAAGGCGTACTCCAAGGACTGCTCAGAGCTCTTCAGGTTAAATTCCGCCGAGGCGACTGAGAAAGCACGATCCTCTTCAATGAATCGTTTGAGATCTTCGTTGGCATGGTTACTCGCTCGCTCAGCATCCTCCAAATCGAGCGGGACCGTTGCGTCCAAATCGGCCAATTCCTTGGAGGCAAGTTCGATCTCCAGCTCACGTTGTTGTAATTGCTTCTCTTTCTGGGTCAGGTTTTGATCAAGATCGTTCAAATCCAACTCAATCAGAGTGTCCCCTGGCTCCACCCTGCTGCCATGGGGCACGACGCTCTGAATCTTTAATGCCCCTCCTTGTTGGGTCGTCCAAGCTGTTGGACGAAACGCGATGGACATACGCTCCTTGGCGGTGAAGGTCCCGTCCAAGCGAATCCGAATCACCATCGGCTCTTGTCTCACCGTGACGGTGGGCGCCTTGTTCCGCTTGCTGTCGGACTCCTCCGGAACCTGCCCCTGTGATGTGGCGTAGCCAATGGCGACAAGGCCGAAGATCGCTCCGAACAAAAAATATGCACGCAATCGCATATATAATATCTCGCATTGCCATGGGTTGAGGGATCCACAACGCACCGAGCACAACCAACGGCCTGAAAAAAACGCTGCGTGGTTCCAGGCAGTCCCGCGTATTGTCGCTTGTCGCATTGATCAAGACAATAGTCACATGTTACGAACCCACAAGACCCCGGCTTCCCAGGATACCGCCGAGGATCGCTTTGGTGGTCAGATCCCGGATGTTCAACGATCGGGGCACGGTACTCGACCGAGCTCGCCGGATCCGAGCATCCACCCGACTGCTCAGACTTCACGTGCGGATTGGACGCCTCGCAAGCAATATGGCTCAGGCCCTACCGGGACCTCAGGCCACTTCATCCGGAGACGCTATGGATAAGATTATTGTCATCATTGGGAGTGGCTTTGCCGGAGTGGAATGTGCCAAGGCGATGCAATGGCGACTCCCCAGGGGGTGGCGCATTGTCCAGTTCAATGAGAGCAACCATCTGGTGTTCACCCCCCTACTGGCCGAGGTGGTTGGGACATCCATCAATCCCTTACACGTGGTTTGGCCCGTTCGACAGATCCTCCGGAACGTGGATTGCCGCACGGCAACAGTGACGCGGATTGATCTGGAAAAGCAGGAAGTGCAGTACCGGCTGATCGACAGTCGACCTGCCGTGCAACGCTACGACCATCTGGTCTTAGCGTTGGGCTCCGAGACGCACATGGACGTGCTGCCCGGAATGGCTGCCCACGGCTGGGCGATGAAAACCCTCGGGGATGCTGTCAAGCTCCGGAATCACCTGATCGGACGGCTCGAACAGGCCGAGGTCGAGATCGATCCAGAAGTCAAACGCCACCTGCTTTCCTTTGTGGTCGTCGGCGGAGGTTTTTCCGGGGTCGAGGTGGCCGGTGAAGTCAATGACCTGTTACGGGAGTGCTGCGCGTATTATCGAACCATTGATCCCAGTGACATACGGGTGACCCTCCTTCATTCGCGTGGACATCTGTTGCCGGAGTTGCCGCAATCGCTCGGGGACTTTTGTCAACGCAAGCTCACCAAACGGGGGGTAGATATCCGGCTCAATGTCCGCGCCGAAGCCGTGACCGCGCGGGTAGTACGCCTGACGACCGGGGAACAGATTGACGCTGGCACGGTCATCTGTACCATTGGCAATACGGCCAACTCGCTGATTACCTCGTTAGAGTTGCCGATGGATCGCTGGCGGGTGGTGACCGAAGCCGACCTCCGGATCAATGGCCTGGCCAATGTTTGGGCCTTGGGCGATTGTGCAGCGGTTCCGAACCAGGACGATGGTCAGATCTCGCCTGGCACTGCGCAATTTGCTTCCAGACATGCGAAACAACTCGCGAAAAATCTCTTGGCCACGGTGAAGGGGAAAAGCACACAGCCTTTTGCTTACCACAATCGTGGAATGTTTGCTTCGATTGGTCACCATACGGCAGTGGGGCAGGTCTTTGGCATGAAGCTTTCGGGCTTTATTGCCTGGTTCTTGTGGCGGGGATTTTACCTATCGCGGATGCCTACCTTTGCCCGCAAATTGCAGATCGCCTTTGACTGGTTTTGGGATCTGTTTTTTCCCCGCGATATGGTCCAGCTGTCCATGGAGCCAACCCGGCGACTCGACCGGGCCCACTTTGAGCCCGGTCATTATGTGTTCCGCAAGGGCGATCCTGCGAATCGCTTCTACATCGTTGAACGAGGCGTTGCCGGGGTTTATTTGGAGGATGACCGACCGCCTGTCGCACTACTCGGTCCCGGCGAACACTTTGGCGAAAGAGGGTTGATGGAGGCAGGGGTTCGCACAGCTTCGGTAAAGGCCGAGGAAGCGTTAGATGTTATTCGCATTGATGGAGGATCGTTCAAAGAACTTATCGGACACTTTGATCATCTGCGTGACCGGATGGAAGATGTTGTGCGTCGGATGACCGCGACCAATCAGTTTCAAACCTCGGCACGCGACGAAGAGCTATTACAGCAAACCTCCGCCGCACAGGTGATGGTGCAACCTGTCTCCACCATTCGGGGCGAGATAACCTACAGCGAAGCACTGGAAAGGGCGCGTCAGGAGAACGAACCGGCCTTCGTCGTCGTCGACGATGCTGGCAAAATGATAGGTTTCTGTTCACAGACGGATATTTATCGCGCTGCAACCTCGCTACTACCCAAGCATACTCCGGTTCGTGAGATCATGCATACACCGGTTCGTGCGGTGCCATCCTCCGAACCCCTGATGCACGTGATGTTACGGCTCCTGAATGAACCGATTAAACGGCTGGTGGTCGTTTCCGATGAGGACCCGGATCGGCCGGTCGGCTGGATCTCTTCCTTTGAAATCCTGCCATTATTGGAGAAAAAGCCCGAAGCGGAACGAAAGGTGCCAGCCGAATTGGCTGTCAAAGGTTAACGGACTGGCAAACCTTGGCGAAGGTCGTAAGCTAGGAACCTTTAGCGCACACTCCCAGCAATTCTTCAAGTTAAAGGCGCGTCAGCATGGTAAGTGTGTTTGGCGGTCGCAGTTCAGGGGTTCTGTTGCATCCGACCTCGTTACCTTCTCCATATGGTATCGGAGATCTGGGCCCTCAAGCGTACGCATGGATCGATACCTTGGTCCGTGCACGCCAATCATGGTGGCAAATCCTCCCATTGGGGCCGACCGGCTACGGTGATTCTCCGTACCAATGTTTTTCAGCGTTTGCCGGCAACCCGCTGTTAATCAGCCCGGACATCCTGTTGCAAGATGGGTTACTTTCCACGGATGATCTGCAGGTGATGCGCGACCGCTTCCCGCCGAATCACGTGGATTTCGGTCAGGTCATCCCCGCTCGCTGGACCATGTTACGCCATGCCTGGAAGAATTTTCAGGAGGGCCGGGGGGCCGCGTTACGGCATGACTTCGAACAGTTTTGTCATGAACAGGCCATGTGGCTCGCCGATTATGCTCTGTTCATGGCCCTGAAAGATCATCACCAAGGTCAGCCCTGGTATGCCTGGGAACGATCGATCGTCTTGCGCAGTTCCGAGGCCATCCGTGAAGCTCGTATCGAACTGGCGATCCCTGTACAAACCTATCAGTTTGTTCAGTTTTTATTCTTCCGCCAATGGAAGAATCTCATCGACTACGCGCACGATCGCGGTTTATTTCTCATCGGTGATGTGCCGATCTTCATCGCCGGCGATTCTGCCGATGTCTGGGCCAATCCGGAGCTGTTTTTACTGGACGAAGAGCGGCGACAAACCGCCGTGGCCGGGGTCCCCCCGGATTACTTTAGCCCCACGGGTCAGCTCTGGGGCAATCCACTCTATGACTGGGAGGCCTCGCGACAAACGGGCTATGCCTGGTGGCTACGCCGCTTGGAACAGATGATGCATCTGGTTGATCTCGTACGATTGGATCATTTCCGTGGCTTTGCTGCAGCTTGGCATGTCCCAGCCGGGGAGAACACTGCCGTCAACGGCCAATGGGTACCCGGACCGGGGGCTGATTTGATTGAAGCGATTCGCCAGGGACTCGGCTCCCTTCCGATCATCGCAGAGGATCTTGGCGAGATCACTCCTGATGTCGATGAATTACGCCATCGCTACGATTTGCCAGGGATGCGCATTCTTCAGTTTGCGTTCGGAGGTGCCACCGAGAATCGGTTTTTACCACACCACTATGAGCGCAATACGGTGGTATACACGGGCACCCATGACAATGACACCACCCTCAGCTGGTATCACTCCATCGGCGATGAGGAACGCCAGCTGATGCATCGCTACCTCGGGTTCACCAGTACAGAAGTGGTTTGGGATCTCATCCGTCTGGCCTGGGCCTCCGTGGCGGATTTGGCGGTGGTTCCGGTCCAGGATCTCTTGAGTTTGGGCAATGAAGCGCGGATGAACTTCCCGGGTAAAGCCGCCGGGAACTGGAGTTGGCGATTGCTGCCCGGCCAGTTAGGTGACGAGGTAATCGATCGTCTGGCTGAGTTCACCGAGTTATATAGCCGTGTCCGCACTGAATAGACCGCCTAGCGTTTGATGCGTTCGGGGGGGCGATAATTCAGGATCAGCCGTTTCACTGCGAAGCGTCCCATCGGGATGCCGACTCCTAAACAGAACAGGATAGTGTACAACGGAAGGATCCCCGGTCGAATAATCCAGGTACCATCGCCGTTATCTAAGAAACTTCCAGTAAACCATTCCTTCGCATTCATGTAGACGAACACGCATAATGTGATCAAGCCGATCACGCCGATAAGGCAGAGGACTCCAGGTAGTAGCCACAAGAAGATCTCGCCACCCGTGGGTTGATAGATGGTTTTCGCTTCGGCGAGGGAGCGTGTCCGCAGATTGTAGCCGCAATTGAGGCAGATAACCTGGTTCTCTTCCTCGAGCTTATCGGCACAATTGGGACAACGAGGCGAGAGATCAACCGCTACCAATCCGTACCCGGTCTCCGAATCTTCCTCTTCGGCAGGGCTGGGAGATGCAGGTTGTTCCTCGGCAACACTGGGCTGAATCGGCGCTTCCGCGTTTGCTGCCGAATGCTCAGACACTTCCGAGTCGGGGGTGGGCTGTCCTGCTTCACTGCGAGGAGCCTTGATTGCAAATGTCGTCAGGCAATCCTTGCATCGGATCTTTTTGCCCGCCAGACTGAGGGGGACCCGCATACGTTTTTCGCACTTGGGACAGCGAATAAGAGCGACATTGGCCATGAACAGGGTCCTTGACGGCGAGACGATTGGCGACGGACTGTACGAGCAACCTTCGCATTAGAATAGTCGGGGAGTTCACATTCATGCAAGCAAAGACCCCGTCCGTCCCTGCCGTGGCCTCCTCTCACTCGGACAAAGCACGGCCGCAGCCGAGCGTGCTGGTCACCCTGGCCACCTACAACGAGGTCGGGAATCTCGAAGAGCTGGTAAGCGAAATATTCAAAGTCGTGCCATTCGTGCATATCTTGGTAATCGATGACAATTCTCCCGATGGCACCGGCCAATTGGCCGATAAGTTGGGTGCGGCTGACCCACGTGTTCGTGTTCTACACCGACCCGGCAAGCTGGGCCTCGGTACTGCTCTCTTGGCAGCGATTCGTTACGCCATCGACCACAACTACGAATATCTCCTCAATATGGATGCCGATTTCAGCCACCATCCACGCTACCTACCCGGTCTCCTGGCAGGCATGGCGAAATACGATGTCAGCATTGGCTCACGCTATATCGCAGGGGGTGGCACTCAGAACTGGCCTCTATCGCGCCGTTTGATCAGTCGGAGCGTCAATGGGTTGGTACGATTGTTATTGAGTATGCCCGTCAAAGATGCCAGCGGCGCATTCCGTTGTTACCGCGTAGAAAAGTTGCGACAAGCCCGACTCGATTTGATCAAATCGCAAGGTTATTCTTTCCAACAGGAAGTCTTGTACCGCTGCCGACAAGCTGGCTGTCGGCTTGGCGAGTATCCAATCGTTTTTGAAAATCGCCAGGCGGGCGTCTCCAAGGTCAACTGGTGGGAAGCTACGCGATCGCTGTCGATGCTGTTCTGGCTAGGCCTCCAAGCTTTTTTCGGTGTCAAACCGAGCCCCAAGCCCCAAGTATCCATTAACCGCGACCGGTGAACATCACGGCGCCTTCATCATGTAACAACGTCGTGAGTTCGACCACGGGGATCTTGGCCGGATCAATGCGAAAACTTTCTCCCAAGCGTAAGCGGGCTTCCTTCCCTGCACGATCGCGGATCAGCAGATAAACGACACAGTTCCCAGGGGCGCGGCGAAGGATGCGTGCAATCGACTCCATCAATTCTGGTGCATGCCGCTGTGTGTCCAGTTTCAAGACCATCCCCTTGGATAGCTCGCGTCGAGCCTCCTCGAACGGGTAGATTTTGGTGATTACATACGTCGGCTCTTCGCGATCGCCGTGCTCAACCCGGCCCTCCACTATACAAATGGCATCTTCGATGAATGCCTCTTTGTAGCGTGCGTATTCATCGGCCCACATCACACACTCGGCCTGCCCAGTCAGATCTTCGAGCTTGCAACGGACATAGCGCCGATTCCCCTTCCGGGTGGTAAATCCGCGAATATCCAAAAGGATCCCCCCAAGACGTGCTTCGGCATCATGGTCGAGCTTTTTCATCTCCTGGACCGCGTGGCTCGTAAAACGGATGAGTTCCTGCTCGCATGCGGCCAACGGATGGCTTGAGAAGTAAAAGTCCAGGACTTCCTTCTCATACTTGAGTAATTCTGGCTGCGGCCAGATGGGCACCTCCGGTAAGGGCTCCGCAGTCTGGGTGCCATTGGCCTCTTCACTGGTTTCGATCAACTCAAAGATACTTCGCTGACCCCGCCGCCGATCTTGCTGTAAACCCCCGGCAGCCTGTAGCGCGCGTGGTAAGGCGGCCATCAGCTGGGCTCGATGCCCAATGGGTTGAGCAAAGTGGTCGAGGGCCCCAGCCTTGATCAATCGTTCCAGCGCACCGCGGGTGAGCTCCCGAGTATCAATCCGCTCGCAAAAGTCATATAAATCTCGAAACGGGCCGTCACCTTGCCGCTCGCGTAAGATGGTTTCCGCCGCCTTTCTGCCAAGTCCTTTGATCGCGGTCAGCCCGAAAACGATCTTGCCATCGACCACGGTAAAGTCCGGCTCCCCCTGGTTGACATCAGGAGGAAGCACCTCGACGCCCAGCTTGCGGGCATCGGCGATATGGTCGACCAAGATGTCTCGTTTGTTTCCATCATCGACTTCGGAGCTGAGTAAGGCGGCCATGAACTCGGCAGTGTAGTGGGTTTTCAAATAGGCGGTCTGATAGGCGATGTGGGCATAGGCAGCACTATGTGACTTGTTAAAGCCATAAGAACCGAACTTCTCGATCAGCCCAAAAATCTCCTCGGCTAGTAGCGTGGCTAGGCCGCTGGCTTCGGCCCCTTGAATAAAGTCATGTCGGCGCTGATCGATAACCTCATGCTTCTTCTTCGAAATGGCTTTGATACAGGCATAGGCACTGGAGAGTTCAATGCCACCGAGGCGATTGAGAATCCGCATGATCGATTCCTGGTAGACCATGATGCCGTAGGTCTCGTCCAGGATTTCTTTCAGGACCGGATGGGGGTAGTCCCAGGTCTCAAGCCCATGTTTCCGGTTGACATAGGCGTCGACCATACCCCCACCCAGAGGTCCCGGCCGATACAGGGCAATACAGGCAACAATGTCGCGGATATTATCGGGTTTGAGCCGCTTGAGCAGCTCCCGGATGCCGGGCGATTCAAGCTGGAAGACCCCCTTGGCGTCGCCACGTTGTAGCAGCTCATAAGTCGGCCGGTCATCCAAGGGTAACTGGTTCAGGTCCAGCTCGAGCCCACGCGTTTTCTTGATCAGTCGCAATGTCTCGGCGAGCACCGATAAGGTACGCAGCCCGAGAAAGTCCATCTTGAGCATGCCGACTTTTTCGAGGTCGCCCATCACCCACTGGGTCGTCACCACCCGTTCACGTTCCCGGCTTGCTGCCTCTTCGCCCTTGCGTACCACGGTATGCACCGGGACATAATCAGTCAGCGGGCCGTCGGCGATGACCACCCCGGCGGCATGGGTGCCAGCGTTGCGGTTGGTCCCTTCTAGGCGACGGGCAATATCGATCCACTCACGAACTTCTGGGTCAAGTTCATATTCCCGACGCATCTCGGGAGATTCCTTGAGCGCATCGTCAATGGTCGCCCCGAGGCGAGTCGGCACTTGCTTGGTCATGAAGTTGACCCGGTCGAGGGGAATATCCAAAGCACGGGCGACATCCTTTATCGATGCTTTGGCCGCCATGGTACCAAAGGTAGCGATCTGCGCGACACTGGCATGTCCGTACTTCTCGCGCACGTATTCGATTACCTCATCCCGACGATTCTGGCAGAAGTCGATATCGATATCCGGTGCTTCAGCGCGGTTGGGATCGAGAAAACGTTCGAACAACAGGTCATATTCCAAGGGATCCACATGGCTCAGTTCGAGAACATAGCTGACGATCGCCCCACACCCGGACCCCCGAGCACTGGCCGGGATACCCTTCTCAATGGCGAAGCGAACAAAATCCCAAGTGATCAGAAAATAACTGGCGAAGCCCATGCGGCAAATAATGCCCAACTCGTGCTCCAGTCGGGCGCGAGCTACCTCGGGAGGATGGTCGCCATAGCGCTTGATCAGTCCACGATCGCACAGTTCATGAAGGTAATCTTCAGCAGATTTCCCCGCAGGCGTGGTAAACACGGGAAAGTGCCGTTTCTTGAAATCGATCTGGATATCGCATTTGTCGGCGATCTCCTGACTCCGCTGCACCGCGTCTTCCTGTCCCGAAAACAGCCGGTACATGTCATCCGGAGAACGCAGATAATAGGGGTTGTTCAGTTTGCTCCCTTCGCCATAGCGTAAGCGATCCTGATCCCGGCGCTTCTTGCCAGTATTGATACAAATCAACACATCGTGGGGGATGGCGTCTTCCTGACAGAGGTAGTGCGTGTCCGCGGTGGCCACCGTTGGGATCCCCAAGTGGGTGGCAATGTCCCGAGCTGCCTCCGTGCACTGGTCCTGGATGTCCAAACCGTTGTTCTGCAACTCGATGTAGAAATTCTCGCCCAGGATGCAGGCGTACCATGCGGCGAGGTCCCTGGCCTTGTCGAGTTGGTCTTTGAGGATGAGGTCGTTGAACTCACCCGCGAGACAACCGCTGAGGCACATCAGCCCGTCAGAGTGGGCCTCGAGTAACTGCTTATCAATGCGTGGCACATAGTGATAGCCCTTCAGGAAGGCGATCGAAGAGAGTTTGATCAGATTCTGAAAACCCTGCGCGTTTTGTGCCAGGAGTGTGAGGTGGAAGCCGGCATCGCCGCGTTTTTTGTGCGTGCTGCGATCATCGTGCGTCGTAGGCGAGACATACGCCTCGTAGCCAATAATCGGATTGATATGGTGTTCGCGGGCAGTGCGATAAAATTCGATGGCCCCGTAGAGGTTGCCATGGTCCGTCAAGGCGATGGCGTTCATACCCAAGGCCTTGGTCCGTTCGATCAACTCAGGGATACGGCACGCCCCGTCCAGCAAGCTGTAGTGGCTGTGGCAGTGTAGATGAACGAAGGAGCGTTCGGCCATGAACGAGGTCTCCGGGCAAGGGACAAGTCTATGTGGTCAAGTTTACACTATCGGTGAAGATCCGGCAAGCGATTCCCTCTTGCGTGCTACTATCGGCAGGCGTAGCTTTGAGGGATCTTCTTTGTGGTGAATTCCTCGGACGTAAACACTGCCAATGCCGTGGTCCCCTCACTCTCCCGGAGGTTTGCTCGCATGGACCGCCGTCAGTTCCTCCAGGCCAGCGCGGCCGGCCTGGCCCTGTCGAACTTCGCACTCGCCGACGAGAAGCCCCTTCGGGTCGGCCTGGTCGGCTGCGGCTGGTACGGGAAGTGCTCTCTGTTCCGGTTGCTACAAGTAGCACCGGTCGAGGTCGTCGCCTTGTGTGACCCCGACCGGAAGATGCTCGCCGAGGCGTCCAAGCTCATCACTGACCGGGCCAAGACCGACAAGAAGCCGCAGCTCTACGCCGACTACCGTGAGCTGCTCAAGCGGCATGCCTGTGACATCGTCATGGTCGAGACGCCCGACCACTGGCACGCCCTGCCGGCCATCGCTGCCATGAAGGCCGGCGCCGACGTCTGGGTGCAAAAGCCGGTGAGCGTTGACGTCCTTGAAGGCAAGGCGATGGTCGACGCGGCGCGGAAGCACAACCGGGTCGTGCAGGTGGTGACCCAGCGGCGTAGTACGCCACATCTGGTTGAGGCTCGCGACCGTGTGATCCGTGAGGGCAAGCTCGGCACCATCGGGCACGTCGAGGTCTGCTGCTACTACCACATGCGCAATCAGGACACACCCCCGGTTACCGAGGTCCCCGAATTCTTCGACTACGACCTGTGGACCGGGCCGGCTCCGATGCGGCCTTATGACGCTCCGCTCTACAAGGACCTCGGGGCCCGCCTGCCGCACCGGCGCTGGTGGCGGGCGTTCATGGAGTACGGTAACGGCATCGTCGGGGACATGTGCATCCACATGCTCGACATGGTCCGCTGGATGCTTGATCTCGGTTGGCCAACCCGGGTCAGCTCGACTGGCGGGATCCTGGTCCAGAAGGGAGCCCGGTCGAACATCACCGACACGCAGTCGGCCAGCTTCGAGTTCCCAGGTCTAACCGTGAATTGGCAACACCGCACCTGGGGTGCTCCTCCCGATCCCGACTACCCGTGGGCGGCCGTCATCTATGGGGACAAGGGGACGCTAAAGGCCAGCGTGCACAAGTACGAGTTCTTCCCATCGGGTTCAAAGAAAGCAGCCCTAAGTGGTACGCCGCTAGTTGAGGAGGACAAATTCCCAGAAGATCGCACCGAAAAGGATCTGGAGCGGCACGTTGCCTCCGCGCTCAGGCGGCACTGGGTCGACTTTCTAACCGCCCGGCAAAACCGCGGCCGACCAGTTGCCGACATCGAACAGGGACACATCTCTTCGGCAGCGTGCATCCTTGCGAATCTTAGCCAAACGATCGGCCGGAGCATCACTTGGGACCCCGAGCAGCACGTCTGCGTCGGCGACCAAGAGGCGACCAAGCTGCTCAAGCGGCCCTACCGTGAACCGTGGCTTCACCCGGCGGTCACCGGCTAAGGTTGTCGGCAGGCTTGGTGACCAAGGCCTGAAATGCTGGGATATGCCACATCGGTCGAAAGTCGGGATCCCTGGTAAGAGTGCCGTCGGGGTCCTGAAAGCCCTGTTGGTGCGCACCCGCGAGTAGGCGTAGCATTTGTCCCTGGTAGCGTCCGAGTACCAAAGCGCGCAACCAGATCGGCTGCGTCGCGTCGACGACTTGCCAGCGGATGGCACGCCCGAGCAAACCCGCTGCGGTGACCTGTTCCTTTGGGTCGAACGAACCAAGGGTTTTACTCCACAGGGCAGCGGTTTGATACAGGCCGCCGGCGTCGTGGCTCTCGGCATACATCTCGACCAGCTGATCCAGCGTCTCACGCAGCTCGGTTCGGACCCGGTGCTGCTTCCCTCCTTGCTGCAGAACGATCATGCCCCGTAGCTGCACGGCCTGGCGAAGCGCCTGGACGGCTTGCTTGTGGTCTTTTGCCTCACGACACAACTTGGACTCGAGTAGATGATTGCGAGCGAGCTCTTCGCGGACCAGGGGGTGCATGTTCGCCACTGGCGCTAACAAAGCGCGGCTCTGAGCCATCGCCGTCCGCGAGCTTGAGGTTTCGCCCTGTTTGAAGGTCGCCGCAGCGTAGGTGTTATAGGCAGCCCCAGCGACGTACTGGATGTGGGCAATCTTCGGATGGGCCTGGCGTAGCTGATCGGCTCGCCCGACGTTTACCCAGGCGAGGTCTACCGCAGTATCGAATCGATTGAGTTTTATCAGCGTGCGGGCAGAGAAGGTCGCTGCCCAAATTAGCTCTTCCTGAAAAAAACGGATCTTCGGCTCAATCTGCACCACGGATTCCAGCCTAGCAATCGACTGCTCGAAGGCCCCATACGCCTCGGCGAATTCAGCACGGCTGAAGTGATGCAGCCCGATGGCCGTGTCGGTACGGGCTAGCTGGCATTGTACGTTCTGATCATTCGGTGACTGTTCGGCCAGCTTCTGCCACAACTCGCGTGCTTCGGTCAGGAGTTGCTTCGCGACGGCGCCTTCCTCCGGGTCCTTGTGATCAAGGCTGCGAGCCCGCGTCACCATGGCATTGGCCAGCGAACGCTGGTACTGGGGTCGTTCGGGAACGCGACGATGGACTTGCTGATAACGTTCGAGCGCCTTATGTTGCTGGAGCCGCTGTTCTTCAGCCTGGCCATATCGCTGAACTACCTCACCGAGGGTGCTGTGCAGGTGCCCGACGGAAAACAACAACTCGGTATGCTGTTCGAGATCGGCCCATCCCTCCGCTTCCTTGAGAGTCGAGCGCAAAGTATCCTCTGCAGTCTGGAGGTGTCCGGTAGCCGCCTGGAATGCCGCAAGTTGCGAGCGAAGATCCAAATAATTCTTCCGCGTGGCGAAGTCGCCTCGCTGCAGCGCGGTGGCCTGGTCCCAGTGTGATTGCGCGGCCTGGGCGGTTTCGAGGGCAGCCTCGTTGTTGCCTAGCTGACTCTGCATGCGGATGATGTCCAGATGCAGCTGCAGGATCTTGGCAACCCCCCGATCCAGGAGCTTCTGCGGCGGGTTGGGTAGGTTGGTCCACCGCTTTAGATACTCTGAGTAAAACTTCAGACCGTCCTGGAACAGCTCCAGGCGAACCTCGGCCACCTGGGGCACGTTTTCGAGCTTGTCCCGCCCGACCTGGTATAGCAGGCGAAAGAAGGCTTGATCCAACTGCTGGCGACTGGCATCGGCGGCGTCGCGTTCTTGTACCGCCAGCAAGCGGTTTTTCTCGGCTTGCTTGAAGCTGTCTACTGCCTTGATCCGGTTGTTCTCGGCCTCACGGTAATAGGCGTAAGAGCGCCAGGCGAACCACGCACTGAAGAGCCCCGCGACTACAATTACGAAGAACAGCGCTGCGACTTCCGGGTTCCGCCGGCAAAACCTCCAGGTCCGCTCCCACCGCGAGGCGCGCCGAGCAAGGATTGGGTAGCCGTTTTGGAACCGCTCGAGGTCCTCGGCCAAAGCCTGTGCGGTGGTGTATCGCTTAGACGGGTCTTTGGCCAAGCACTTCAAACAGATGGTATCAAGGTCGCGTGGGCATCTCGGCTCGAGTTCACGCGGCGGGACCGGCTCTTTGTTACGGACCTGATCCAGGGTGTCGAGCACCGTCGTGCCTTTAAACGGCGGGCGGCCGACTAGGAGCTCGTAGAGGATGGCCCCGAGGGCATAAACATCGGCGGACGCGGTCAGTGTATGGCCTTCCCCGCTGGCTTGCTCTGGAGCCATGTAAGCGGGGGTACCGACGATTGCCCCGGTGGCGGTGCGGGCTTGTTCGGTGTCAAGGTCCTTCACTAAGCCGAAGTCGGTGATCTTGGGGCTGCCGTCGGCGGTCAGCAAGATGTTGCCAGGTTTCAAGTCGCGGTGCAAAAGTCCCTCGGCATGGGCCACCTGAACCGCTTTTGCCAGAGTCCCCACCAGTCCAGCTGCCCATTTCGGGTCTTGCGGTTCGCCCTGGACCCGCTCGGCCAAGTTCCCGCCTGGGACAAACTCTAGCGTGAAGTAAGGTAGGCCCTCGAACTCGCCGATTTCGTAGATCTGCACGATGTGTGGGTGGAAGAGCCGGGCGACCGCGCGGGCCTCGGCGCGAAACCGCTCGAGCTGGTCGGGGCTGGTGGCTGAGCCGGCTAGAATCCTTTTCACCGCCACAACCCGACCCAGTGCGTGGTGGCGAGCCCGATAGACCACGCCCATCCCTCCCCGACCGAGTTCCTCAAGAACCTCAAACGACGGGCCCAGAAACCCGCCATCCAGCTTCGTCGGCGTACGGTCTTCGGTGCCTACAGACGTGGATGTTCGCAGTAGGCTCTTCGGGGACCGCTCAGAAGTAGCCGGCTCGAGGGTAAAGCCCATACCAGTCTGCTGATGCAGCAGTTGGAGGGCCGGCAGCAATTGGCGGAGAACGTCGGCCAACTGCGGGAAACGCCGGGCAAACGATTCCACGTCCGGGGACTCGCCTGCCTGACAGCGTCCGGTGAATTCGTCGGCGATCTCGCCGAGCAGCGATTCGACGGAGTCCGGCGGCAAGCTGGCCATTCCGAATTCCCTTCGGGGATGAGGTCAATGGGGGATATCGGGAGACACGACGGCTGAGCCGACGATTTGCTGATCAACCAGCACCTGCCGCAGCCGCAGCAGGGCCCGCCCGAACCGTTTGTTGGCAGCACTGGACTCGATGTCGAGCACCTGGGCACATTCCTGGTTGCTCAGGCCCTCGACAGTACGGAGAAGTAGAATCTCCCGATCAATCTCACTCAGCTCTTGGATCGCCTGCTGGATGCGGAGCCTTAGCTCATCCTGCAGGAGCTGGTCCAGGGGCATCCCCATACCCTGCCCCAGTCGTTGGATCAGTAGGATCGACGAGCGTTCAGGAAAGGGCGCCTCTTGACCGACGCCCCGCTTGGCAGTTTCGACGTGCTCCCGTCGCAGGCGTAATAGGTTCTGGTAAGCGGTCTTGCGCAGCCAGACATGGAAGGGCATCGGTTCGCGGGCCAGGTAGTCGTCAATCCGCTGGGCGATCTCCAGTTGTGCTTCCTGAATGATGTCCGAGGCATCTAACCGTTGGCGTAGCCGGGCATCGAGGCGTAATTGGATCATGCGGCGTAGCTGGTCTCGATGCCGGGCCAACAGGCCTTCGAGGGCAGATCGGTCCCCCTGCTTGAGCCGTTCGAGAAGAACGAGAGTCTCGCGGTTGTTCGCCGGTCGGACATGAGTGTCGTCGGCCGCCCCCGTAGGATCAACGGTATCAGCTTGCACAGGCATGAGTATCTCCTAGACCTTGTTCCGGACCTTGCTGGAACGAAACTGACAGGGAGCCGAGTCGGCCCGACGTCCTACCTTCCATTGATATGCAGGAGGCGCGCGACTTCGGTCAACCGGCTTGGAATTTCTCCGCAATTTCGAGTGCAAAGTAGGTTAGGATCGCATCGGCTCCAGCTCTTTTGAACGCGAGTAGACTTTCAAGCATCACCTTGTCCCGGTCGAGCCAACCCTGCTGGGCGGCGGCACTGATCATGGTGTACTCCCCACTCACCTGGTAGACCACTGTGGGCACTTGGAAGGTCGACTTGACGCGCTGCACAATGTCTAAGTATGGCATCCCTGGTTTGACCATGACCAGGTCAGCCCCTTCTTGGAGATCTAAGGCCACCTCGCGGAGGGCTTCGTCGCTGTTGGCCGGATCCATCTGATAAGTCCGTTTGTCTCCTCGGCCGAGATTGCCTGCGGAGCCGACTGCCTCACGAAACGGGCCATAAAAGGCGGATGCGTATTTCGCGGCATACGACAAAATCAAAACATGGTCCAGTTGGGCTGCATCGAGCGCTTGACGGATGCGGCCAATGCGGCCATCCATCATGTCCGAAGGGGCAATACAATCACAGCCGGCCTGGGCTTGTACAATTGCTTGCTGGCACAAGACTTCGACCGTGGCGTCGTTGACGACCTGGTCATTTTGCAACAGACCGTCGTGGCCATGCGTCGTGTAGGGATCCAGAGCCACATCACAAATGACACCGATGTCTGGATGTTCTTGTTTGACGGCTCGCACGGCCCGACAAATCAGATTGTCGGGGTTCAATGCTTCGGCACCATCATCCGACTTTTGTTCCGGTGGCGTTACCGGGAAAAGAGCGATTGCCTGGATCCCAAGGTCTTTGGCACGAGCCACCTGTCCTATCAATAAATCGATAGATAGTCGTTCGACTCCGGGCATGGTTGGAATGGCAGTACGTTGTCCCTTCCCTGGTTGCACAAACAGTGGCCAGATCAGATCAGCGGGATAGAGGTGATGCTCTGCGGTTAATTGTCGCGACCATGCCGACTGGCGCAACCGGCGCATTCGCGTTGACGGGAACCGCGCACCGGCCATGGACAATTGCGTATGATCTGAATACCGCACGCTCATTCATTCCTTCCATCCGAGGGTCCAATGATGAACTAGGCTATTCTCCGCAATTCTTGCTTGTCCGACAACTTCTTGACGGGTTTTTGCCCGAGTGGTTTTTGCCCGAGTCTTGGCCGATGCTTGGGGAATCCTCAATTGCCAGCTTCGAGTGGACAAGATACGATGTCGATTAGGTTTGGGTGCCGCCGACGGTACAATCTCCTTTAGATTTTGCACGGTGGAAGCCTCCGATCATGCCCACCCTCTCTCTGCAGAAAACTCCCCCGAGTTATCCCGTCACCCAAAGGCACTTTCCAATTGGGGAAAATCCCGTCGTCATTGGCAGGCTCAAAACGTGTGATGTTTTCCTTGAGCCTGACGCGGTGAGCCGCAAGCATGCGGCGATCACTTTTGATAAAGGGATCTACTACCTTGAGGACCTGAATAGCCGCAACGATACCTACCTCAACAATCGGAAACTTGAGCCAGGTTTGCGAACCGTTCTCAAACATAAGGATCGTATTCGTATTTGCGACTTTACCTTCCTGTTTGAAACCTCCGCCGAAGAAGATGATGGCGTTTCCTTTTCACTGTTCGAGGAAGATCCCAATACCACCAGCACGGTCCAAGCGACGGTGGCCCGTCCACACGGCCCACAGCTACTCGAGACCCAACCCAACGACAAGCTGCGTGCATTGATTCGGATCACTACCTCGCTCGGTAAAAAGCTCCGAATGGATCAACTACTGCCGCAGATTGCCGATACGCTCCTAGAGTTATTCAAGCAGGCCGACCGCTGTTTTATCATTCTTTACGATCCCGAGAACGAACAGCTGATCCCCAAGGTCGCACGGTCGCGACGAGCAACCTCGACGCTAGAACGCTTCGACCGGGCGGGCCATGGGATTGAACCTGCAGAAGGCACCCACTCGCTGGTATTGAATGAAGAACGGTTTAGTAAAACCATCATTCGCGAAGTCATTACCACCGAACAAGCGATTTTAAGTCAAGATGCCACTGCGGATACCCAATTCTCTCCCTCCCAATCGATTTCCAACTTGAGCATCCGTTCGGTGATGTGTGCACCGGTGCTAGATAGTGCTAGGCGGCCCTTCGGCGTCATCCAACTCGACACGCAAGCGCACAGTAAGACCTTCAGCCAAGAAGACCTGCAATTTCTCTCCGCGGTGGCCAGCCAGGCCGCGGTCGCGATGGAAAATGTGCGGATGCACGAGGAGATTGTTCATCGCGAGAATCAACGCAAGGAGTTTGAACTCGCTCAGACTGTCCAGCGGAGCTTTTTGCCTCGTGAGTTGCCGGCTTTCCCTGGCTATGATTTCTTCTCGCATTATGAAGCCGCAGAGTACGTTGGCGGGGATTTCTACGATTTCATTCCCTTAGATGAGCATCGCCTAGCCATCGTCCTCTGTGATGTCTCCGGCCACGGGGTCCCCGCGGCCCTGATGGTTGCACGACTCAGCCTTGAAGTTCGCCTTGCCACGCTGGCGCATCCGAACGATCCGGGTGCAGCGATTACCCAGCTCAACGAGCAACTCATTCGGCTAAATATCCCGGACCGTTTTGTGACCATGATCGCTGCAGTGCTCGATACCCACAGCCATGAAGTGATCATCGCGAACGCCGGCCACGAACGTCCAATCTGCATCCGGCCAAGCCAGGGAACCCTCGACCCTGCCGTGACGGAAGGGATCTGTAACTTTCCACTGTGTTGGGTACCGAACCATCCCTATCAGGCAGTGCGGGTGGTCCTGCAACCAGGCGAGAGTATCGTTCTCTATACCGATGGGGTTACCGATGCCACCAATCCCTCCGGGGAGCGTTTTGGCAAGGATCGGCTGCTTCGCAACCTTGAAGAGGCGGCCTTGCTAGATTCCGTCCTGGGGACCGATCGTCTATGGCCGCAACCCAACACGATTTGCGACCGTCTGCTCGATGCCCTGCAGGTGCATTCTGCGGGCCAGCCCCAGTTTGATGATATTGCCCTCGTCTGCTTTGGTCGGGTGCCGCGGTCCCTGTCCGATGGGCCACAGACTCGGCCCATTCCGCCGATCGAGTAGCCGCAACGGAGTGGTGAGGGTTGCAGGGAAGCACCTCGCGTGTAACGATGAACGTAACGATGAACATCCAGGGATGACTGCCCCGAGGAAACTTAAGGATCCCATGAGCGATACGACGACCGTTCCCGATCAAGAAACTCGGGAGGAAACTGAGCAGCGGAAGCAACCGCCTTACCATGTCATCCTGCTCAATGACGATGATCACTCTTTCGAATATGTGATTCGCATGATGAAGGAATTGTTTGCATATCCCGAGGAGAAGGGTTTCACCATCGCCAAGGAAGTTCATACCAAAGGACGAGTGATCGTCTGCACAACCTCTTTGGAACGCGCTGAACTGAAACGCGATCAAATCCACGCCTACGGACCCGACCCCGCAATCCCGCGGTGCAAAGGCTCGATGAGCGCGGAGATCGAACCTGCCGAGTAACACCAACCCCGCAACTGGATACAGGCAGACGGCCGCTCCTTCTGGCCAGGGCACATCGAGCCAAGCCTGGCTTGCCACTTCTCTGTGCGGAACATACCTGGTATCCCGTGAACGAAATGCGATCCGGTCCTAAGGTTCAAAGCAAACAGCGCGATCGGGCGGAGCTTAGCAATGGCAAACTCCAGCGAGTTTGCCTTGTCAAGGGCTGTTCAATCGGCCACAATTCAGTCATCGAGTTTTCATCTCGAGATTACCTAGGGTCTGAATTCCCAGGAATCGATTGCTTGAATCATTCCTTGGCGGCATGTAGCACCTCTGCCGGTCTGCCCACCACCGTATCGATAAAGGGAGATTGTTCTCATGGGGCTTCTCGGCAAGATTTTGATCGTCCTCAACATCCTCGCCGGCGGCGGATTTACTTACATTGCCTTGCTTGACTGGGAGGTCCGTCAAAAATGGACCTTCGCGGGCTTCCGTCATGAACTGTACCTGCAAGGCCTTCCCGTGCCAGCCTCTCCGGACAACGGCGATTCCGAGACCGTGGGCTTTGACTTCCAATATGGTACCAGTAGCCCGATCTCCGAATTGAAAACCGATACTCTCAACCAGATTTTCGCCGCTTCCCAGGGCGGCAACCTGCTCGGCGGTCAGCCCGTTGCTAGTCAGACCGAGGAGGTTCGTCGCGTCCAGGCCCTCGTTCAACAATTGCTTGCGGAAGCGGATGGTCCAGTGGCCAAAGTGCAGCTATTGCGACGTTTCCTCATCAACCAAGCGCCCGATGGCGAGAATCGCGATCAACATCGTGCCTGGCTTGACAATCCCACCCCGGAGAATCTCCAAGCAGCGGAAGCAGCACTTCTGGGTCTGTTTGAGGAGGTGATCACGGCGATTCCTTCTGGTCCGGATGCCAACGCGAATGAGACCCAACGCGCGAAGATTGCTCACCTGCTTTACCACCTCGATTCATGGCCCAATCCCTGGTACGAGCGACGCGCAGGTCAGGAGGCTATCGACCGGGCTCAGGAAGTGCTGAACTGGCGGAAACGGGTGCTGACGGTGGTGGGTCTGGAGATGTATGGCAAGATCGTGCAGCGTCAGGCCGATCAGTTTGCCGAAATGAATAATCGGATGCAGGCATTATTACGAAGCGATTTGGCCGCCTTTCTCGGACCGTATAATGACCGTGTCCAGCTGATTAAGTCGCAAGCCGATTTCCTCGACCGGATCGACCGCCAGCGTGAAGGCAAACTAAATGATCGGGCTGCTGAGGATAAAATTGTTCGCGCTCGGAAAGCGGAACGCAACAACCTTCTGGCCAGACTTGACGCAGTGAATCGAGCGGTCGAACAAGAAAACCGCCAACTAGAGGCGGCCGAGGCCCGGCTTTATCGTGAACTCACGCGGCTGCGACAAACTCAGGATTTAATCCAGTCCTTGGAGCAAAAGCTACGCGTATCGGAACAGGCTTTTGTCGGTGGTCAATGATATCGGAACACGCTACGACGCTCACGATCTACCGGGGCAAGTCCCCCACTGATGGGAGAAGACGGTAATCATGAACACCTTGGGTCGAATCTTGGTCCTAACCACTTTCCTGCTCAGTATGTTACTGATGACTTGGTCGATTGCGCTATATACGCAGCGACTGGAATGGTTCTCCCGTACCACCGAGGACGGCGAGCAAATTCGCGGGCGCATCGATACTCTGCGCGATCAAATCGAGGATGAGGTTCGATATACCGAACGCGGCGAATATGCATGGCGGGTTGGCCTGCAAGGTCTGCGTCAGGAGGAAGTCCAACGACCCTTACGCCAGCGGTGGTATCAGGATTTTCTGAGCATGCTCGAAACCGGTCAGTGGCGAGGTCAACCCGTGCAGAATCCCGTCCGAGAGCTGAGTCTTCCGTTACAATATTCTGATCCGAGCGATCCCAACACGCCCTCGATGCCACCGATTCTCGACAACATTACTGGCAAGCCCCAGCCTCTCCGCGCACTGAACTATTACTTCAATGCCATCAAGCAACAGCAGTCGGACATTCAGGCGATCCAGCAAGAAATTAGCCAATTGCTTGAGGAGAGCAAGCGACTCGATCAAGAGATTCTCGGTGGCCCGAATGTCCGTAAAGGCCTCCGCCAACGTATCAAGGAGTCTGAGGAGATCCTGGCCGATCTAATCAATGAGATTGAGTACTTACAACCGTCAATTACCAATGGGCGGGCGGAGTCCGAAGTCCTGCTAAAACGACTCCGCTCCCTGCAAAACCGTCTGAGCGAAGTCAACCAGGCACAGAACCCTGACACCGGGCGCTAAATTTGCATAACCACAAGGCGATTGCCTATTGACGCGATCTGGCGGCAAGCTATTTACCTGTTGGCCGCTTATTTCCGCCGGGTCCATCCGTTCATCCTGCGGCGCGGCCAAAAGGGGGAACTGTTTCCTCGACCGCGCCAACTACCCTTTCGGCTGGGTCGCTCGAGTCTCGACGACCCTGCTGGTCCGGAGGATTGGTCATGACCGTTGTTGGGAAGATACTTGTCTTCTTTAACTTACTGTTTGCCGGCATCACAACGGGCTTTATCGTGGTGGTGTTTGTTACCCATCAGAACTGGTATCAACGCTCCCAGGAAGAACTCCAGGCGCGGCAAGCGGCCGAGACTGCATATCTGAACCTGCAGGAGCAGGCCCAGGAAGAGATCGCGAAACGGGAAACGGCCATTGAAACCCTCCGCTCCGACGTCAATCAGGCTCAGCAGCGTTTGCAGACGGCCAACGCCGCAATGCAAGCCGCCAAGGAACAGTCGAATTCCGAAGCTAGTAATTTCGAGAAAGAGCGGACTAACTTTCAGGTCGCCCAGGCCGAGCTGGAAACCCTTCGTGTGGAACGTGATCAATTGAAGAACGATAAGCAGGCTTTGCAGGCGAAGATCACTCAAACGATCACGGAACTCAACCAAGCGCGAAAAGAATCGATTGAAAACCAAATCGCTGCCGAATCCACTCGAGGGCGGAACGACCAGCTTCTGACCGCCAATGCCGAATTGCGTAACGAAAATCGCAAATTGAAAAGTGACATGAACAAGCTGGCCCGCGGAGAGTCCCTCGGTACGAGCTCGGTTCTGGAGGAGCCACCGCCGCAGACACCCAGCAATCTGCGTGCCCGAGTCACTGCCTTGGACGATGAGGGGCTGATGGTCATCTCCTTAGGCAGTGATGCAGGCATCAAAAAAGGTGCACAACTTTCTGTCTTTCGCGTCCAGCCTACCCCGGCCTATCTGGGCAGCTTCACTGCCCTTGACGTTCGACCCAAACAATCCGTCGGCCAGTTCACCTCGGAGAACAAGCTCAAGCCACGGATTAATGATATTGTCGGTACCCTCGGGAACCGGTAGGCCCGGTCTCACGCGGGGCCGTCATCCTACCCCGGCATACGCTCGGACGAGGTCCATCGAGGTGGTCGCATTGAGGATTTTTGACAAACGAGGATTTCCCTATGTCTATTGGACGCTCCCGTGGCGCGGCCCCGACTGCCAAGCCGCGCAATGATGCCTATACGGGCTTATTGGGCCTGTCGTTGGTCGCTTTGATCGCGGCGTCCGTCCTGCTCTACCTCGATTACAGCGAGTTTAACCAGACGACGACCCCATCGGCATCTCCTCCCTCCAAGATCCCGACCAACCCGGATTTTACTCCGCAAACCAATACTCCCGCCGGGATCCCCGGGGGTGCCCCGCCCGGTCCGGGTGGGGGGAATCCTGGCTTGGGCATGCACATGGAACCTCCCCCAGTGCTTCCTGAATTACCTAAGAGTCTACCGCCAGCTCTCCCACAACCTCCCGCCATGGAACCGGTCATGGTCGATGCCACACCGCCGCTCTCCGAGACTCATCCGGTGAGTATTCCCAGTGACGAAACCCCGCAGAAACCCATCCCCTCCGAAGACTCGGGGATCCTCCCAGTGACGGTCGAGCTAGAGGTACCGGTGATGGTCCCACCGACACCTCCCAGCTCACCAGAAGCGATACAGACTGCGAACTCGAACGTCTCCTCCCCCTCCACGCCGGAGGGCACACAAGTCTCCAACTCGGAACCCCAGGAGCCTCCCATGCCGCCAGCGAAGCTCCCGCAACTGCCTACGGAGGCGAATCTCGATCCGGCTGGGGTCCCAGAACCTCCACCGTTGCCCATGGACCGGAAGTTCAAGGTCCCTTCGACGAACGATTAACCGGATCTTGTGCAGCGAAATCGTGAGCATCACCCTTCCCATGGTGTCCTTCAAGGTGGTCCAGTGGTCACGAGGATGGGTGATGTTCCATGAAGCATGCATGTTTGAGAGAGCGTAGTACCCGATCGCGGGCTTTATAAATGGCCCAGATGGACACCCCCAAATCCTCGGCAACATCTTGAGTATCGTCATCAAGTACGATGGTACGCCAAAAGGCTTCCCATACAGTCTTGGCAAAACGCGCCCGAAATTCGTTGATCAACCGCACTGTGGCCGGCGGAGCGTTATCGGAAGCATCCGCGAATACTGTCGATATTTCCAATAAATGAGGCGGTTTAAAACATATTGGTATACTTCGATAATACTGAAGGTGTCGCAATAATCGGTAACGCCAGACCCGCCATAGCCATGGATGAAAGGATCCCGCTCGGGGCCATTGGTTTTGTTGTGCTGCCTGTAGCAGCGCCAAAAACACCTCTTGTACAATATCATTGATATCAAACTCACCAATGCCGGCTTGACGCGTCCACCGATATAGCAAGGGCGACAACTCTCTCACCAGCTGATCCCAGTCTATGCCAGCATCGAATCCTGTTGCACCATCCCGGCCCTTTGAGGGCATCGCTCTGGGCCAAGTCGCTAGTGTCGTTGGAGGGGACGCGGATCGAGCAGATGAGGATCGGGACATGGACGAGAACCCTCCGATACGTAGGGCGATTGTCGCAATTGCTGCACCATCATGCAGTCGTCTCGACCAACGAGAGACCAACGAGAGACCAACGAGAGACCAACGAGAGACCAACGAGATCCGATGAGCCCATTTACGAATGGACTCATGCAGCCCGATATCTGAGTGCCTGACTGCCAACGATGCGGTTAGTATAGCGACCCTTGCACTTGCGTCTCGCGACGCACACGAAATCCATAAAATACATGATTTCTTCATCAAACAAAGGAGAACCATGACAACACTTACCGATCGAATTGTCCTGATCACTGGCGGTGGTTCGGGGGTTGGGCTTGCGACTGCGAAGGGATTCCTTGCTGTAGGAGCCAAAGTCGTGATCACCGGTCGAAATCCGGCCAAACTGCAGCAAGCGGCAGAGGCACTCCAAGCAGGTGATCGGTTACTGGTTCAAGCCATGGACGTGTCCAACCTCCACAGTGTGCAGCATGCAATGGAGTTCATCACTGGCCAGTGGGGTGCCGTTCAGACCTTGGTCAATAATGCAGGGATGAATGTCAAAGAACGGATGATGCGTGAGCTGACGCCAGAGGCCTGGCAGCGCATGATCGCCACCAACCTCAACGGAGCGTTTTACTGCATCCATGCCGTGCTCCCAAGCATGCTAGAGCACAAAGATGGAGTGATTATTAATATTAATTCGGTGTCGGGTAAACGGGCTATGCCGTTGGCCGGTACCGCGTATTCCGCGAGCAAGTTCGGCATGGCGGCGCTTGGCATCGGACTTGGCGCTGAAGAACGCGAAAATGGGATTCGCGTGACCAATATCTACCCGGGAGAGATCGATACTGCGATCTTAGACGCACGACCCAAACCATTGACTCAAGAGCAGCGACAACAGATTCTCAAACCCGAGGACGTCGCCAACGCCGTGCTGTTTGTCGCATGCCTACCCGCCCACGTCTCCATCCCGGAGCTCATTATCAAGCCCGCCAACGCCATGTATGTTTAATTCTGACCAGTCCATCGACATGTCCGCCCAGGTTCCAACCCCTCGGTTCTTGGGCGAATCGCCGACGGGCCGATTACTCCGCGTCGATGGGACCGGCATAAAGTGCATAGATGCTTGGGACCAGTAACAAAACAAACATCGTCGAAGAAATCAGGCCGAAAGCGAGGCTGGTCGCCATCGGAATCAAGATTTGCACCTGTAAAGACGACTCGAGCATAATCGGTACCAGCGCGGCGATCGTGGTCAACGAGGTCAACAACACCGGTCGGAATCGCTCCCGACCGGCCTGCGACAAGGCGGCCTCAAGCGGTGCTCCCGAAGCACGACGCTGGTTGATAAAGTCGATCAGCACGATCGAATCGTTGACCACCACGCCGGCCAACGCCACCATGCCGAACATGCTAAATAGAGTCAGTGGTAAGCCCATGATAAAATGTCCCACAATGGCTCCGATAAAGCCGAACGGGATCGCTGTGAGCACGAAGAACGGCTGAATGTACGAGCCGAACTGTGTGGTCAACAGCACATACATGGCGAATAATGCCACCACAAACCCTAAAAAGAGGCTTTGAAGCGACTCTTGACGTTGTTTTTCCTGCCCTTCCCAGCGAACCTGAATGCTCGGGAACTGTTCAAGCAATCGTGGGACAAATGATGCCTTCAGACCATTCACGATCTGTTGTGCGTTGGTGGTTGCCTCGTCTAAGTCCGCCGTTACGGTGATCTGTCGCTTTTGATCAACGCGGTTGATCTCGGAATAGCCGCGCTCAACATCAACAAGTGCAACCTCTTCGATCGGTATCTCCCCGACCTCAGCGCTGCGGATGCGAATATTCTCCAAGTTCTCCAGCGATTCACGTTCCTCAGGCGGATAACGGACCATCAGCTTGACCTCATGGCGGCCACGCTGCAACCGCATCACTTCCTCGCCGTAGAATGATGCTCGAAGGGTTTGAGCCACCTGGTTACTGTCGATCCCAATGGCCTCGGCGTTCGGCTTGACGCGGACCTGCAATTCTGGCTTACCCGGTAAGGAGTTATCGGCGACATCAAAGACCCCTTCATAAGTCTGCAACTGCTCTTTGGCCACTTCGACAGCGGCTTCCAGTTGCCGCATATCGGAACCAACGATCTGGAACTCGATCGGCTTCCCACCGGGCCCCCCCGCCGCTGTGCCAAACTTGAGCTCTTCCACGCCGGCAATGCCACCAAGTGCCTCGACCACCTCGCGACGCCATTTCGCGGAGATATCGTCGCTGGTATCCGTACGAAGTTCGCTGCCAATCAGCTCCACGGATACCTGGCCTACATGACTAGCCGAGGTACGGTCCTGCGACGCTTGGGGACCCCGTCCTTCTCCTTCGCTGTAGCCTGTGGTCCAAACGACCAACTTGATCGGTGACTCACCGTATTGACGTTGTTGTTGCTTCTGAATCCGCTCCAGTGCTTTCACCATCTTTGCCACGGCTTGTTCCGTCTCGTAGATCGGGGTGCCATTTGGAAACTTTACGGAGGCTTTTATGAACGGGGCATCAAGTTTAGGGAAAAAGACAAACGGCGTAAATCCTCCTACCACCAAGCCGAACGTCATGATCAACAGCGCAAGACTCGCGGCGACGGCAATGGCGGGATAGTGAATGCAGCGCCGCAACAAGGGCTGATAGACCCCTTCGATGAAGTCGTGCAACCCTTGGGTGACGGCCGCTTGGACGCGATAGAGCACCATCCCCAGGGCTGCAACGGTTGGCCCCAAAAGATAGCGAGCCAAACGCCAAAGCCCCCGAAGCGGATTCAACTGTCCGATGAGTGTACGTCGACGGAGGGGAACGGCAACGTCGGAGCTCCCATCGGCAAGGTGGTTCGGCAAGATGAACAGGCTCTCTGCCAACGAAAACGCTAGGACGGAAATCACCACGATGGGCATCACCACCATGACTTTGCCAAGTGTGCCCGAGACATACAACATCGGCATGAATGCAAACGTTGTGGTGAGTACCGAACTGATCACCGGCGCTGCGACCTCGCACGTCCCGTCGATCGATGCCTGCATCAACGACTTGCCCATCTCCCGGTGCCGGTAGACATTTTCCCCTACCACAATCGCATCATCGACGACGATGCCAAGCACCAAAAGAAATGCAAATGTAGAGACCATGTTCAGTGTCTGATCCTGACTCAGCAGAACCAGTAGGCCGCCGGCGATGGAGATTGGGATTCCCAAAGAGACCCAAAAGGCAAGGCGGAATTCCAGAAACAGACTCAGCACAATAAACACCAGGACCAGGCCCATCAGCCCATTTTGCACCAGCGTATCCAACCGTTCCTGGACAATGATCGACTGATCATCATAGAAAATCAGTTGATAACCAGGTGGTAGCTGCTTGCTCTTGTTTGTGACATAATCACGAACATCACTGGTAATCTGGAGCAAGTCCTCGCTCGAGGTTTTCTGGACTACTAGGGTGATCGCTGGCATCCCAGGGGAGATCACACCGGTCTGCTCGTCGGGGACCGCTACAAAGGTGCCAGCATCATTCTCCTCAAAGCCATCGACCGATTGACCGAGATCGCGAACGCGTAACACCGCACCATCCGGTCGCGTTAACAGAGGTAGCTCATCAATCTCTTGCCCGATGCTGCGCTTGTTTTTCCCACGCACGAGATACTCGCTGGCCGCCGTTTTGATGGTACCGGCCGGTAGTTCGATATTCTCGCGGCGGAGGATCTGGCCGACTTCCTGGAGGGTCAAGCCATACTTGCGTAAGGCATCCTCACTCAGTTCGACGTCGATTTGATACTTCTTCTCGGCAACGATATCCACCGAGGAGATGGAATCCAAGTCGAGTAGTTCCTCACGCACCCGTTCGGCCACTTCCCGAAGTTGTAATTGTTGCCGCAACCGCCATTGACGCTGCTCGATTTGATTAAGTTGCTTCGGCAGCACCTGACCACCAAACAATGCCACGCGAATCGTGGGCGACCGAGCGACCACGAGCTGCACCTCGGGATCCTCGGCCTCCAAGGGAAAACTCGGTATGCGGTCGACTTCGGATCGAAGATCATTGAGCACCCGCTGCGGATCGCTGACCGATGCTTTTAGCTCGGCCACCACCGTCCCGGAGCCTTCCTGGGCCACGGCTGAAATCTTCTTGATGCCCTCCACGGCACGGATGGCCTCTTCGATCTTCTGGCAGATCCCCTCCTCGACCTCCGAGGGGCTCGCGCCCGGGTAGGGAACGGTGATCTTGACTTGATCAAGCTGAAATTCCGGAAACGATTCGCTGTAGAGCTGGGTCGCCGACCAAACTCCGGTCAGCAGAATCGCCAGCATCATGGTGTTGATGGTGGGGCCGTTGCGTGCCACCCAGGTAATGACACTACGCATTATTCGGCCTCCTGCGGATTGAGAATCTTGACCTGGATGCCACCGGTAACACCGACCAAGGGGGAAACGATGACCTTCGAACCCGGTTGCACTTGTTGCGGGTTGCGTGTTCGCACAATCACCACCCCACCATCAAATTGCACAGGCTCGACTTGAGCAATCTGTAGTCGGCCGTCCTCGACTAGCCAAACTTCTCCACCAGGACGCAGCGCTTCGCGCGGGACCGCTAACAGATCCTCTGGCAGACTCGGGACTCGGATGTTGACCTCGACGAACATGCCTCGCCGTAGGCTGAACCGTGGATTTTTGGAAGTACCGAGTGGTTTGCCAATCTCCACCCGACACGGGGCGGTCCTTGTACGTTCGTCGAAGCCTGTCCCCTCACAGCGGGCCAGCGTGCCCTTCCAGGTGTAGCTGGTGCCAGCCAAGTTGTAGCACACCTCAGCGGGTACCGGGGGCAGCTTGTAGTTCTCAGCCAAAGATGCCATCCTTGCGCCCAACCCCTGGTTGACCCGATCCTGACTGGTTGCGGCCGGCAGCAAATCCCCGCAATGCAACACCCAATACAGTTCCTCCATGCGCAAGTTGAGGCGGACCTCGATGGTCGAGACATCTTCAATCTCCACCAGTGTGTCTCCCGGTCGCACATAGCTGCCCACCTCAACATGATCGCGCATGACCAGGCCGTCACACGGGGCAACTATTTCTGTTCGGTTCAGGTTGTAATCAACCCGCCGTAACTTGGCATCGATCAGCGATCGTTGGGCAAGCAAGCCCTCGCGCTTGGAATCGTAAGTTCGCGCTTCATTACGCAGCATTTGAACCGCTTGCTCCGCAGCAACCACCTGCAGCCGGATCTGATCTCGTTCCGAGGCAGACATTGCCTTGGACTTGCGCATCCGATTGGCCCGAGATTCTTCTGTCTTCTGAAGGTCGAGCTGTTCCTCGCCGATTTTCAAGAGGGCTTGCGTATTCTCGATATCTACCGCAAGTTTTTTGAGGTCGGCATCGACTTGACGTCGTTCACTAAGTAGTTGCTGCTTTTCGATCTCGTAAAGCTCACGATCAATCGTCAGGAGCTTATCCCCTTTACGGACCGTCTGACCGGATTCGCACACCGCAGACTTCCCAATCACACGCCCTTCCACCGCCGCGGCCAGTTGGTATTCCCGGCGCGGGACTACCACACCATTGCTCTCGATAAAGAAGGCCTCGGCATCGACGCCCCGAACCGACGACACCTCGACCTCCGGCACCCTTTCGACCTGGCTCACCTGAGCGGGGGGTTCGGCCATCGACGACAGCGTAATAAAGCCGAGCACCCCAAGGGTCACAAGTCCCAGAGGCACTAGCGCATGAGTCAACAGACGTGATAGGAGCGTGAGCATACGAGGTCTCCAACTATGCGTTCCAGTGGGCGACCGCCGGGGGTCGGGTCAGGAACATCGGGTTCGTAAGAGCAGCAAGAGTAAATTTATATATATGTTCAATTATAGTTGATACGCCGAGGTCCATCGTGGGCTGTCCGAGGACGATGGGAATCGAACTCCGATGCAAACAATGAAACAGCACTTGGCCGACCACGCTCAAGGCGGTCAGCTGGATCGTCTGGTCATCAGCTTCTGGTACCAACGCCCGTAGCGCTGCCGCCAAGACTGCATGTTTGGGACGGATAAACTCCTCGAGTAACTCCGGTGCCGTGGGAGCGGGGAGTGTCATTTCCTTGAGCATCAAGGCCATACACCAGACCGGGACCCGCTCAGGGTCACGCCGCAGGATCGGGGCGTACAGCCCGTCGAGGACTTGACGAAACTGTTCGGCAGGCGGCAGATCCGGTGATAAATTAGGAATCAAAACATCTTGATGTGAAAGTTCCATCCCCCGTCGCAGACAGGCCACATACAGCTTGGACTTGTCCCCGAAGTGGTAGCCAATGGCTTGGAGGTTGACCCCAGCTGCACCACAAATGTCGCGGACTGTAGTCGCGGTATATCCCTTCTCGGCAAAGAGTTCACCGGCCGCGTTTAAAATGCTGTCGCGAGTCTCCTCGGCAGATCGGACCATAATACCTCAGGGATGGACCAACGGTGAATACGCGAGCGGGCCGCCAACCAAACGTCTGTTTGAAGCATTCATACGCCTGTTTGGCACCCGAAGTCAAGCTCAACTTCGTTTTTCTGGTTCTTTGGGTCCCAGAGATCGCTAGCGGGATGCCTGATCGAAGCGCGGATTCAAAGCCGTTTGGCCAAACTTTCGCCTAGGCGTCGAAGTGCCGGGCTATAGTCATCGGGGGATAGATGAACGTTTAAAATGCTGAAAGCCGTTTCATTTGCAAGTGCCTCGTCCATCGCCCCATCCAGTTCTCCCTCGGTCCGCACTTCGAAGCCTTGACCGGCTCCGATCAGATCGGGAACTCTGTGGTAATTCCAGTTCGGAATATCGTTAAACTCCCCTTCGAGAATGAAACGCTCCGTCAAGTAGCCGCGATTGTTCAGCACAATCACAATTGGGTTGAGTCCCATGCGGCGACAAGTTCCTAACTCCATCCCAGTCATCTGAAAGGCACCATCCCCGACCAACACGATCGGTCGCAGACTCGCATCCGCTAATTGGGCCCCAACCGCTGCGGGTACCGCCCAACCCAAAGTGGCGTAAAAGGCCGAGCCAAGATACTCGGTGTCTTTGACAACCGTGAGATCCGCTGAGCCGAACAGGGCATCTCCAGGATCAGCGACGATCGCCGATTGGCTGCTCAGGAGGGAATTCACCTTCTGAAACAAGCGACGGACGGTCATCGGGGCATCAGGATCCGCTTGCCAAGGTTCGGCGATGGGGTTGTTGTCTATGGGCAAGGCCCGGGTGTAGCGAGGCAACTCTGCTTGACTGAGAGCTTGAACAAAATGTTCGAGTAAGATGTCCTGGTAATGATGATAACGGATCTGCACTTGCTCGCTGGTGGCAAAGATGACGCGATGCTGGTCGAGGTTGTGGGTAAAGATCCCGGTATCCATGTCGGTGATCATGGCACCGAGCATGACCAGACAATCCGATCCTTCAACAAATTCCGTGACGTCTGGCCGGCCCATGGCAGCTTGGTAGACCCCCAGATACAGGGGATGTCGCTCACGGATCACCGACTTGCTCAACAACGTCGAAGCAATGGGGATTTGGTGTTTCTCGGCAAAGTGCAACACTGGCTCGGCCAGTTTGAAACGGTGTAGATCAACTCCGGCAATGAGCACAGGCTTTCGACTCGCTTGGAGCATGGCCGTCGCTTCGTGAACAGCTTCTCGGAGCTCATCGGGATCGCTGATAGGCTGGACGGGGATGTGTTCATGAGGATAAACCGGAGCGGACAGCAGCCGGTCACGCGGTAATTCGATGTAGACGGGTCGCTTGAAGCGCATGCAGGCGTCCAACACTCGATCGATGTCACGGAAGGCGGTCAGCGGATCATCCAAGACGCAACTGGCAACCGTCAGATGTTCGAACACTTCGCGTTGCGTTTCTGGCGAACCGACCATATGATGCAACAACCAATTGCGTTTATGTTCTCTTCCCCCTGGTGAACCACTAATGACCACCACGGGCGATTTTTCTGCATAAGCCGATGCTAATGCATTGGTTAGGCTAAAGCCCCCCACTGCATAGGTCACGCAGGCACATCCAATCCCTTTGACCCGCGCATAGGCATCGGCAGCGTAACCAGCACAAAGTTCATTGGTGGTCACCACCATTTTGACAGGACTTTCCTCGATCATCTTGAAGAATCCCAAGATGTAGTCGCCAGGGATGCCAAAGACATGGCCGACGCCGAGTTCTTGCAAGCGATCAAGAAGATAATGGCCGATACTCGGTTTAGCGGCCTCGGTCATCCTGGGATTGGCCATGGCCATATGAGATTCTCCTGGAAATCATGTACGAGTCGGGGATCGATCGGACAACGCGAGTCACACAGCCTTATAGCTTATGGTAGGACTGGAAAGTGGTTTGAACCCAATCACCTTGACAACTTTGGACTGGGACCGAACAGGAGCATCATGCCACAGATTGTGATTGTTGGCGCGGGGATATCGGGGCTGGCCCTTGCCTATCGACTGCAGAAGGCCCTACCCGACAGTGCGATTACCGTTCTGGAACAGCAAGGGGAAGTGGGCGGGAATGTCAAGACGTTGCGCGAACAGGGCTTTCAAGTAGAAACGGGACCGAATGGGTTTCTCGATTCGAAACCTTCGACCTTGCAACTTTGTCGGGATTTGGGCTTAGGAGAACAATTAATTTCAGCCAGCGAGGCATCCCGTAAACAACGCTATATCTTCCTAGATGGCAAGTTGCAACAACTCCCTGGATCTCTGTGGTCGTTTCTTCGCTTCAAGCCGATCGGCTCTCGGAGCAAGTTCCGCCTGCTTACGGAAGCATATCGCTCGAGTCGTCCTCCCGAAGATGATGAATCGATTCATGATTTTGTGACACGACGAACCAGTTCCGAAGTGGCGGATGTGTTTGCCGATGCCTTGGTCACAGGGATCCATGCGGGTGACCCACGTGAGTTGTCAGTGGCTGCTTGCTTTCCACGCTTGGTTGAATATGAAAAACAATATGCTAGTATTCTCCGTGGATTCACTCAAGCGGCGCGTGCCAAGAAGGCAGCAGCAAAAGCACGAAAAGAAACGCCCCAACCGCAACGAATGTGGTCGTTTCGCACGGGCCTTGGCACCCTGATCGAGACCCTCTGCAAGCGTATCACCGACCCTAGCCTGCCTCATCCGGTCCAACTCCGCACCAACGTTCGCGCCCGGCAAGTGCGCGCCTCTGGTCAAGGCTGGCAGGTGGATGCGGATCAGCCATATTACGCCGATGTCGTTGTGTTGGCTTGTCCAACGGGCGCTCAAGCCGCTCTGCTCTCAGAGCATGACTCGAAACTCGCCGAGCAGATCGCGGGCATTACCTACAATCGCATCGTTGTAGTTGCTCTAGGGTTTTCGGAGCAAGATGCCCAGGCGGTTCCGGATGGATTTGGCTACATCGCGCCACAGCGGACCCGGCGGGATATCCTTGGAGTGCAATGGTGTTCGAGCATTTTCCCAGAGCGAGCACCCCATGGGATGGTGCTTTGGCGCGTTCTATGTGGGGGTCGCCATCGTGGTGAAATCCTCGATTGGGATGATGCACGGATCCTCGAGGCGGTCTCCGCAGAACTCCGGCTCGCCCTCGGGGTTCTATCCCGGCCGACTTTTCACCGGATCATCCGCTGGCCGCAAGCCATCCCGCAATATTTCGTCGGTCATCCGGCCCGCGTCAAAGCGATCGAGGACCAGTTGGCACACTCGCCAGGTTTATTTGTGACCGGCAATGCTTACCATGGGGTGGCTCTCAACGATTGCACTGAACAAGCCGAACTGCTGGCCCAGGAGATTTCGCGGCAGGTTTCGACCCGACAAGCATTTCCTGGTATCATGCAATAAAGCCTGTTACCAACTCATGCATGCAAGGGACCCTGACCGATAGGCCCAAAGCTGGAGACGCGCCGATGAACAAGATTTTAAGCCTGATCCTGGGTGGTGGGCGTGGTACGCGGCTCTATCCTCTTACCAAGACTCGGAGCAAACCCGCGGTCCCGGTCGGGGCGAAGTATCGACTCATTGACATTCCGATTAGTAACTGCATCAATAGCGGTTTGCGCGAAATATTTGTTCTGACGCAGTTCCTCAGCGCGAGCCTACACCGACACATTGCGAATGCTTATAAGTTCGATATTTTCAGTCGTGGATTTGTTGAGATTCTCGCCGCCGAACAATCCTACGAGAAGGAGGATTGGTACCAAGGTACTGCCGATGCGGTGCGGCAAAATATGCGTTATTTCCAAGATGACTCCTATGATGACGTCTTGGTGCTTTCCGGCGATCAGTTGTATCGTATGGATTTCCGCGACTTGATTCGCACCCACCGCGAAACCGACGCCGATCTGACGCTTGCGATGATCCCGGTACCCCGTGATCATGTCGCCGGCTTTGGGATCATGCGCGTCGATGAAAACGGCCGTATCAGCGCGTTTACCGAGAAACCGAAGACTGATGAGGAGGTGGCTCCGTTCCACGTCCCAGCTTCCTGGATTGAGCGTTGGGGGATCCCGTGTAACAACCGCCATTATCTGGCAAATATGGGCATCTATCTATTTAAACGCACAATGCTGATTAAGATGCTCAATGAGGACCCTGCTGCGACCGACTTTGGCAAGGAACTTTTTCCCAAGTGGCTGGATCGAGCACATCTGCAGGCCCACGTCTTTGACGGCTACTGGGAAGATCTCGGCACCATCCAGTCCTATCACGAGTCCAGCCTGGCGCTGGCCTCGGCCACACCGCCGTTTGACTTTCATTCCCCCGAGGGAGTGATCTACACTCGTACCCGCTTTTTACCTGCCTCGCGGATTAGCGGCGCAGTACTGGACAACAGCTTGGTCGCGGACGGTTGTGTCATTCTTCCGGGTGCCCGCATTGACAATAGTTTGGTCGGCGTACGAAGTCGGATTGGCAAAAATGTCGTGCTCCGGCGGACGGTTCTGATCGGGGCCGACCGCTTTGAAACCGATGAGGATCGGGCAGCCAACGCCAAGAAAGGAATCCCCAACTTTAATATCGGCGATAACTGCCACATCGAAAATGCCATCATCGACAAGGACTGTCGGGTCGGCAATAACGTCCGCATCACCAATGAAAAAGGTGTTCAAGAATTGCAAACCGATGGATATGTCATCCGCGAAGGAATTGTTGTCGTCCCGCGGGGAACAACCATCCCCGATGGAACGGTGATTTGACCAACTCAGAGCTGGGAGGGCTCCTGAGCAATCTCCGGAGCCCCAACGAATCACTCCTCCACCTGAACACCTTTCCAAAAAGCAAAGTGCTTGGTGATATTCGCCGCTGCGTCTTTGGGGGTAGGGTAGGTCCACGCGGCATCGGGGTTTTCCTGGTCACCCACAGCGATGGTAAAGTAGTTGGCCGTTCCTTTCCAGCCACAAACGGTTTGCGTGGGCGTCGGTTTGAGATATTCCATCTTCACCGACTCGGGTGGGAAATAGTGATTGCCATCCACTCGGACCGTTTGTTGGGCCTCTGCAATCACCGTACCATTCCATACAGCGCGCGGCATGATCCGCTCCTAAGAAAGTCCAAACCATTACTTCGACAAGACACTCAGATAAAGAATGCTAAAATGCTGTTGATCGTCTTGCCAAACTCTTTCGACTTTTAAACCGAGGCTGGGCGTCCACTCCGCAAAGCTATTGACTTCAAACTTATAAGAGTACTCTGTGCGGATCGACTCACCTTCGTGGAACTCAAATCGTCGATCGTGAATGTTCACTTCTTGGGGGCGGGTGGAAAACAGATGCATTTCGATTCGACTATGCTCGTGATTGAAAAAGGCCCGGTGCACAAAGTGTTCGGGCTGAAAATCTGCCCCAAGCTCTCGATTCATCCGAACCAGCAGATTTCGATTAAACGCCGCAGTCACCCCTGCCCGGTCGTTGTAGGCGGCCTCCAGCGTTGGGGTGTGCTTACGAAGATCCATCCCCATCAGCAGGCCACCGTTCGGTCCGGCCTCTTCAACAATATTCCTGAGTAAGCGTTCGCGATCCCCGGGGCTGAAGTTGCCGATCGTCGAGCCAGGAAAGTAGACCACCCTGCGATTGGCCGGCGTGCTTGGCTTGGGAACCGGGAATGGTTTGGTGAAGTCTGCCGCGACTGGCAGTACTTCGAGGTGAGGGTAGTCGCGTTGCAACTCAGCGGCCACTCCCTGAAGATACTCTCCTGAGATTTCAACGGGGACATAACCCGCCGGGTTTCTCAAGTGATCAAGGAGCATCCGTGTTTTCAAGCTGCTACCGCTGCCATATTCGATTAATAGGCAGCGTTCACCGAGCTGATCGGTGATCGCGTTGAGATGCTGTTCCATGATCCCCATCTCAGTCCGAGTGGGGTAATACTCGGGTTGTTCACAGATTTGATCAAACAGACGGGAACCCGTATCGTCGTAAAAGTATTTTGGCAGGAGTTCTTTTTGCGGTTTTGCAAGCCCCGTCAATACATCGTGTAAAAAACCGTTTTTATTCATGTGTCTCGCGCTAGGCGGAATCCAGAGAATTGCCAACGCGCCTCAGGAGGAAAGAAGTTGCGATAGCTCGGCCGAATATGGCTCCGTGGTGTGACGCAGGATCCACCGCACAGAACCAACTGGTTGCACATAAATTTTCCGTTGTACTCGCCTAAGGCTCCCGCAGCGGGACGATAGCCGGGATAAGGGGTATAAGGCGAGCAAGTCCACTCCCAAACATCTCCATAGAATTGGCATGCACAATCGTGAGCGATCGGGTGCAAATAGCCGTTTTCCATGAAATTTCCATCAATCGCGTGATCGCTGGCGGCGGTACGCCACTCGGCCTCCGTGGGAAGGCGGGCTCCGGACCACCGCGCGAAGGCATCGGCCTCGTAGTAACTGAGATGGCAAACTGGTTCCAGGAGATCGAGAGATCGTAGACCATGAAGCGTCATGATCTGCCATTCCCCATCCATTCGTTGCCAATAATGCGGGGCTTGCCAGCCGTTTTTCTGACAGGTATTCCAGCCATCTGAAAGCCACAGCTCCGGACGGGCGTAACCGTCTTCCGCGATGAACGCAAGATATTCACCCACCGTTACCAGGCGAGAGGCGATCTCAAACGCCTCGAGATGAACCTGATGCCGGGGTAATTCATTGTCATAACAAAATCCATTCCCATCATAGCCGAGCCAACCCAGACCCCGTTCAAACGGTTGCCAGTGGATAGGCTCTAGCGATGCAGATGGCGGAAGCTTTCTCACAAATTGATAGGAGGGAGCTAGAGGATTGAGTCCAAAAACAGCCTTAATATCGGTGAGAATCAACTCCTGGTGCTGTTGCTCATGCTGTAGTCCGATCTGAGTAAGCCGGACAAACTCTTGCAAGTCTTCTTCGGGCAGCTTCGGCATCGCCTCAATCATTCGCTGATCGATGGCAGCGCGATAGCCAAAGATCTCGCCAAGGGTGGGGCGGGATAACAGACCACGGGCTGGTCGAGGCCAACGTGTGCCAACCGCGTTGTAATAGGAATTAAACAAAAATGTAAATTCCGGGTGGTAGGGCACGTAGCCCGGAACAAACTGGTGCAACAAAAAGGTTTCGTAAAACCAGCTAGTATGGGCAAGGTGCCACTTGGTTGGCGATGCATCTGGCATCGCTTGCACCAGACAGTCCTCAACTTCTAACGGATCACACAGCGACTCCGTTTGGCGGCGAATTTCTCGGAAGTGTTTGGCCAGGCGGTCACGGTCCATCCACTCGCCGAGCCGACGATCGGATCCAGACGCGGTGGGGTGACGTTTTGGCATGCGTCGGTTCCTCAAATAAGGCGGTAACTGCCCTTGCTTGGGCCGAATTGTCTCCATCTTAGGTGCTTGCTCTCGAATGGCAACTTTTTCTACGAGACCGCAAGGGTCGATAACGCTGGTTGCTCTGGTGGCGTTGCCAGGGATCTGGCATAGTGCCTGCCATCAAATAGGTTTCTCTGATGCGCTGGATCGCGTTTATGAATGCTTTATCACTTTCGCATCTCGGATCGATCGTTTCCCGCCTGCAGCCACGCGTCCGTGGACGGACGCTGTTCCGCATCGCCGTGGGATTGTTCGCGATTCTCTTTGCCTTTGAGTTCTATCAGGTGGTGATCGGCTCGAATTTTCACACGCTCATCCCAGATCGCTTTTATCGTTCGGCGCAACTCTCAGCCGAGGAACTGGATACGGTCATCCACGAACATGGGATCCGGACGGTGATCAACCTCCGCGGCCACTGTCCCCGATTCGACTGGTATCGGGATGAGTGTCGCACAACGCACCTCCATGGTGTCAATCAAGAAAACATCACATTATCTGCAAATCGCCTCCCTCCGCCGTCGGAGATCCATCGATTGGTGGAAGTGCTCGAACGAGCTGAGCAACCCATTCTGTTGCACTGCCGCCGTGGAGCAGACCGTACCGGTCTGGCCTCCGCCCTAACGCTCCTGTTGCTCAGCGATTCCGATTGGTTTACCGCTCGGTTGCAATGTTCGCCCCGTTACGGCCACCTCGGTTTAGGTACTACCGAGGCCATGGATGCTTTTTTTGCCATGTATGCGGATCACCTGAAACACCTTGACCAGGAGCACTCCCCCACGCTATTTCGAGACTGGTTAATCCACGGGTATTGTCCGGGAGTGTGTCGTGCTGAGCTCTCCTGGTTGAGCAAGCCAAGCCAAGTCCCCATGGGAGCTTCCGCGGTGTTTCGCATTCGCGCCACCAATCGATCCCTTGGGGCCTGGGAGCTTCGTCCCGGCACGGGTACCGGCGTCCACGTCCGGTACCAGGTGTGTGATGCATCGGGAGTTGTGCAATGGATCGATGAGGCAGGACAGTTTTCTGCCTCGATCGCGCCCGGTGGCACAATCGAATTGGATTTGCCTTTGCCGCCATTCGCGCGGCCAGGGCGTTACATTTTGCATGTCGACATGATTGATGCCCAGGACCACTCCTTTCTCCAGGCCGGGTCGGAGCCATTGATGACGGAGTTTTTGGTCAAAGCGGAGTAAGCCATGCCCCGAGCCTCGATCGTGATTCCTATCAAAGACGAAGAAGCGAATCTGGCCGGTCTATACACCGACCTGTCCCAAGCCCTTGAGGATGACTCCTGGGAAGCGATCTTCGTAGATGATGGATCCAAGGATGGCTCTTTTGCCCAACTTAGCCAGATCGCCAACTCTGACCCGCGGATTAAGATCATCCGAATGCGTCGAAACTTTGGTCAATCCGCGGCCATGCAGGCTGGCATCGACCATGCAACCGGCGAAGTCATTGTCACCATGGACGGCGACCGACAAAACGACCCCGCTGACATTCCCATGATGCTCGACAAGCTCGAGGCCGAGCAACTCGATGCGGTCCTCGGAGAGCGGATCGAGCGACAGGATAAGCTCTTGGTACGACGTTTGCCCAGCCTTGCTGCCAACTGGTTAATCCGGCAGGTGACCGGCTGCCCGTTCCGGGATTTCGGGTGTACGATGCGGGTGATGCGAAATGATCTGGCCCGCTCTCTACGCATTTATGGCGAGATGCACCGGTTTATCTCCGTGCTCGCCCAACAACAAGGCGCGCGGCTCGCACAGATCCCCGTGCGTCACCACCCGCGTACGGCCGGTCAGTCCAAATATAATCTGTCCCGGACCTTTCGCGTTATCCTTGATCTCATCACGGTGACCTTTCTGAATCGCTATCTCACTCGACCTCTGCACTTTTTTGGCGGCGGAGCGCTGGTGTTCATGGCGATCGGCTTGATCATCTTCCTTGTGACCCTTGGTATGAAAGTCGTTGTTGGTGTGGATATGACTGGCAACCCATTGCTGCTGCTGAGTGTGCTCTTAGAATTGATGGGCTTTCAATGCATCTCGGTGGGCTTGCTCGGTGAGATGATGACACGCACATACTTTGAGAGTCAGGGCAAAGCCCACTACTTGATCCGCGAGGCCATCAATTTACCCGACCTCGCGGCAGCACCCATTCGACTGCCACTCGTCGGGTAAGGAACGCGTGGGGATCAGTTGTCTCGCCGAGGGAAGTTCTTCGATGGAGGAGCTCGACTACTATCTGAATGGGTTCTCAGTCTCGGTTTGGGACGGCGTTGCTTCTTCAGGCATCGATTTGATTCGTTTTCGGAGCATCTCGATCAACGTTTCTACCTGTTTCATCTCCTCCTGCGAGGCGCGCACGATCAGGCTTCCGCTGCCTCGTCCCACTACCAAGTTGACCTCAGGTAGCAATCCGCTAATGATACTTTCATATTCCTTGATCCATTTCGGATTCACGGTAAACAACTGAATCTTGGTATTCCTCGTTTGGATACCTGCACCCATCCCGAATCCCCCCAAGGCACCGGGCATGGTACTTCCGAATTGACCGCTTGCACCACCGGGATGGCCGTCACCAGATCCAAATGCACTCCCCGGTGCAACGCCAAAGCCGCCGGACCTACCCCCGAGGGATTTCCCCGGGCCCGCAGGAGCTTGTGTGCCGATCCCGGGAAACAAGTCTGCGGGTCGTCCCTCGAGCATTTGCCGAATGCGTTTCACATGAGCGCGGAGTTGGGTAATCTCGTTCTCTAACTTGCGTAGCTCGGCTTCGAGCTGTTCCGGGGATACCGCTCCCTCCGGTACCTTTTCGCGGGAGCCTGCGGCCCCCCCTCCATCTCCGCCCCCGGGTCCCCTTGGGAGGCCGCCTCCACCGAGACCGGGAGGGCCGCCGAACCCCGTCGCCGGGCCTTCTTGGCCGGGAGGGCCGCCGAACCCCGTCGCCGGGCCTTCCTGGGCTGCCAGCCAGCCGACCCCCCAACCGGTAACACTCAACAACAACACGACCACCAAGAAATTCTGCAACTTCGTCACTTGCATCATCAATATCACTCCCTGGGTCAGACAGGCCACGCTTGCTGGAACGCCCGAAGTGGAGCCGGCAAGACTATACGCCCGAAACAGATGCATCGCTTGAGCAGTCAATGCCAACGGCAAACTGACAACACTCACCCCTACTTCCAGAGAAATTCCTCGACGACTTAGTCGCCGCTTGAGTAGTTCTCGGCCTCGGGCTAAACGCGAGGCCACGGTTCCTTCGGCCCAGCCGAGCTGTGCGGCTGCCTCCGCCCGGGTCTCACCCTTGAGCAGACAATGGACGATCGCTTGCCGGTACCGCTTCGGCAGTCCAGCGATCTCTCCATCCAGAACTGTTTGCAGCTCGACCTCCTCGGTGGCATGGACTCGCGATGGGCCGGGAACCTCATTGAGCTTCTCTTGAGCTTGGGGTTGCCTCGCGCGGATCCGCCGAGCATGCAAGGCCGTGCGTCGGGCGACCTCGTGTAACCAACCGCCCAGTGGAGTTCCTTCCGGAAACTGCTCTGCCCGACGTAAAAGCACAAGAAAGGTCGCCTGAAACGCATCCTCCACATCCATTGGCTGCCGCAACAGCCGACGGCAAACGCCCAAGACCATGGGTCCATGTCGACGTAGCAACTCGGCAAAGGCATCCGGCTCTCGACGGACCAACCCCTCTACCAACCTGCGGTCACTGTAATGGCTCTGGGCTGCGTGGTTCAGGAGGGCCTGCACACCCCGGGTGTCCGCCATCGCTAACTCTCCAAGAGAACCGCTCGCGACGATCCTATCTCTTCCTTGACGCCAAAGGCCGATTTGATCCCCGATTTACCCAGAATGTCGCGATGGAGCTGCCGGGAGGGGCATGAAGCCTGGGGCGACGCCGCATCCCTGGCTGGCTCGGGGCCACAGGTTGTTCTATATTGGAAAAGCCCCCTCGCGATCCTGGGACTTCTTCTACTAGACCATCTCGACGCGCACATGGAAACTTGGCGAACCATCCCCAAGAAACTCATTTCTAGGAGTAATCCCGATGCGTGTCTGGTGCATATTTATCCCACGAGCTCAGCGCTCGGCTCACGCATCAAACTGAAAGAACAAGCGTTACTGATTGGCCGCGGCGAGGACTGCGATATCCAGATCCAAGACAATCTGGTATCGCGCCGCCATGCTCGGATCGACCCGAGCCCCAAAGGCTACTCGGTGAGCGATCTGAAAAGTACCAACGGAACGTTTGTCAACGAGCAGTCGATTCCCGCGCCGCGAGTACTCCAAGATGGAGACTATCTACGCATTGGTAATTGTATTTATCGATTTTTAGCGGGCGGCAATGTTGAGGCGGAATATCATGAAGAAATTTATCGCCTAACCATCATTGATGGCTTGACTCACACCTTCAACAAGCGGTACCTGATGGAGTTTGTTGAGCGGGAGGTGGTGCGCGCCGTGCGGCATCATCGGCCTCTGTCACTGGCCATGATCGATATCGATTGGTTCAAGCGGATCAACGATGACTGGGGCCACTTGGTCGGGGATTTTATCCTGCGTGAGCTAGCGCGGCTGATTGGCGACACGGTTCGCCGCGAGGACCTGTTCGCTCGTTATGGTGGCGAAGAATTCGCCCTGGTTCTGGTCGAAACTGACCTCACCAACGCCAAGGCAGCGTGTGAACGGATCCGCCAGATGATCCAACGCCACACCTTTTCCTTTGAAGATAATGACTTGCATGTCACCATTAGTTGTGGCGTCGCCGAATGCAATACACAGAAATCCAGTTCGGTCTGCGACTTGATCAAACAAGCCGACGACAATCTCTATGAAGCCAAACGTGCCGGCCGCAATCGGGTGGTGGGTTAACCGTTCGCTCGGTCGAGTCGATACTCATGCAACTTCTCGTACAGTCGACCAGTTTGATCATTGTCGACGCCCAGTGTGGCTTTACCCCGCTCTGTCCCGACGAATTGCCCATCCCGGACGGCTTGAACATTGTTCCCCAAATGAATCGCTTGCTCGACCTCCCTTGGCGACGCATCGACGCCACGCAGGATTGGCATCCTCCGAAGCATTGCAGCTTCTTTGGCCAACGCGATAACTTGTACCCTCCTCACTGCATCATGAACACCCGCGGAGCGGAGTTCCTTCCAGGGCTGACCACCGAGCGGTTTCAGACCGTTTGGCGGAAGGGTTTTCATGTCGACCGAGATGCCTATGCGGTGACCCTGGATCATCCTGCATTTCCGCAATTTTTGCGCTTAGACGGAATCGATACCGTGGTGATTGCAGGCTTGGCACGGAACATCTGCTGCTTCGCGACGGCCCGGGACTTACGGGCAGCCGACTTTCGAGTCATCTTGGTCGAAGATGCCAGTGCGGGGATCGATCTCCCCGAGCTGGGGATATTGGAAGAGCATACTCGCACCGAGGCTGCGCAGCTTGGTATTTCCTACGCCACGACCGCTGAGATTCGTGCCGCCGTGCGCGACGCTTAGCCGACAAACACCCCACCGGTCCAATCGTCAAAGGGATCCGCAGTGAATTCAAGCGGCAGAGCAAGCTTGTCGGTCGGGATGCCGGCATAAATCACTACCCTAGCGCCATCCCCCTGCCCTGATCCTGTGACGAGTTCGCCAACGCCATCTCGATCAAAATCCGTCCAGACAAGTCGGATGCCCCCTCGGTCATCGGGATCCCCTGCAAAATAATTGGCGATGCTGCGCTGATCCTGGCCGTTACTCGCCACCAGGCCTTGGCCATCGAGGATCAGTACCCGAGGGGCTCCACCGGGACCGCCACCGACCATCAGATCATCCGCGCCATCAAGATTCAAATCACCTGCCGTCAAGTATACACCATTGCGTAGACGCTTTTCGAACACAAAGAAGTCAGCCACGAGTCGCTTTGGTTGACCTTCGCGAATCGATGTGCCATCGAACACGGCGATTCGAGGCCCACCTCCGATGCCCGCCCCGACAAGCAGTTCCGGCACACCATCCCCGTCGAGATCACCGGCTCCCACCCGTGCACCCCCGCGAAACTGGGGATCGGCGATACCGAAAAAATCCACCAGTGACTGCCGAGGATCTTGGCCACTCACCACGCGAACGCGAGGACCCCCTCCGCTATCCGCAGCGATGATCAAATCGCCAAAACCATCGCCATCAAAGTCCGCCACTGCCAACTGCAGCCCCCCGGTAAAGCTTGGCTCAAACGCCGGAAAACGCGTCCAAGTCGAGCCATCCATGCCATCGACGACCAAGATCTGCGCGACCACTCCCGGGCCGGTCGCAATCACGAGATCCGCATGCCCATCCCCGGTCACATCTCCGCGAGCCACCCGCAACCCTCCAGGGCTGTGCAAATCTACAGGCACGCTCAGTACACTGATCTTCCCTGAACCTGAAACCAGACGGATCTCTCCCGGGCCTCCAGGGCCCGGCGCGACCACTGCAAGGGCCTCTACCGCATCGCCCTGTGTGAATTGGGCGGTGGGCATTCCGATCGGTGCCTCTTCTCCAGGGAAGAAGTGGGTGGTGAATCGCTTTAGCTCGTCAGTCCAGCGCAGCGTTGCCGTACGGGTGGTGGCTTGGTCACCAATCACCTCGAGCGCGGCAAATGCTTGGCGTGACGCGGAAATGGCGAGCGTTGGAAAGCGAATTTGTTCGCGTTGTGGATCGGATTGGGCAAGAAGGGTTTGCAGATACCAGCCATTCGGATCTCGCACCGCAATCCGGACTTGACCAGCGACCTCATTGGCAAATGGATCGTGCCAACTCGCGTGATCGGAGAATAGGATCCAGAGCTTCCCATCAGGTCCCAATTGTAGATCAGGAGCAAACCCGGTGAACTGAGGACCATCGCCAGCAACATAACCTGCCGGCGCATCCGCCACGACTTCGGTGCTCAGACTACCACTGCTCGTCAGCGTATGCAGAACTAATTGGGAGGTGACGGGCGATCCTGTGACGTGGCGATCGACCATGAAGTGAGCGATGGAGATGGTACCGCTCGCATCGACCACGATCGAACTGCCCAAGCCCGAATCGCCAGTACCATCGGCAGGTGCATGAATCCTTCGAGACTGCCAGTCTCCGGAACGGTTGGAGGCATACCAAAGTTCACTGTGAACGGTTGGACCTGGATCGGTTCGGTGAATCGCGAACTCCGGGGTGTAGGTGACATGAGCATGGTTCCCTGCATCGATCGCAAGCGCGAGATATCGTGGTGTATAGCGTGCTCCCGCATGGAAGTAGTCAGGCATTCCGAGGGAACTCACCTCGCGATGCTGCCACTGGTCGACGGACCAGGTTGCGTACGCCAAGAAAGCGGATGAAGTGTAGTCATCCCGGATCGAGTAGAGAAGATGGACGCCCTGATGCGGACCCGGCTCAGCCACTAGCTGGATAATCTCGTTGGTCATCGTCAACCCGGGAGGGGACAGTGTCTCATGTAGTCGCCAACCGCTTGGATCACGAACAAAATGATCGATGTGGATTTGGTTTTGGACTTTAAAGACATGGGCTGTGCCGTCACTCGCGATCAGGAGCTGTGTGGGCTCAGAAGTAGTATCTGCATCCGAGGTGAGTGATTCGCTCTGCCAGCCCCCTCGGTCTTCGCGTTGCCAGAGAAGCTCTTGGTCCTGCCACACTAAACGGGCTAAGTCGCCATCGGGCAAAAACTCGATGGCGTTAAACTCCCCTGCCAGAAACGTGGCAGGATTATCCCGTGGCTCAAGGCGTTCGAGATCGCCCGAGAAAGTTGTCAGACCAACCGGCATAGATGGATTCCCTTGAGAAGTGTCTGCCGCATATGTGAAACGGGAGCGGGCTCGCCTCAGCGCAAACGCGCGGCAATGCTCAGGAAGAGTTTCGACGAGGAGGAGTGGAAGCTCGAAATCTACTTCGGCAGGATGGTTGATTGGCAGCTTGGGAGCAGATGGTTGCGCGGATCAGAGCAATCAGTCCATGGGCTGTGCGTTGAGGTCACGCACCGCATCACGCCAGGTCCAGCCCATGGTGATCAAAGGCGAATGCCGCCGGTTGTAACGCCTGGGCGAGCATTTCGAGTGAGTCGAGAAGTCGGGGACCTGGCCGATTAAAGTAGCTATTGCCATCAGCGATCCAAACACGACGTCGTTTCACTGCGGAAAGCTTGGGCCATTCTGGGTTGGCCATCAGGGTACGTAATTCTGAGCGCGTACGACCGAGATCAAAGCCACACGGCATGGCCACGATCACATCTGGATCGGCACGCACAAGTCCCTCCCAGGATAACCATGACGAATGTTTCCCAGTCATGCCAAACAGATTCACTCCACCCGCCCATTCGACCAGCTCCGGCATCCAGTTCCCCGCAGCCATCAAGGGATCAATCCACTCAACGCACGCGACGGTAGGCCGCTGGACCAAATCGCATGTTGCTTCCTGGATGACCACGAGTCGCTGTTCCAGGCGAGCAACTAAGCCATCAGCTGCTTTGGGAACATTCAATACTTTGGCCACCTGCCGGATATCAGAAAAAACATCGGCCAGGTTGCGTGGCTCCAGCGAGATTAACTGCGGGTGACTGGGTATTTGCTCTTGCACCACCGCCTCTACCTCGGAGAGACCTACGGCACAAACCGCACACTGTGCCTGAGTCAAGATCAGATCCGGACGGAGTTGTTTCAACTGTGCCGCATCTACACGATAGACAGAAAGCGAATCCTGGAGCACACCCTGAACGCGTTGGTGAATGGCACGGCTACTCCCTGTGACATCAAATTTGGGTTCGGTACAGCGCGGCAACTTAGTCACCGAGGGCGGAAAATCGCATTCATGGGAGCGACCGACCAATCGATGACCTTGTCCCAGAGCACAAACGATCTCCGTAGCACTGGGTAGTAGCGAAACAACGCGCATTGGACTCCCTCGCTTTGCCGGTAATGGCAGCCTACTTCTACTTTAGAGCTTGACCAGAGAACGTCTCAATCCAACCCCAGCACAAGGCTCACTGAATCTCATCCCATGATCTTCCGTCTAAACAATGGATGGTCAGCGTTGACACAAGAATGAATTGCATCCCTCCCCGTCAGGGAGTTTCCTCGTTTTCCCCGCAGAGAACGCTGAGTATGATGGGGCGTACCCTGCTACCCTCTCTTGGATCGCGGCGGATTGCGTATTTCGCTAGGAGACCAATCGAATGATGTCAAACCCTCTCCGTCCAGGTTGGACCAGCCGGACGGTGCTTCTGTTGTTGTTGGCAGTGGCCGGCCTAGGCACGCTGATCGGTTGGTATCAGGTCTGGAACTTTCGACCGATGCCTCTGATCGCGGCTCAAGACCAGAATCGCGAACGGATCGATGCCCCAGAGCTCGATGGGGGCAAAGAATGGATCAATACAAGCGGCCCGCTTACCCTCAAGGATCTACGCGGCAAGATCGTCATTCTCGACTTCTGGACACTTTGTTGTATCAACTGCATCCATACCATCCCTGATCTGGCCCGGTTGGAGAAGGAGTATGCCAAGCAGATCGTGGTCATTGGCGTGCATTCGCCCAAGTTTGACAACGAAAAGGACACCGCCTGTATCAAAAAGGCCATCCTTCGGTACGAGGTTACCCATCCCGTGGTCAACGATGCCGACATGAAGATCTGGCGCAGTTATGATGTCAACTCGTGGCCGACCTTGGCGGTGATCGACCCTGAGGGCAAATATCTAGGATCTGCCTCGGGAGAGGGTAACTACACGCTGCTCAAGCGTGTCATCGATGAGCAAATCAAGATACACCGCAAAAAGGGTACGCTCAACGAAAAGCCGCGACGCTTTGATCTACTGAAGTATCGTACGGAAAAATCGCCCCTGTTTTTCCCAGGTAAAATCCTAGCCGATGCAAAATCGAAGCGCCTCTTTATCGCCGACAGCACCCATCACCGCATCGTCGTTACCGACCTGGAGGGGAATAAGCGAACGATCATCGGTCAAGGGAAACCTGGTTGGAAAGATGGCGGTTACGAGCAAGCCCAGTTCGATGACCCCCAAGGCATGTTCCTCGACGGTAACACCCTTTATGTTGCCGATCGAAAGAACCATCTGATCCGCGCCGTCGACCTGGAGCAACAGCGCGTCCGTACCCTCGCTGGGACTGGGAAACAGGACCGGCAACGCTTCGCCGGTGGCGCTGCACTGAAGACGGGACTCAATTCGCCTTGGGACGTCTATCTGCAAGGGAACGATCTGTATATCGCGATGGCTGGCGACCACCAGATTTGGAAACTTGACCTCAGAAATCAACAAGTGGCTCCATATGCCGGGGATGGCCGAGAAAATATCCTCGATGGCCCCTTGGCGGAGGCCCGATTCGCCCAACCAAGTGGTCTAGCCAGCGACGGCAAGTTCCTTTATGTCGCCGACAGCGAGGTGAGTGCCATTCGTAAAGTTCCTCTTAGCGGCACAGGTGAGGTGACCACCCTGGTGGGTGAAGGGCTCTTCGAATTTGGCGATCAAGACGGGACTGGCAATGAAGTGCGACTCCAACACGCCATCGGTGTAGGCTACCTCGACGGGAAGCTCTATGTCGCCGACACTTATAACGACAAGATCAAAATCCTGGATCCAAATACCCGGGAGTGCACCACGTTCATCGGCGAAGCGGATATGTTCGATGAGCCCGCCGGTCTGAGCTTTGCCGATGGCAAATTGTATGTTGCCGACACGAATGCCAACCGGATTCAAGTAGTTGATCTAAAATCTAAACAAGTATCCACACTCGAGCTCAAGGGTGTGACTTCGCCGCGGCAATAAGACCAGTGTGCTAAGACCCAACGTGTGTTTCCTGGGGGTACTCTTCGCCCATCACCTTTCGCACGAATCCGAATACCGATTCAAAGGATCGAGGCTATGCGTTGTATGATTTTGATGGTCCTGGTGAGTTCGCTTGGATGGGCGGGCACGAGCCACGCCGCGGTCCCAGGCTCCAAAGAGGCAATTCAGAAGGTAACAGTCAGCTTTGAGCCGGCCACGGCCAAGCCCGGACAAACGGTCACCCTCAAGATCACCATCGAGATGGCCCCCGGATGGCACACCTACCCATCCGAGCAGCCGCATAAGGCGGCCAAGTCATTCACGAACCAATTTACTTTTGTGAAAAACAAACTCCTTCGCCCCAAGGGCAAACTGCAACAGCCGAAAAACGCTAAGGAACAGTCCTTCCCCGAGATCGGGGTGCCCAAACTGCTGGAATACTACGGCAAGGCCAGCTGGGAACAGCAGTTTACCCTCAGCACCTCGGCCAGCAGCGGCAAGCTCAAGCAGAGCGTCAAACTGCAGATCAGTGCCTGTGATGACAACGGCTGCTTACCGCCAAAAATGGTCAACCTGGATGCGATCCTTACTGTCAAGTAAGCCCCGGCGGGCACGTGCGGCCACTGGATCGGCCGCACGCCCCAATTGACTTTGGAAACAGATCATCATGAGAAGAGTCCTGGCATCATTATTCGTTTTTCCGATGATATTCCTGTTGTTTCTCGGCTCAGCCTTGCCGGCTGCCGCTCAGTTTGGCGGTAGCAAGTTCTTCGAGCAGGCCGTCGAAACAATCGACGCAGAGTTCCAGCCAGCGACCGCCAAGCGTGGCCAGGTCGTCACGCTGTCGATGACCATCAAGCTCGCCAAGGGCTGGCATACCTACCCTGACACCCAAAAAGACCCCCAAGCAAAAAATCAGGTCAACCAGTTCACCTTCCCCGACTCCGGACCGGTAGCGTTCGTCGGCGAACTCCAAAACCCGCCCGACCCGAGCTTGAAAGAGGAACGGCTCGGCGATCAAGACTTCGCGTACAACATCTACAAAGGCCAGGTTACCTGGAAACGCAAAGCGGTGGTGCGGCCCGATGCCGAGCCCGGAGAGGTCACCATCGAGATCCCGACGTTTCTCCAGGTTTGTGACGAAAATGGGTGTCTCCCTCCCAAGCGGCATCCGTTCAAGGCCAAGCTCACCATCCGCGATGAAACCGTCGCGGTCCCCAGCGAGTACCGCGATGCTCTGGCCAGCAAATCGAGCCCGTCGGCCTCCAGCGGGTCTGTGCCCACTTCGCCGCCTTCTAAGGAGTCGGACGAATCGAGACCGGTCCGCAATGTCGGGGTTCCCGATGCAGAGGTGCTGCGTGAGGAACTGGCCGCGGTCCGGGATCGGCTGGTCTTCGGCAGCGGCAGCGAGGGAACGGGCGGGTCGAGCCAGACCACTAGTTCCGGGACCACCGGGCTGTTGTTGACCGCCGCATTCTGGGGCTTTATCTCCTTGCTGACGCCGTGTGTGTTCCCGATGATCCCGATCACCATCAGCTTGTTCCTGAAGCACGGTGGCCAGTCCGTCGAGGGCACTGCCCGCAAGGCGATCATCTACTGCTTGACCATCATCGTGGTGCTCGGTATTTCGGCCTTTGCCCTGCTTTCCTTCTTCCGAGCCCTGAGCCTCAACCCGTTTATGAACCTGTTCCTCGGCGGGTTGTTCGTCTTCTTCGCTCTGAGCTTATTTGGCATGTATGACATCACCCTGCCAGGGTTCCTGCAGCGGTTCACCTCCAAGCGGGAACAGGCCGGAGGCATCTTCGGCACCATCTTCATGGCCCTGACCTTCACCATCATCGGCTTCACCTGCGTTGCGCCATTCCTCGGTGGCTTCGCCGGGTTGGTGGCCTCGGGCCAGTACAACAACGTCCAGCTGGCTTTGGCTGGCTTTACCTTCGCTGCAGCGTTTGCTTCGCCCTTCTTCCTGTTGGCCATCTTTCCTGCCTTGCTCAAGCAGCTGCCCCGCAGCGGCAGCTGGATGAACACCATCAAGGTGGTCATGGGATTCCTCGAGCTGGCCGCGTCCTTGAAGTTTTTCCGCACCGCCGAGATCGCCTGGGCCTCGGAGACCACCCTGCTCACCTACGAGATCGTTCTGTGCCTGTGGATCGCCATCGGCATCATCTGCGGCCTGTACCTGCTCAACGTCTTCCAGCTGCCGCACGACTCCCCGACCGAACGGATCGGGGTTACCCGCATGCTCACCGGTGCTGCGTTCATCGCCCTCTCGCTGTACCTTCTACCCGCGGTCTTCCAGAAGGGCCCAGAGGATGAGCGGCAGCGGCCCAGTGGGGCCCTGTTCGCCTGGGTCGACGCCTTTCTCAATCCCGACGCCCGCCCCGAGGCGAACTGGTCGATTCACTTGCCCAAGACCCTCGCCAAGGCACGCAAGCAACGCCAAAAGACCGGCGAACCACAGTATGTCTTCGTCGACTTCACCGGCGAGCAATGTGTGAACTGCCGGATCAACGAAAACAATATCTTCCCCAAGCCAACGGTCGAGAAGCTTCTTGAGAAATATCATCTTGTCAAAATGTATACCGACTCGGTGCCAAGCCTCTATTACCGCAGTCCGCCCAGTTACGAAGACCGATGGGAGGATGCACGGCCCAACCTGGAGTTTCAGAAGCAGGCCTTTCAGGACGAGCGGTTGCCAATGTACGTGATCCTCGAGCCGTTGCCCGACGGCAAGATCCGCGTCGTCGGCGGTGAGCCGTACGTCGAAAGCAAGATCAACGATGAGCCGGCCTTTGTGGAATATTTACAAAAGCCCTTTGCACAAGCCACACAACAGGCCCGTCGTTAGCTTGCTTGGGGTCGCGGCGACCATGGCCGGACCCCACATTGACCCATGTTCCCCTCGACCGCTACACTTGCAGCGTTCGCTTCCCAGATTGCGTTTAGGTGCGATACGCCATGGCACGATCGTTACGCCGCATTCCTCTTGCATGGCGGAATTTGAGCTATCAACCGATACGTTTATTCCTAGCCATTGCCGGAATTACGTTTGCGGTTTTTTTGATGTTCATGCAGTATGGCTTTCTCAATGCTCTCTTCGATAGCACGGTAGTGTTGTTCCGCAACCTTGATGGTGAGCTGATCATAACCCATCGGCTCAAGACCCATTTACCGATGCCCCAAGACTTCTCGCACCGACGGATCTATCAAGCGCAAGGGGTTGACGGCGTGGCTAGGGTCACCCCGGTCTATATTGAGACAGTCGCTTCGGAATGGACCGACCAGTCCTCCCCATTGGATGAGCGGAATGTTCGCTGGATCCGAATGATCGGGATTGAACCCGACAACCACCCGCTGCTCATGGCTGGTCTCGGCCATCGCATCGACGCGCTCAAGCGGCCCGACCGTGTCCTGGTAGATGCCCAATCCCGCCCGTTCTATGGCACATTGGGGGAAGGAACAAACGCCGAACTCACCGGCAACGATGTTGAGATTATTGGCAATTTTCAGCTGGGAACCGACTTTGCGACACAAGGAACCGTCATTGTCAGTACGGAGCGCTTTGCCAGCACCCTTCGTGACCCTTACCTGTTCCCCGAGCCGCTCGATCATGTTGACTTAGGTGTGGTCAAGCTTCGTGCGGATGCCGATCCCCAAGTCGTGCAACAGCAATTGCAGTCGATCCTCCCTGCCGATGTACAGATACAGTCCATCGATGAAATGATCGAACAAGAAAAGCGCTACTGGCAACAAGCGACTCCGGTAGGCTTTGCTTTCACTTTTGGCATGGTCATGGGTTTTTTGGTGGGCTTAATTATTTGTTACCAGATTCTGTCGACCGACGTCAGCGACCACCTCCCCGAGTACGCCACGCTGAAGGCCATGGGCTACTCGAACGCCTATCTGCGCGGGGTAGTTTTACAGCAAGGCATTTTGTTGTCTTTAATCGGCTTTGTCCCGGGCCTCATAGTTAGTGCACTGACCTACGCCTACTTATCGGCAAGGACCGGTCTACCGATGGACCTGTGGCAATGGCAGCGGATTGGCTTGGTGTTTGTACTCACGGTGGGAATGTGCGTGGTGTCTGGGCTGATCGCGTTACGAAGAGTCGAGCAAGCCGACCCAGCGGAGGGCTTTCGATGAGCATGCAAGCGGTCGGCGATCGTCCGCTCACCCCCGAAGAGATCCAACAGCTGCGTTCGGAGATGCGTGGCATCGATCGCACGCAAAAGTGCGGCATCGACGTCGCTTCGGTTGCCCACTGGTTCGGCAGTGGCGAGAATCGAACCCAGGTGCTCTTCGACAATCATTTGCAAGTTTGGCCCGGTGAGATCGTCATCATGACCGGCCCTTCGGGCTCGGGCAAAACCACCTTGCTCACCCTGATCGGCGGCCTACGTTCCTTGCAAGAGGGACGTATCGAGGTCCTGGGCGAACAACTCCGCGACTGCAGCGACCACGAGCTGGTCAACATCCGCAAGCAGATCGGCTTCATCTTTCAAAGACACAACCTGTTCGGTTCGTTAACCGCCCTGGAAAACGTGCGCATGGCCATCGAGCTATTGCCCCCTAAGGGCGATACTCAGAACCAAGCCATCGAGCTACTTACTCGCCTGGAACTGGGACACCGTGTGCATTATCGCTCGAATGGTCTGTCTGGAGGGCAGAGCCAGCGGGTGGCCATCGCCCGTGCCCTGGTCAACCGACCCGGTCTGGTTCTGGCGGATGAGCCGACCGCGGCATTAGATGCCAACACCGGTCAAATCGTCATGAAGCTTTTCAAGGAGCTCGGCCGGGAGGAGGGCACCACCTTTCTGATCGTCACCCATGATAATCGGATCCTGCAGTACGCCGACCGTATCGTCCGTATGGAGGATGGCCACATCGTGGCCAATGTGCTCGTCAAGGAGTCAATCCTGAAATGCGACCTACTCCGCCGCTGTGTTTTCTTCGCGAATTTAACGCCTGATGCTCTGGTCGGGGTGGCCAACGAGATGGAGAGGGAGCGGTTTGAGAACGGGAGTAGGATCATCACCCAAGGCGAACACGGCGACAAATTCTACCTGATCTGGGACGGTAAGGTAAACGTTCTGCAAGAATCTGGAATGACCGCCCGCCAGATGCTCACGACTCTAAGCGTTGGCGATTACTTCGGAGAAAGAGCCCTCATCACCGACGAACCGCGCAACGCCACCATCCAGGCAACCGGTGATGTCGAGGTACTGAGCCTGGCCAAGGACAAATTCCAGAAAGCGATGGAATCAAGCAAACACTTCGTCGACCAGATCCGCCGGCTGTATTTTCAGGGGTGAATCGGTCTGGCTCCGGCCCCGAGTTTGAATTGAACACTCGGTCGCTTTATTCGGATCCCTGTTATCTGTCGACTCTTGCTAACGCCGCTTGCATATCTAGGTTATCGACCTCATTCAAATGTCCGACTGCCCTTACCGGGAGTCCCAACGCTGCACTCGCCCCGAGTAATGCCAGGTGCAGCGCCCAGCTCACCTCCGGTGGCGCCTGCATCAACCTCGACAACTTCGCCAGTTCCACCGCTGCACTCAGTCCCGCCAGGTGTTTTACCGACGCGACCCGAAGTCCCTCCTCTTGGCCGCGGTCCTCGGCAATCCTGACGAGCCTCCTGACCGCGTCTTCGCGGCCGGCATGTCGGACGAACACTGCAAGCGTCGCGGTTGCCTCGAAACCCAAGACGTCTGTTCGCTGCAGATGTTCCCAGGCCAGTCCTGCGACGCTCGGCGTCGCTGGCAATTGAGCCAGGTCGACCATGGTCTCCTTGCGGACGGTCACATCAGGATCCAGCAGGAGTTCGATCAGGCCTTTGGTATCCTTCCAGGCACTCAGCGCTTCAGAGGCCCATTCGCGGACCAGAGGATCGCGATGCTTCCGCAGCACTGGAAGTAGCCGCATTCGTTCCGGCGCCCTGTAAACGCTCCAGTCGTTGAATGATAGGAGATCTCTTACGACTTCCGGTGAGCTGTTGAGGTCAGAAAGCAAGGCAACCAAGTCGGAAAAGTGCGCAGTCTTACGCTCTTCCACCCAACATGACGCCGGTGTGGCATTGTTATCAGGCTGCGGTTCCTCTTACACGGTCGAGGTTCTCAAACCGATCGAGGCGCTCGAACACTCCTCACAGCCCATACAGAGGCATATACTTGTTCCGCAAATATGCGATCAACGGCCGGTGGTCGAGTCCGTTGCCAGTAATCTGTCGGCATAGCTCTACAGCACGATACCGCTGACCGGGCCGATGTACCTTCTCATTCAGCCAGTCCTTGAGACGACCAAACTGTCCCTTGCGGATGTCATCTTCGAGCGATGCGCCATCCTGCAGCTCGATGCGGGCCTGCTCCATGAACTGTGCTGCGTAGAGATTGCCCAGCGTGTACGTCGGGAAGTATCCCAAGCCGCCAAAGCTCCAGTGAATGTCTTGCAGGCAACCACGGCGAAAGTCCGGAGGCGTCAAACCGAGCAACTCCTTGAACTTGCTGTTCCAAGCTCCCGGAACATCGGCAATCGGTAGGTCACCGGTGAGCAGGGCTTGCTCGAGTTCAAAACGCAGGATGATGTGCAGGTTGTAGGTGGCTTCATCCGCCTCAACGCGAATGAACACTGGTTCCACCGCGTTGATGGCAAAATAGAAATCTTGAAGGCTGACGTCACGGAACGCATCAAAGGTCAATTGAGTTTTTGGATAGAACCACTCCCAGAATGTCAACGATCGGCCGACCTGGTTCTCCCAGAGTCGCGATTGCGACTCGTGGATACCCAGGGACACCGCAGTGCCCATCGGGGTGCCATAGTGCTTTGGGTCAAGTCCCTGTTCGTAGATGGCATGACCCGCTTCGTGCAAGATGCCGAAGAAGGACTCATTGAAAAAATGTTCATTATATCGCGTGGTGATGCGACAATCCCCTGGGCCAATCCCTGAGCAGAATGGGTGTGTCGTTACATCCAGCCGCCCCGCGGCAAAGTCAAAGCCCAGCGCTTCGGCTGCTTCACGTCCCAGGACTTGCTGCCGCTCGACCGGGAACCAACGATGCAAAATCTCCGTGTTCGGCCGCTGCTTGGCCTCGGCAATCGCGTGGATCAACGGCACTAACTCTTGGCCGAGATCGGCGAATACCTGGCGGATCTGTGTCGTTGTTGCTCCTGGTTCGTATTCATCGAGCAGAGCATCATACGGATGACCTTCATAGCCGATGGCTTGGGCCTCGTCCTGCTTAAGAGCCACAATCTTCTCTAACCACAACTGGAAGCGACTATAATCATTGTGCTTGCGGGCTTCATCCCAGGCAGCCTGGGCCAGAGTGGTCACGCGTGCAAGCTCCTCGACTAGCTGGCCCGGCAGTTTCGTGGCCCGTTCGTAATTGCGACGAATCTCGCGAATATTGACCGCCGGCACACTTAAGGGTTCCAGAACCAAGGAACTCTCCTCGAGGCTCGTCAACAGCTCGCCCAGCCGGGGGTCCGTGGCCAGATTGTGGCTAAGCTTGGCCAGGAGTGCCATCTGTTCGCCTCGGTGAGCCGATCCCTCTCTGGGCATATACGTCCGTTCGTCCCAGCCCAGCACACTACTGCAAGAGAGCAACGTTGACGCCTCCTTGCTCCGCTGGATCAGTTCGGCGTAGGCCTGGTCGGCTGTGGTCATCTCGGGATCCTTTCACCGGGTTGCCAGAAGGTGTGCTTTCTCGGTCCAGTGTAACGCCTGCGGCCACGAAACGAAAATGCCGCCCTTGTGAACGCGAATCGCTTGACAAGGGCTTGCCCGCTTCCCTAAATTCCGTTGCCGCTCCACAACGCACATTCTCATGTAACGAGGAAGGATCACTTATGTTGCGTAGCCTTCTGATCATGCTCGGTTTGCTCGTCGTTCCCAACTCCATCTGGGCAGATGAAACGGACCAGCAAGCCAAGAACCAGAAAACCGCCAAGGTCGCACACATCCGCTTAAAAGGGCTGCTGGATGAGTCCCCGCAGGCCGACGATCCCCTGTTCGGGTCACTCAAAGAGAACTTTACACAGAAACTCAAACGAATCGAGAAAGCCAAGGATGACCCAAAGATCCAAGCTCTCTACCTAGAAATCGATGGGGTGCTGGCCTCCCTATTCGGCTTCGGCAAGCTCCATGAGCTGCGTCTGGCGATTGCCGATTTCCGCGCTTCCGGCAAAAAGGCATATGCCTACATGGAAACAGCCATGTGGCCGGATTATTTGGTCGCCCTGGCCTGCGACAAGATTGTCATGCCCGAGTCCGGCGATGTCATGTTGGTCGGTATACGAGCCGAGTTGACCTTCTTTAAGGATCTGTTTGAGAACCTTGGCATCAAAGCGGATTTCCTGCAGATGGGCGACTTCAAAGGCGCCTCCGAGCCGTTCACCCGGAGCAGTATGAGTAAGGAGTACCGCAAGCAGTTCGAACTGGTCATCGACGACTTCTACAACCAAAGCATGGTTCAGACGATTGTCGATTCGCGACCGCAGCGAAAGTGGACGGCTCAACAGGTCAAACAGCTGATTGACAACGGCCCTTATACCGCCTCCGCCGCCCTAAAAGCTGGTCTGATTGAGGAACTTGCTTATCCTGATACCTTCAAAGAGCAATTCAAAAAAGAGCTTTCCGCCGAAAAAGTTGACATCGTCAAGGACTATGGCTCTAAAAAGAAGACCGATCTCGACTTCTCGAATCCATTTGCCATCTTCAAGATGTTGGCACCGCCGAAGAAGAAAACATCGGACAAGCCCAAGGTGGCGATCATCTATGCCATCGGCGCGATTACCACCGGGAAGAGCAGCACAGACTTTCTCATGGGCAGTACCATGGGATCGGATACGATCATCAAAGCGATCAACAAAGCTAAGGACGATGATACGGTCAAAGCCATCGTGCTCCGCGTTGACAGCCCTGGCGGCTCGGCCTTGGCCAGTGATTTGATCTGGGACGCCCTCCAGCGCTGTGAAAAGCCGGTGATCGCTAGTATGAGCGACATTGCTGCCAGCGGCGGGTACTACATCAGCATGGGGTGTGACCGGGTGGTCGCGGAACCAGGGACGCTCACTGGCTCGATCGGTGTGGTCGGAGGAAAATTTGTTACCAAAGGCTTGTTCGACTGGGCAGGCCTTGACACCGAAGTCATTTCGCGCGGCAAAAACGCGGGCATCTTTTCGACCGAGACGACGTTCTCCGAATCGGAACGCAAGGCATTTCGCCGCTCCATGGAAGAGATTTACGATATGTTTCTCAGCAAGGTGGTGAAGAACCGCCAATCGGCAGGGGTCAAGCTTTCCTACGAGAACCTCAAGGAAGACTACGCCGGTGGCCGCATCTGGACTGGACGCCAGGCCAAGGAGCGTGGACTTGTCGATGAGCTCGGCACTCTGGAGGATGCCATCGCGATGGCCAAGCAGATGGCCAAGGTGCCCGAGGATACGAAACTCGAACGCTTGGTACTGCCCAAGCCAATGAACATCTTTGAACAGTTGCTCGAAGGCGGGCCCTTTGGGTTGCAGGTGCACGAAGAAGAGAAAGCGCTCCTCGGCATTCTGCGCCGGTTTCCCGAATTGCACGGCCGACTGCGGCACTTTGGCGCCATGTTGAAGCTGCGGAATGAGCACTTGTGGCTCATGGCTCCGTATCGTCTTGAACTCAAGTAAATCGAAATTTGTTGAAGTCTGTAACGTTTGCACAAAGGGAATTCGTTCGGAAGCCTATCTGGAAGTACCCCTTTGTGCAAGCGTTCATGTACCTGAACTCACTTCGTTCGCTCCACCTCCCCAGAAAAAACCGGCTTTGACCTGCCGCTCGGGTGATCTAAGAAAAATCCCGCCGGCCAGTGCACGCGGAATCTATACGCTAGCTGCAACTCCCGTAGTCGCCCGCAAACCCCCACTTGGAGGTCGCGATGCGTACCCGATCGCTGATTTGCTTGATCGCTTGTTTGAGCTATTCAACCATCTTACAAGCCCAGGATGGCACCGTTGAACTGTTCAACGGCAAGGATCTGTCCGGCTTCTACACCTACATGGCACGCACAGGCAAAAACAACGACCCCAAGAACGTCGTCACCGTGCAAGACGGCATGATCCGGGTCTCCGGTGAACTGTTTGGCTGTTTTGTCACCGAAAAGGAATATGAAAACTATAAACTTATTGTGGAGTTTAAGTGGGGCGATGAGACCTTTGCTCCACGAAAAAACCGCGCCCGGGATAGCGGCGTCCTGTTGCACTGTATCGGCGAAGACGGCAAACAAGGGGGTGTCTGGATGGAGTCCATCGAGACCCAGATCATCGAGGGAGGCACCGGCGACTTCATCGTATGCCGTGGGGCAAAGGCCCGGCCCAGGATCACTGTGACCACGCGCAGGGGGCCAGACAACCAGCTCTACTTCGATCCGAACGGGGAGCCAGTGACCCGTGACGGTGGCCGCGTTAATTGGTCCAAGCGCGACCCCAATTGGCGTGACGTCAAGGACTTTCGAGGCGTGAAAGACGTGGAGAAGCCGGCCGGAGAGTGGAATACCCTGGAGATCATCTGTAAGGGCGACACCATCACGAACATCCTAAACGGAGTGGTGGTCAACAAAGCCACAAACGTGACCCCGACAAAAGGCAAAATCTTGTTCCAGTCCGAGGGAGCGGAGATCTTTTTCCGCAAACTCTCTCTGACCCCCTTGGACTGAGGCATGACACCGAGGCAAGGAGCGAACATGCGTATGCGAAGCCTGACCTGGCTCATGGTGGCCGGTACCTGTCTGAGCAGCGTTAGCTGCGGCGGGAGTGGCGTCCGCTTGACCGGCACCGGGGCGACCTTTCCAGCGCCACTGTACACGGAGTGGTTTGCCGCGTATTACGACCTGCACCCTGAGGTCCGAATCGAGTACCAGGCCACCGGATCAGGCTCGGGGGTCAAGGCGATCCAGAATCAGACGGCCGACTTCGGGGCCAGCGACGCGGCCATGAGCGAAGAAGAGATGGCCAAGGTTGAGCGGGGGGTGCAGCTGTTGCCGATGACGGCCGGCTGTATTGTACTGGCTTACAACCTAGACGAGGTGCCCTCGCTGAAGCTGCCCCGGGAGACCTATGTCGGTATCTTCCTCGGCACGGTCACCCGCTGGAACGACCCAACCATCGCCAAGGCCAACCCGGAAGTCTCGCTACCGGACAAGCCGATCAACGTAATCCTCCGCTCCGACTCGAGTGGCACCAGCTACGTCTTCAGCAAGCATCTGGCAGCGATCAGCCCCGAGGCCGCCAAGAATCCTGGGATCAGCAAGACACCCAACTGGCCGGTCAAGGAGAAAGCCAACGCCATCAGCGCCAGCGGTAACCAGGGCGTAACCCAGCTGCTCAAGGAGACTGACGGGGCAATCGGCTACATTGAGTTCGGATACGCCGAGCGGGCTGGGCTGGCCATGGCGATCCTGGAGAACCAGCGCGGGAACTACGTTGCGGCATCGACCGAGTCGGGTCAAGCTGCCTTAGAGTCCGTGGCCTTGCCCGAGGATCTGGTGGTTTGGGTCAGCGATCCTCAAGCGGCGGAAGCGTACCCGGTCGTAACCTACACCTGGATGATGTGCTACAAGCAATACAACGAGCCGAAGAAAGCCGCGACGCTCCGCTCGGTGCTCCGCTATTGCTTGACCAAGGGCCAACAGGTGGCTCCCGAGTTGGGCTATCTACCGCTGCCACAGTCGGTGCGCGACAAAGTGCTAGAGGCCGTCGACAACATCCAGGGGCCTGAGGCCAGTGCGAACGAGTGAACTGCTGAGGATTGCCCGTGAGTACGAGCAGTGAAAGTGCCCCCTTCTCCGAACGGGTTCAACCACTCGAACGCTTCCGTGACCGACTGTTCCGCGGCTCGACCTGGGTCCTCGCTGCGGTGGTTCTCATACTGACTGCTAGCATCCTTCTGTCGATCAGCTGGTCCGCGACGCCGGCGATCGACAACGACGGCATGTCGTTCCTGACCAGCCGGGTCTGGGACGACACGCAGAACCAGTACGGCATCCTGCCTGAGATCTGGGGCACCTTATATTCCTCGGTGTTGGCCCTTTTGGTGGGCGGCGTCTTTGGCGTGGCTGTGGCCATCTTCCTGAGTGAGCGGATGCTCTCCGACTTCGTCTTCGGCCTGCTGCGCAGCCTGAACCTGCACAAGACGGCCTTTTTCCAGCCGTTGCCTGAGCGACTTGACGACCTGTTGAAAAACCTGATCGAACTCCTCGCAGCCATCCCCAGCGTGATCTACGGCCTTTGGGGCATCTTCGTAGTCATCCCGCTGCTGGAGCCGTGGTTCGCTTGGCTCCACGACAATTTCGGGGCATTCCCGCTGTTTGGGACAGAATTCCGAGGCCGCGGCATGCTGCCCGCCGCACTGGTGTTGGCGATCATGATCCTGCCGACGGTGTCGGCATTGAGCCGTGATGCCCTGGTGACGGTGCCGCGGAAACTCAAAGAGGCCTCCTACGGCTTGGGCGCAACCCGTTGGGAGACGCTGTGGCAGGTGGTGTTGCCAACCGCCTCTCCGGGGATCTTTGCCGCGGTCATCTTGGCTTTCGGAAGGGCCCTGGGCGAAACCATGGCTCTTGTGATGCTGATTGGCAACAACAATCAGATTAGCCTGTCACTGTTGTCTCCAGGCAGCACTCTGGCCAGCCTGCTGGCTAACCGTTATGGCGAGGCTACCGGCTACAAGGCTAGCTTACTCATGTACGCGGCCCTGGTTCTACTCGCCATCACCCTGCTGATCAACATTGTTGGGAACCTGATCATGCAACGAGCCCGCCCCGCCTTGCCCGGAGACCGGCGATGAGCACGTTTGTGGACGACCAGCCCCGTGCCGTTGACATCCGCCAGCTGAAGAAGTCGCTGGCCCGAACGCGATCGTTGCTGAGCTTCTTCCTCAGCGGACTGACCACGCTATTCACCCTGGTCGCGTTGGTACCCCTGTTTTCCATCATTACCATGCTGGTGACGCGGGGGTTGGCCGAGTTTCGTTGGTCGATGTTCGTTGAGTTACCACCGCAACTGACCGACACGGGAGGTGGCTTCGGCAACGCCTTGCTAGGCACTCTGCTGATGGTCGGGATCGCCAGCCTCTTGAGTGTACCGCTGGGAATCCTGGCGGCAGTCTACCTCAGCGAGCTCGGCCCAGAGTCGCGGCTATCGCAAGGCGTTCGCTTCGCAGCACGCATCCTGACCGGGTTCCCATCGATCCTTGCTGGGGTGTTCGCCTACACCACGGTGGTGATACTCACCGGTCGGCCTTCGGCAGTCGCGGGCGGCTTCGCCCTGTCGATCTTGATGTTACCTACCGTGATCATCGCGGCGGAGGAGGCTTTGCGCTCCGTCCCCAAACCGATGAAGGAGGCGGCCCTTGCCCTGGGGGCCACGCGGTCACAAGCGATCACCCGGGTCATGTTGCCCACCGCCTTCCCTGGCCTATTCACTGGTGTCATGCTCGCGGTGGCCCGGGCCATTGGCGAGACCGCACCCCTGCTCTACACTGCCCAGTTCAGCTTCTACTGGTTCTTTACTGGTGGGGTCGATCTCATGCAGCCAACTTCATCGCTGTCGATTTTGATCTACAAGTTCTTTGTCGAGGAGCCGACGGCCAACCGCGAGGCGGTCGGTTGGTCTGCGGCGCTGGTGCTGGTGCTGTTGGTCCTGGGTCTGAACCTGATCGGGCAGTTTTTTGCCCGCCGCAGAAGCTGATCACCGCGGACCGTCCCCGAGCGTTGCAGAGGAAACCACTGCGTCATGAATACCGCGACCGCGAGCGACCGGATCCTCGATTGCCAGATCGACAAGATCTATTATGGAGACTTCGAGGCCGTGCGCGACACGCACATCCCAATCCTGAAGGGGAGCATTACCGCCTTCATCGGCCCCTCCGGTTGCGGCAAGAGCACCGTCCTACGCTCGCTCAACCGGATGAACGACCTCATCCGTGGCTTTCGCCTTGAAGGGAAAGTCATCTACCATGATGCAGATATCTATGATCCATCCGTCGATCCAGTGGCGGTGCGTCGTTATATCGGGATGGTCTTTCAGCAACCCAACCCGTTTGCGATGAGTGTTGCGAAGAATGTCGCGTTTGGACTCAAACTGCATCGCATGAAGGATCATCTCGAAGAACGCATCGAGAAGGCTTTACGTGCCGCGGCATTGTGGGATGAAGTCAAGGACAAGTTGCGAACAAATGGGTTGTCGCTCTCTGGCGGACAACAACAACGCCTGTGCATCGCCCGCGCGATCGCCACGGAGCCGGATGTGCTGTTGATGGATGAGCCATGCTCAGCCTTGGATCCGATCGCCACTCGGAAAATCGAGGAGCTGATGCTCGAGCTCAAGAAACATTATACCATCGTCATCGTGACGCACAATCTGCAACAAGCCAAGCGGGTCGCAGACAAAACTGCATTCTTATACGTAGATACTACCAAAGGAGGACGCACCGGCTATCTGGTCGAACTTGGCGATACCGAGCAAATCTTTAGCAACCCTCAGGCGGAATATACCAAGCAATACATTCAGGGTGAGTTCAGTTAAGCGTCGAGCGCCCAAGTAGGGCTTGTACGGCACGGCCAATATCTGGAGCACGCATAAGTGATTCACCCACCAGTACCGCACTCACGCCGGCAGCTTCGAGGCGTGTCAAGTCTGCTGGAGTGCGGATCCCACTTTCACTCACCACACAGCGGTCTGTAGGGATCCGTTCACATAACCTGAGAGTATGTTCGAGACGCGTCTCAAAGGTCCTGAGATCACGATTATTGATGCCAATCAGAGAACAGCCGGTGTCGAGCACTCGGTTTAACTGAGCTGGATCGTGAAGCTCCATCAACACCTGCATGCCCATCGTGTTCGCTTGGTGATAGAGGCGATCGAGCTGATCATTGGGCAGAATCTCGGCAATAAGCAAGACAGCGTCCGCACCGGCAATTTTTGCTTGCAGGAGCTGGTAGGGATCCAGCATGAAGTCTTTACGCAGCAACGGTACCGAAACGACATCCCGGATCGCAGACAGATCGTCGAGCTGGCCCTGGAAGAACCCTTGATCCGTGAGGACACTAATGCAATCCGCCCCGTTTTCCGCATAGGTTCGAGCAACCCCGAGGGGGTCAAAGTCGTCCCGAATGATCCCCGCGGAGGGTGAGGCCTTCTTGACTTCGGCGATCAATCTCATCCGTGGTCGTCGGAGGGCCGCCAGGAAATCCCGGGCCGCAGGTGCATGCTCCGCCTGTTCTCGTAAACGCTCGATAGGCACCTGATTCTGAGCCTGCTCGACTTCCCGCCACTTGGCAGCAACAATGGAATCTAAAATCGTCGACATCGCAGACGCTCACTCGTATCCTGAGGCTTCTGTTTTGATTCAGGATAGCAGGCACCTAGGGGTTGGCACAGTATGGTCGATTGCATTGTGGTCGGGGTCGGAGGAATGGGAGCGGCGACCGTTCTGGAATTGGCTCGTCGGGGCCTGGACGTGTTAGGAGTTGAGCAATTTGACATCGCCCACGGCTTCGGTAGCTCCCATGGCGTCACCCGGATCATCCGTACGGCGTATTTCGAGGACCCGGCTTACGTACCCTTGGTCCGTGAGGCCTTCGGCGCTTGGCGTGAGCTCGAGCAATTAAGCGGAAAGACGCTCCTGACCCCTTCGGCGTGTTTATCACTGGGGCTCCCCGAAAGTGAGCTCCTCCAAGGAGTGCTCCAAGCCGCGAAGGTGCATCATTTGGCGGTCGAACAGCTTGACCATCCCGAAGTGATCCGTCGCTTTCCAGCTTTCGAGCAGATCCCTAGCAACTGGGTGGGAGTGCTGGAGCACGAAGCAGGTGGTCTGGCGGTCGAAGAATCGCTGACCACCCAGGTCGACGAAGCACGTCGGTTGGGTGCCCGAGTTCATGTCGGTGAAGCCGTGCTTGACTGGACGGCAGGTCCAAGCGGGATCCAAGTCCAGACCGACCACGCCCAGTATGATACCGAATGCCTGGTACTGACGGTCGGGCCGTGGCTCGCTGGGCTCGTTGCTGAGCTCGCCCTACCGCTGACACTCATGCGACAAGTGGCGACCTGGTTTGCCGTATCCCCGACCGATGACTACGCTCAAGCAGCACTACCGATCTTTATTGCGGACACGCCAGGGGGGTACTTTTATGGGTTCCCGCTCGAGAATGCAAACCGGGGACTCAAGCTGGCCCGGCATTATGGCGGTACGGAGCATACCTCCCCCGGCGAGATTCCACGTACGATCACGGACGCGGATATCGAACAAATCCGCTCATTCATCCAAGGGTATCTGCGGTCAAGCGATTTCGGCTCCCTGAATCTGGCTCAGGTATGTACCTACACGATGACCCCCGATCACCATTTTCTTGTGGACCGTCACCCGGAGTCTGAGCGAGTCATCCTCGCGGGGGGTTTCTCGGGGCATGGGTTTAAGTTCACCCCGATTATTGCTCGCATGATCGCCGAACTCGTGACGGATGGTGCAAAAACATCGGAGGAATTGTTTCAATTGAAGCGTTTTTGCGGTTGAGCCCGATCCCTACGGTAAGAAATCGACGGCCACCGAATGACTTTCTGCAAGAAAGGAAGCGTATTCGGATTCGATTTTGGAGAGCAGTTCAGGCTGGTCATTGCCATGATAAAGAATTTGCACCCGGGCCAGCTGAAGCACATGTCGGGCAAACGATTCGGAATCGGTGCTTCCCGGATAGCGAAGACGGATGTAACGGACTAGAACTGGATCGGTGGCAGCAATCCGCTTGACCAACTCCACGGTGCTGGGGAAGTCGGAGTTCCCCGCGATCAAGTCAGCGATTGCCTGACGCTTCAGTCGAATGCGATCATGGGTCAGTTCCGCGACCAGGGACAGTTCCTCGCGTTTTTCCTCCGCAGCAGCAAGCTTTTGATGCAGGTGTGGCACATTCCAAAAATCCAGGCCCAAAGAGGGTCCAAACCCAATCCACGCGAGCGTAAGGCCGAGTCCCAAGCCAAGCTGGACGTTCATAGGCCAGTGCAGTAACTTCTGAGGCATTTTGTTCCCTCCCAAGTTGGGCGACTGATCGGTTGCGCCTCACCTAGGATTGGGAACACTTCAGCAACACAAAAGTTCCCAAGGAAGACACATCTTGCCAAACTTATCCTGAGTTCATATGCGAGATTTCTTCCTGGAAACGTGCACCACCACCAGAATTGCTCGGGTCAGGAGAATAATGTGCTAGCTTTACGCAGAGTCTTTCCGTCCCAAACATCGGCAATCGTGGGCAGCGAATCGATGTAGCGATAGTAACCCGCTAATTTATATTTCCTTGCGGTGTTCTCCGAGGACATGTAGCGAACTGTACCAAACACTTTTCGTTCCGGGGGCCACGGTCGGTCAAATAAACCAAAGCACCACAGGATCCCGGTGTAAGAGTTGGGATCCCGTCCATCAATAGCATATTTATTGTTCATGTGTTCTAAGAATTCGTACGCTTGCTCCGGACTGGTTGACCATTCGAGCACCTTCTTACCCCAAAGCATGCGAAGATAATTGTGAATCCGTCCGGTCGCAACCAGCTCACGTTGGGCAGCATTCCATAACGCATCGTGCGTGTTACCGGCTTCCCAGTCCTCGAGTGAATAAACATATTCACGTGGATCTCCGGCATGCTTGTTGAGCGTGGCTTTGGCCCAATCGGGCAACGCACGCTCCAGACTCACCACATCGTGGCGGCGATGCCAGTGCCACTGTTGTCCGACATCACGCCAGGTAATCGCTTCATCTAGAAAACTATTGACATTCTCATCCGTTGAATAGAATCCTTCGCGTTTGCCTCGTTGGGCAGGATTGAGTTGCTCCAGATCCCAATGACCAGGCGTCTGAAGGACGCGATCGACCACTTCTTGGATCGAAAGATGTCCTGAACGAAGATATGGACTAAGTTGGCTGGCCGCGTTCTCGCTTGGATCTTCCGGTTGATTTCGGCCCGTCGCATAGCGCGAGACTTTCTCTTGGACAAACGTCCTCAGCAACTGACGTCCGGCTTCGTCCCCCCCGACTACGCCTGGAATGGCTGGGACCGTTTGATCGATGGGCAACCGAGCAAGCAATGCGTCCAGATCTCCTTCGGGGTCCCACAACGGAATGCTGGGTTCAACCGGTTGACGTAATACACTTGAGAACTCGGGCTGGGAGTGTGCCCGGTGTCGCCAAGCCTCGGCAAACTCGCGGTGAATGCGTGGTCGCAGATGAGCGGCCGCTTTGATCGGATCGCCGAGATAATTCAAGGGGACGATACTATTGCCATCGATGGCATGTACTGCGACGTCCACCTTCGAGGCGAGGGCTGCGGTTTGCTCCGGTACCACATAGCAAGGCCAGTCATCGGTCACGACCAAACACGCATCGCGGCTAAGATGGCGAAGTAAGCCGCGGCCATCCGGTTGAAAGCCCTGATAGCATTGCTCAGGATTTTGTAATACCTCGCTCCAGCGTTCCGGAGTCGCCACAAACGGCCAGTAATGGATGCCTCGCTCGGCGGCAAGTCGGGCGTTGGCCTGCATGCCTTCGAGCAAAAAGCGATGGTGGCGCACACTCGCCCAGCGGTAATCGAAGCGAAGACCTTCAAAGATGACCAAAGGTTTCCCCAACGACTCTGCCCATGCGCAGGCATAATCAAGTGCATGATTGTGGTGCAAGCGTCGATAGATCTGCATCCAATACAGCACATAACGTTGCGACTCGCGCACCGAGGTAGCATTCGCGAGTCGGACCCGAACGGAATTATATGCGTTGCCAAAGCCACTCATGCGGGAACACCTCTGAACCGATGAACGGAGACCAAATGCGGGCGAACCGCATCTTGACGCTCTGCCGGATCGCTTTATGATGAATAGCGGTAGATTTATTTCGCTTCCAGAACACTTGCCGAAGTGGCGGAATTGGCAGACGCGCTAGATTCAGGTTCTAGTGAGCATTAGCTCGTGGAGGTTCAAGTCCTCTCTTCGGCACTTGCTTTGTGAACGGGCACTGCAATCCTTACGCATTCCTCAACCGTCCCGAGCGCACTTCGCGTCTAAACTCCTCATACAACCGTCCAAGACCCCTACACAGCATTTCCATTTCGATCAGATCGAATGACACCTCTCCCCCGATTTTCTCCCATTCGGGGAGGCCCTCGTCGACCACCTCTCCGGCATCGATCCACGCTGGATGCGTTGGCGCAAAGAAGCATCGCTATCGCCACCGGATGACACAGCGTGACCCCAAGTCTGCCGAATGTCCAGCCTCCCTGAAGATCCGAGAGATCGCCTCCATCGAAGCACAATCTTGAATCAACCGCAGCTTGTTGACCCGTTCCGTTGCAGTGGCAGTCGTGGTCGCCAATCTGCTGCTGCGCGAGTTTGGAACAGTGACGGAGCACTGACAATACCATAATTTTCGTGTGGACCATGGACACAATCCACTCGTGTCAACAGGTACTCACTGTGGGAACAATGCGAGCATGAATCTTCTTTTCCGATTTTAATTCGAGAAATCCTCTACTACCTTGTTTCTGCATGAATACAAAGCACCTCGCAACGCAACACGTAGCACGATTCCCCTTGAGTGAACGTTCGGCATGGAAATCTTGGGGAGTTTGCAGGGGGACGATTCAAACTAAAGTTTAGATTTCATGGGAGGTCAAGAATGACCAACGAACCGCGAGGATCGTTTCGACACTGCCTACGTCCCTCAAAGCCATGTCCGTCCCCGCCCGAACAGACTCAGGCACCCTTGACCGACGCGATGTCTCAAGCCAATCGGCGGAAGCATCGTCCGCGCCGGTTCCTCCAGCTAGATCGACTCGAGGATCGTCTCACTCCATCGGTTGGTGGCGGATTCGCGGACGCGGGGCTATGGGGGGAATACTTCGCCAAGAGTGACTTGGTGGGCAAACCGGCCTTCACCCGACGCGAGGTCCGCATCGATTTCGAATGGGGAGAGCTGGCCCCAGGCGGAAGCCTCAGTCCAAATTTCACCGAGGTTGGCCCCGACCAGTTCGCCGCCCGCTGGTCGGGCCGACTCATCCCACGCTTTACCGAGACCTATACCTTCCGGGCCATCAGCGACGATGGCTTTCGACTGTACTTGCGTCCCGAAGGGACTACGAATTGGACAACCGTCATCGATAGCTGGCCGCCTTTTGGCCAAGCGGCAACCAGCGTCAGCGGGAATTATGACTTGGTCGCTGGGCAGAGCTATGAAGTCCGCGCAGAATATCGCGAAATCTCCGGTCTAGCTACGGCTCGCTTGCTCTGGTCCGCTCCTTCATTTACCGAAGAGGTGATCCAACCCCTCACCAGCAATGGCTATCACGTCACCGGGCGGGGAC